>DQHS01000193.1 GCA_003524365.1 Cellvibrio sp. | reverse complement strand
GCACCACCTTGACATGGTGGGGGTCAGCAGTTCGAGTCTGCTTAGTCCTACCAAAACTCTTTTAAAAAGCCGCTTTTTAGCGGCTTTTTTATTGCCTGAAAGTCGCGTTCTCTCATCGCCCTTGAATTCTATTGCAGCTACCCCATCTAGTGCACATCCCCGCTAATACTGGCGGATGTTATTTGTTCACACCTCAGTGCATGTACCCAGGAGTTAGAAAATGACCGTTGATGCCCGCAAAGAAACCCGTGGCTTTCAAACTGAAGCCAAACAATTGCTGCATTTGATGATTCACTCGCTGTATTCGAACAAGGAAATTTTCCTGCGTGAGTTGGTATCCAATGCGTCGGATGCTGCTGATAAATTGCGTTTTGAAGCGGTATCCAATGGCGATTTGTATGAAGGTGATACGGAATTAAAAATTCGTATCAGTTTTGATAAAGATGCAAAAACCCTCACCATCAGCGACAACGGTATAGGTATGTCGCGCGATGAAGTGATCGAAAACCTTGGCACCATTGCTAAATCTGGCACCGCGCAATTTATGCAAAAACTGTCCGGTGATCAGAAAAAAGATGCGCAATTGATTGGTCAATTTGGTGTAGGTTTTTATTCTGCATTTATTGTTGCCGATAAAGTGGTGGTAACCAGCCGCCGTGCTGGTGCACCAGCCAGTGAAGCGGTGCGTTGGGAATGCTCGGGTGATGCAGAATTTACTGTAGAGTCAGTAGAAAAAGCTGATCGCGGTATGTCGGTTGAATTGCATTTGAAAGACGATGCGTTGGAGTTTGCCGATCACTGGCGTTTGCGTTCCATCATCAAAAAATATTCTGATCACATTGCCATTCCGGTAGTGATGAAAAAACAAACTCCGGTGGGTGATGATGCTGCAAGTGCAGAGCCGGAAGATGAAGTGATCAATACCGCTACCGCACTTTGGACGCGTTCGCGTTCCGATGTGACCGATGAAGAATACAAAGAATTTTACAAGCATGTGAGCCACGATTTTACTGATCCACTGAGCTGGAGCCACAACCGTGTGGAAGGCAATCTGGATTACACCAGCATGCTCTTTATTCCAGCGCGCGCGCCCTATGATTTGTACAATCGTGATGCATCGCGCGGTTTGAAGTTGTATGTGCAACGCACGTTTATTATGGACGACGCTGAACAATTCCTGCCCTTGTATCTGCGTTTTATTAAAGGTGTAGTGGATTCGAACGATTTAAGTTTGAACGTGTCGCGCGAGATTCTGCAAAAAGATCCTAACATCGACGCTATGCGTTCAGCGCTGACCAAGCGTGTGTTGGATATGTTGGCAAAACTGGCGAAAAGCGAGCCGGAAAAATACACCAGTTTCTGGAAAGAATTTGGTCAGGTGATGAAAGAAGGTCCGGCCGAAGATTTTGCCAACCGCGAAAAAATTGCCAAGTTGCTGCGCTTTGCTTCAACCCATACCGATACCGCCGAGCAGAACCAATCGCTCGACGATTATGTTGCGCGCATGAAAGAAGGGCAGGAGAAAATTTATTATATCGCTGCCGAAAATTTCAATACTGCGAAAAGCAGCCCACACCTTGAAGTCTTCCGCAAAAAAGGCATCGAAGTATTGCTGTTAACTGATCGCGTTGACGAATGGTTAATGAGTCACTTGGCNNTTGGATCGCGCAAAAGCGGCATTGGAAAATGAAGTGTCTGAAGTGCGTATTACCCATCGTCTGACTGATTCTCCTGCTTGTGTAGTGGTGGGTGATCACGATATGGGTGCGCAGATGCGCCGTATTCTTGAGTCTGCCGGGCAAAAAGTGCCAGATTCCAAGCCCATCTTTGAGCTGAATCCCGAGCATCCGCTGGTGAAAAAGTTGGAGCAGGAAAGCAGCGATGAACGCTTCGGTGATTTGGCGCACATCCTGTTTGATCAGGCTAATTTGGCTGAAGGTGCACAACTGCAAGACCCAGCGGCTTATGTGCAACGCTTGAATAAATTGCTGTTGGAATTGAGCAATTAATCTTTAGTCGTTCCTTTAAGGCTGCTATTGAAGATGACCTTGACTATAATCGGCCAAGGTCATTTTTTTATTTAACAATCGGGCTAATTCCATGGAATACAAAGAGATTCTCCTGCCTGCTTCAAAATCCATTGCGCTGGTAGCACACGACAATAAAAAGAAAGATTTACTTGCCTGGTGTAAAAAACACCGCGCTGATTTAAGTCTTCACACGCTTTTTGCTACCGGTACGACCGGCACTCTAATAGAAAAAGAAACCGGCCTGCCGATTAACAAACTTATTTCCGGGCCTTTAGGTGGTGACCAACAAGTAGGTGCGTTAATCACGGAAGGCAAAGTGGATATGCTGGTCTTTTTCTGGGATCCATTTGAGCCAATGCCACATGACCCGGATGTTAAAGCTTTATTGCGTATTGCGGCGGTGTGGAATATCCCCATTGCGTGCAACCAGAGTTCAGCGGACTTTATGGTGTCGTCGCCACTTTTCAATGGTGAGTCGCAACATTGGGTTCCCGATTACGCGGCCTACATAGCCAAACGTTCGCAAATATAAATTATGTTAGCGATTATCGGCGGTTCCGGATTAAATCAATTTCCTGAATTGGAGATTGTTAGCGAAAAGAAGATTACTACACCCTATGGCGATTGCTCTGCGCCACTGACTATCGCCAAATTAAAAGATCGTCACTTGGTCTTTCTTCCTCGCCATGGCCATGGCCACAAACTGCCACCGCATCAAATTAACTACCGCGCAAATATTTGGGCGCTAAAAGAAATTGGCGTAACGCGCGTGCTGGCGGTTAATGCGGTGGGAGGAATAGATTCTGGAATGGAACCGGGCATGTTTGTGGTTCCACACCAGATTATCGATTACACCTATGGCCGCGAGCAGAGCTATAACTTTCTTACCGATGGCTACATCAACCACATAGATTTTACCCATCCTTATAGTCAGTCTATGCGCCAACAATTGATCGCCAGTTTATTGGCTGCGAACCTACCGTTTCAGAAGCAGGGTGTTTATGCCTGTACTCAGGGGCCGCGCTTGGAGACGGCTGCAGAAGTCCTGCGGTTACAGCGTGACGGATGCGATTTGGTTGGTATGACGGCTATGCCTGAAGCAGCGTTAGCGCGTGAACTGGGGCTGGAATATGCAGCACTTTGTCTGGTGGTTAACTGGGCTGCGGGCTTGGCTGGCGACGAGTTAAGTATCGATGAAATCATGCAGACCCTTGCCGCGGGAATGGCTGATATCAAAAAAACTATTTTCATATTTGCAAACCAGTAGTCTTGCGTAAATAAGCAACAAAAAAATCCCCTCTTATTTCCAAGTTTTGTTAATATCTGTTAACGCGGGTTTTTTCGTTCTATGACCCGGTTGTGGATAGCTGCTGGCCTGCTGTGCTGGCGATCAACGGATGAAGCAAACCGAGCAAATAACAATAAAGCTTAAGGCTGTAGAGGTGTTTCATATGGCAGATCGTGAAATGGGCACTGTTAAATGGTTTAACAACGTGCGTGGATACGGTTTCATAACCAGAGGAGAAGGAGGCGAGGATATTTTCGTCCATTATCGAAATATCCGTGCGGAAGGTTACCGCTCATTAGCTGAAGGTCAAAACGTTGAATTTCAGTTGCAACAAGGTGATAAAGGCTTGCAGGCAGAAGATGTCGTTTTGCTAGGCTGATGTAAACTTCACTCAGGTTTAAATAGTTTTGAAATAAAAACACCGGCATTTGCCGGTGTTTTTATTTGGAAAAAAGACAATAATTTTTACTGCGCAGTTGCTGCAGGCGCTGTCGCAACGGGCGGGTAGGGTGTAACTTGAATAATAACATTCAATGCCGGGTGATCTATGTAATGCACTTCGTTGCTGCGCATATCGCGCTCTTGTTGCAATAATATAATCTGCCGCGTTACAAAATTATCGGTTTCTGGTGCGGCGGCATTTGTATTTGCGTCAAAGCCGCCGTTTGACCACTGCGTATTTTCATTTGCTAACGCCTGTTCCAGCTCCACATCAGAATCCAACGATAAGTTACTTATCGCTGTGGTCGTAAGGTTTGGGCGCACTGGAATTTCCGGCCAGGGTTGGGTGATCTCTTGACCGACGTTCACATCAAATTGAGCAAGCCATAAATTGGTTTGTAATTCCAAATAAGTAGCCACACTTAGACGAATGCTGCCTTCCAATGTTTGATGTTGGCCAAAGGACTGTCCGCCATTAATAATAATTGCTTTGGATGATTTTTTATTGGTGATGACCTGCCGCCAGGCATTGTGAAATAAAACTTCAAAGCGCGCACTGCGTTGAAGTTTTTGCGCTTGCACATTCAATTGGCGTTCACTGGCAGGCAATAAATAAAAAGCTTCTTTGGTCAGATCTACTGCAGCAGGCGCATTAATATCTGCAGTATTGGCTTCAGCTGCGGTTGGATCCTTCAATTCGACCCAGTCGCCGGGATAGCGCAATTTGATATTGCTGGGCCAGTGTTCCTGACCAGCATCATCTTTTCGCGCTACTACAATCATCTCTACTTGATACCAGCCTTCGTGAGTTCTTGTTTGCGCTTGTACCGATTGCACCACTAGTGCGCTTGCGAGGGCAGCTGCAATACCAAGTATTTTTGGCAGGTGTTTTATTGGTAGCAGTTTTATTGATTGATAAACCATAAATTAATTCCACCAGTGGGTGATAAGGATCAGCATTATTTGCCAGTCATCAAGTGATCTAATAAATCGACAACGGTTTGAATACGTTTTTCAGTTGCTTCCAAATCCATGGTGAATTTTAGTTGATTAGCGCCTTCCAGTTTGTAGATGCGCGGTTGGCTTTGTACCAGTTTTACTATTTTTAGTGGATCTACTCGCGTATCGCTTGAGAATTCAATTTTTCCACCGCGCGCGTTTGCTTCCAGTTTGGTGATGCCAATCGTTTCAGCCGTAATTTTAATTTGCGTAACGCGGAACAAGTTTTTAATTTGGTCAGGCAATAAGCCAAAGCGGTTGATCATTTCAACTTGCAAGTCGCGCAGGGCTTCTTCGCTGTCCGCATTCGCCAAGCGTTTGTACATCACCAAACGTGTGTGTACATCGGGCAAATAATCGGCTGGGATTAACGCTGGAATGCGCAAATTGATTTCAATCGCTTCACTCATCGCTTTTTCCAGATCCGCTTGTTTGCCTTGGCGAATTGCTTTTACCGCGCGATCCAGCATATCCATATAAAGCGAGAAACCGATGGTTTGAATTTGGCCGCTTTGTTCATCGCCCAATAATTCACCGGCGCCACGAATTTCCATATCGTAAGTAGCCAATGTAAAGCCTGCTCCAAGATCTTCTGCAGCGCTAATAGCTTCGAGACGTTTCTGCGCATCGTCGGTCATCGAGCGACGATCCGGCGTTAATAAGTAAGCGTAGGCCTGATGATGCGAACGACCAACGCGACCACGCAATTGATGCAATTGTGCGAGGCCAAATTTATCAGCGCGGTTAATAATAATGGTGTTGGCGCTGGGGATATCGATACCCGTTTCGATAATGGTGGTGCACACCATAATGTTGAAACGTTTGTGATAGAAATCTGACATCACCCGTTCCAGATCTCGTTCGCGCATTTGACCGTGGCCAATACCAATACGCGCCTCGGGAATTAATTCCTGCAATTCACGCGCAACTTTCTCAATCGTATCTACTTCGTTGTGCAGATAATAAACCTGACCGCCACGCAGGATTTCACGCAATATCGCCTCTTTAATGACGGCTTCATCGTAAGTGCGCACGAAGGTTTTTACCGACAAACGACGCGCGGGTGGTGTGGCGATAATCGATAAGTCGCGAATACCTGCCATCGACATATTCAGGGTGCGTGGAATTGGTGTGGCGGTCAGCGTGAGAATATCGATCTCGGCGCGCAGGGCTTTGATCTGGTCTTTTTGTCTAACACCAAAACGATGCTCTTCGTCGATGATCAATAAACCCAGATCTTTAAATTTGATATCGGGCGATAAAAGCTTGTGGGTGCCGACGACTATATCGACCTTGCCTTCCGCCAAACGCTCAAGAACCTGATTCACTTCTTTGGTGGTACGGAAGCGTGACAATACTTCGACGGTGATCGGCCAATCAGCGAAGCGATCTTTTAAGGATTCATAATGCTGTTGGGCAAGCAGTGTGGTGGGTGCAAGAATAACAACTTGTTTTCCGCTGTGACTGGCGATAAAGGC
>DQHS01000090.1 GCA_003524365.1 Cellvibrio sp. | reverse complement strand
CTCCGGCACCCAAGCGCCGGGCACGATTTGCCGATGGATGACCCTGACTGGATCGTCGATAAGCTCGCCAATTGGTTCAAGACCAGTAGCTAGACCAGCCAACATCTTGCTGATTTATTGCCCGCATTATTCCCATTTTGCGGATTAATTGGCCGCCATCACCTAAACGTTTATAACCTTCGCCCAACCCCCCTGTAACTCCGCCGTAAAAACCTGGACAAAACCAATGAAACCGGTTACAAATTTACAAATATTGACCCCTCTTAACCGCGCTGGCTACTAGACTTGAACGCAAGCCCGCCTAAAAAGAAGCAGGCAATCTTCCGTGTTTGCCCACGCACCTGACAGCAACTGTGCAGCACACAACAATAAAGACAGAGGCTTTTAATGAACACCGCCACTCCGCCCATCCCAACAACCATAGCCGCCGTTGCGCAAGACCATGATTCGTCGCGCCGCACCGCACTCAAACAACTTGCACTCGCCTGCGGCCTGGCACTCTCAGCCAGCTCGCTCTCAGCTTTAGCCGCCAGTTTTGAACCGCCGACCGATTTGACGCGCAGCAAAAAAACCTTATTCAACACCGCTCAATTAGCACTGGTTCGCGAGCTGGGCGAAATTATTATCCCCACTACCGATACCCCCGGCGCAATCGCCGCAGGCGTACACGATTTTCTCAATCACTTTGCTGTTTATTGCGCGAGTAAAGAAAAACAGCAAGCGCTGCTCGCAGGATTAAATCGAATTGATGATTCAGCAAAAACACGCTTCAGCACTCCCTTTTTAAGTGCGAGCAAAACACAGCAAATCGAACTGCTCACCAATATGGAAAAAGCAGCCGATGGTTTCACTGCCGATGACAGAAAATTTTTTAAACAATTAAAAGCGTTAGTGACCTTCGGTTACTACACATCGGAAATTGGGGCAACGCAAGAATTGGCTTATCTCGCCATTCCCGGCGGCTACAAAGGTAATTTTAAATTCAAACAAGTAGGCAAAGCCTGGGCGCTACCACAATAGCGAATTAGTTAAGCGCCGCCGTTTTTGTTTGATTTTTTAATTGTTTGCCCCTTTAATTTTTCTTAAGAAGTCACCTCCATGGATAAAAATATTTACATCATCAAAAGCACCGAAATTTTTGATGCAATAGTAGTCGGCTCGGGTATTTCTGGTGGTTGGGCCGCTAAAGAACTCACTGAAAAAGGTTTAAAAACATTGATGGTCGAACGCGGCCGTCCGGTAGAACACCGCAAAGATTATGTCGGTGAAGGCGTAAAGCCCTGGCAAATGCCGTTTCGCGGACAAATTGAAAAATCGATTGTCGATGAACAACATCATGTGCAAAAAAAGTGTTACGCCTTTAACGATGCAACCAAACATTTTTTTGGTAACGACAAAGACTATCCTTACAGCACGCCAAAAGATAAACCCTTCGATTGGATTCGCGGCAATCAATTGGGTGGCAAATCCCTGTTGTGGCATCGCCAATCCTATCGCTGGAGTGAACACGACTTTACCGCCAATGCGCGCGACGGTCAGGGCGTAGACTGGCCGATTCGCTACAAAGATATTGAAAAGTGGTATGACCACGTAGAGATTCATGCTGGCATTAGCGGCTCCACCGAAAATCTGGAGATTTTACCCGACAGTAAATTTCTTCCGCCATTTGAAATGAATGCGGTTGAAAAAGAAATGAAAGCGCGCATCGAGAAGAAATGGAAAACACGCAAACTCATTATGGGTCGCACTGCGCATTTGTCGGTGCCCGCACCACACCATACCGCACAGGGGCGCATCCAATGCCAGGCGCGCAATGAGTGTCAAAAAGGCTGTTCGTTCGGCGCCTATTTTTCTACGCAAAGCTCAACACTGCCATCCGCATTGGCCACCAATAATTTAACTATCGCAACCAACAGCGTTGTGCACAGCGTGATTTACGATCCCAAAACCAATCGCGCAACCGGTGTGCGGGTGATTGATGCTGACACGCTGGAAACGCGTGAGTATTTCNNGTGATTGATGCAGACACGCTGGAAACACGCGAATATTTCGCCAAAGTGATTTTCCTGTGCGCCTCCACGCTCGGCACGACTCAAATCATGCTGAATTCAAAAAGCGAAAGTTTTCCCACGGGTATCGCCAATTCCTCCGGCGCACTTGGCCATTATTTAATGGACCATTTGTATGGCGCGGGTGCTTCCGGTCGCGTAGAAGGTTTTGAAGAGGAATATTATTCTGGCCGTCGCCCCACCGGTTTGGTGATGCCGCGCTTTACCAATTACAGCGAAATGAACCCCAAGTTTCTACGCGGTTACCAGATAACGGGAAGTGCTATGCGTGAAGGCTGGGAGAGTTTTAGCCAGCGCGATGGTTTTGGTGCAGATTACAAAAACACTATCCGNNGTTTTGGTGCAGATTACAAAAATACTATTCGCAGTGCGGGCAGTTGGATATTCAATTTGGGTGGCTCGGGCGAAATGCTGCCGCGCTATGAAAACCAGGTTTCCCTGCACCCGACTTTGAAAGATAAATGGGGCATGCCGCAATTGCATATTGAGTGCGACCTTTCTGAAAACGATTGGAAAATGTTTGAAGATATCGCAGACACCTGCGCCGAAATTCTGGAAGGCATTGGCGTAAAAGATATAACGAAAAAAATCGAAGCGAAAAAAGATTGGCACCCAGGTCTTGCTATTCACGAAATGGGTACAGCGCGCATGGGTAAAGATCCTAAAACATCGGTACTCAATGGTTGGAACCAAGCGCATGACATACCTAATTTATTTGTCACCGACGGTGCGTCCATGGCATCCTGCGCTTCGCAGAATCCATCGCTGACGTATATGGCGCTTACCGCTCGCGCTGCAGATTATGCGGTGCAGCAATTAAAGCTCGGTAAAATTTAAACAAACAAAAGAATCACCACAAGTACGACAACTACAGCACTATAAAATACACAACCTGAATGCAATAAAAAAGGAAACCACTATGAAGCTATCTAAAACAATAATGGCCAAAACAATAAAAGCCATCACTATGGCGACGATTGCCAGCATCAGCGTAGCGACTTTCGCCGCTGATGTTGCACCTACCTCTCCGCAACTGAGCGTACAACTCTGGTCAATTAAAGATGCTGTCGCAGCCGATTTTGAAGGCACCATGAAAAAACTCAAAGCTATGGGCTTTCAAGGTGTGGAATTCGCGGGCAATTTTGGCGCTTATGAAAAAGACCCTAAAGGTCTGAAAGCCTTTTTGGATAAAACTGGATTGAAAGCATCTGGCGCGCATGTACATTTTGACAAATTGTCGCCCGAAAATTTTGATGCAACTGTCGCCTTTTACAAAGCGATTGATTGTAAGTATTTAATTATTCCGATGGACCAGCGTGCAGCTACTGCTGAAGGCGCCAAACTCGTTGCAGCAGAATTGGATGTTATCCAAAAGAAACTGGCACCACTCGGTATGCATACTGGCTACCACAATCACACCGTGGAAATGCTGGGCGAGATGGGTAAAACGCCGTGGGATGTTATCGGCATCAACACCAAAAGTGATGTAATTTTGCAACAAGACGTGGGCTGGACCGAAGTTGCCGGCAAAGACCCGATTGCTTTTATCAAAACCTATCCGGGCCGCACCATCACTACTCACTACAAAGCATCGGCACCCGCTGAAGGCAACACTGAGCACCCGATCATCGGGCAGGATACTACCGACTGGAAAGCACTGATTGAAGCCAACAAAACCTATGGCGGCACTNNTTATTGCGGGTATGAAATAATTTTTTGCGCTTTTTAAAATACCGAAACGCCGCACCTGCGGCGTTTTTTTATTTCCAGCAGACGAAATGTGTAGCGTGAATTACACTGCAGATAATTTCAATGAAATACGACTATAACACCCCAAAAGGACTCATATGAACCTGACCAAATCTTGTCTTATATTAGCCGCAGCCTTCTTCAGCCAATGCGGTGTTGCTGCTGACCTCCAACAACTACCCACACACACCGGTGGCCGCGTACTGGTGAGTAGTAACCCGGCAGGAGAAAAATCCTACGAGTACTCATGGCCATCGGTCTATTTTGAAACGGCGTTTAAGGGCGATTCCCTTATGCTGAAATTTGATGATGATCAGAATATTTTCCAGTTAATTGTCGATGGGAACGCGCCTGTTATCGTCAACAAGCCGGGCAAGCAGGATTATGTCGTACAGGGATTAACTGATGGCAAGCATCATGTGCGTTTGGAAAAAATTACTGAAACTCAATCGAACACCGGCCGCTTTCATGGATTTTATAGCGACGATAAACCTGTATCACTGCCGAAGAGAAAACGCCGTATCGAATTTATTGGCGATTCTTTTACTGTCGGTTATGGCAATACCTCACCGAGCCAGGAATGCACCAACGAAGATGTTTATGCCACCACCCACTCACAACTCGCCTTTGGCCCACTGGTTGCCAAACATTTTAATGCTGACTACCAAATCAATGCCTCTTCCGGCTTTGGCATAGTGCGCAATTACAATGGAACCTCACCCGATAAAAATCTGATCGCTCTTTATCCATTCACATTGCATAACAACAATTATATTTATGCGGGTAATTGGCAACCGCAGGTGATTGTTATAGGTTTAGGTACCAATGATTTTTCTACCAAACTTAATGACGGCGAACGCTGGAAAACGCGTGAAGATTTGCAGCAGGATTATGTCAAAAAATATACAGAGTTCGTCAAAACCTTGCATACCAACAATCCGCAAGCCCAATTTATTTTGATGGTATCAGACCAAATGGAAGGGGAACTCGCCACTCAGGTGGGCAAAGTAGTCGCCACGCTAAAAATCGATGGTTTAAAGAAAGTGGATTCAATTATTTTCAGCGGACTGGATTATCAGGGCTGTCATTGGCACCCTTCGGTGCAAGACGACAAGCTGCTCGCTGACTTACTGATCAAACATCTACAAAACAAAAGAGTCTGGTAATCAACCGATTGAGGTAGAATCACCGGATAATATAAAAATGCCTCAGGAATCCGCTCAGGTTTTCTGAGGCTATCAGTCAATCGACATGTGTATCGGTCAGATCTATTACATCAATAGCTGGACGACAATTATGAAAAAAATATTCACTACCGCAGCCTTAGTGCTCGGTGCACTCAACACCCCCAACTGCCTTGCACAAAACCCACTCAATTTTGGCAGCAATATTAGAACTGCCGATCCCTCTGGACATGTCTGGGCCGATGGCAAAATGTACCTCTACACTTCGCATGACGAAGAATGCCAACAAGATTTTCATATGAAAGATTGGTATGCATTTTCATCATCGGATTTGGTAAATTGGAAAACTTACGGGCCGATCTTAAAAGTTAGTGATCTAACCTGGGCGGATAACTTTGCCTGGGCACCTGACGCCGCGTATAAAAACGGAAAATATTATTTGATATTTCCTGCCGGTAATGGCTTTAAAGACAGAGCCAATCCGGAGAAAAGTACCAAGTGGATGGGGCTAGGAGTCGCTGTAAGCGATTCACCGACTGGCCCGTTTAAAGATGCCATTGGCAAACCACTGTGGACAGCACCCTACGCCAATGATCCCAGCTTATTTCTCGATGACGATGGCAAAGCCTATTTATATTTCCACGGCATGAATACGGATTATCAGGTTGCGGAAATGGCAGATGATTTACTCAGCATCAAAGGCGGCTTGCAAAAAATGGATATGGGCGGTTACGAGCCAAAAATGGAAGGACCTTGGGTATTTAAACGCAATGGTATTTATTATTTCACCATGCCGGAAAATAACCGCACACTCGCATACTACACATCTAAATCGCCTAAAGGACCATGGAAATATCGCGGCATAATCATGGAAGAAGAACACGGCAACAATCACCATTCTATTGTCGAATACCAAGGCAAATGGATTCTGTTCTATCACCGCTGGTTAGACACACCAGAATCCACCTGCAAAAAGAAACAGCGCCATGTAGCTGCTGAGTATTTGCACTTTAATGCGGACGGTACAATTCAAAAGGTGAAGCGAACAACGGAAGGGGTTAGTGATTTTCCAAACAGACTTGAACTGGAAAAAAGAAAACAGCGGGAAAAGAAATAGCATAAATAAAAACGCCGCCGGAAAAACCAGCGGCGTTTTTGTTAGCGACTAATGATATGTTTACACTTTTGTACCTAGCGGTAATTTCGTACGCGGTTTTCCGGTTGCAGCGAACAACGCATTCGCCACCGCGCCAGCAATTGGTGGCAAACCAGGCTCACCCACACCCGAAGGCAGTTCCGCTGAAGGAACTATATGCACTTCAACTTTGGGCATGGCATCAATACGCAGCAGCGGATAATTGTGGAAATTGTTTTGCTCTACCACACCTTTTTTAAGGGTGATGGCTTCGCCCAGCGCAGCACTCAATCCCATACCGATACCGCCTTCCATCTGCGCGCGGATCACATCGGGGTTTACCGCAACACCGCAATCTACTGCGCAGACAACACGCTCAACTTTGAAACTGCCATCCGCATTCACGCGCACTTCAGCGACTTGTGCAACCCATGTGCCAAACGATTTGTGCACTGCAATGCCGCGCGTGACACCTTTGGGCAATGATTTACCCCAAGCACTTTTTTCAGCTGCGAGATTTAATACACCCAATGCGCGCGGTGTATCGGCGAGTAATTCGCGGCGAAAAATAACCGGATCTTTTTTGGCAGCTTTGGCGAGCTGGTCAATAAAAGTTTCCACCACAAACGCATTGCCGGAGTGACCTACCGAACGCCACCAGAGTGTAGAAACTTTAATGGGAATTTCAGTGGCGTGTACTTGCAGATTGGGAATGGCGTAATGCATATCCTCAATACCTTCTGCAACTGTGCCGTCAACTTCCCCTTGAATAAATCCTTCAAAGGGCGTGCCGCGCAGAATCGCTTGCGCTACCGCGTGATGCTGCCAGGCAATCGCTTTCCCATCGGGAGACACTGCACCGCGAATATGATGAACCGCCATGGGTCTATAGCGAGCATTAAGGATTTCATCTTCGCGCGTCCACAGCATTTTTACGGCGCGCCCCGGAACTTGTTTGGCGATATTCGCGGCATCGACTACATAATCACTCGGGCAGGCGCGACGACCAAAACTGCCACCGGCATAGAGTGTATTAATTTTTACCTGTTCAGGTTTAATACCGGTCGCTTTAGCAACCTCTTGCTGATCAATAGTTGGCATTTGGCAAGCAAACCAAAGTTCGCAATTATTTTTTTCTACTTTAACAACGCAGTTAATGGGTTCAATTGCCGCGTGAGTAATATAGGGTAATTCATATTTTGCACTAATTACCTGTTCAGCCTTTGCCAAGATTGCAACTGCATCGCCCGCATTTTTTACGCTGATACCCGTTTTACTCGCTGCTTCATGGCAGGCTTTAAATAATTCATCGCTGCTGCGGGTTTCACAGGCCGACAAATCCCATTCAATTTTTAACAACTCGCGCGCTTTTTTCGCCGCCCAAAAATTCTCAGCCACCACTGCAACCCCGCGCGGAAATTCCACTACTGCGACTACGCCGGGAGATGCCTTGGCTTTTGCTGCATCGACTTTTTTAACCTTTCCAAATATTTGTGGCGGATAGGCGACCAACGCAGTGAGCATGCCAGGCAGTTGGATATCCTGTGTGTAAATTGCTGTGCCGTTGGTTTTGTCATTGCTGTCTTTGCGCGGAATAGTTTTGCCAATTAACTGGAAATCTTTCGGATCTTTTAAGAGTGGCTTTTGCGGCACAGGTAAGACCGATGCTTTTGCGACGAAAGCGCCAAAGCTGCTGCTGCGCTTACCATGCGAAATAATACCTTTGCTCACACGAATCTCTTCCGCTGGCACTTTCCATTCTGCTGCAGCTGCCGCTACTAACATTGCGCGCGCAGCCGCGCCTGCTTCGCGCAGCTGCATCCAGGAGTTGGCTATTGACGATGAACCACCAGTACCTTGCGTCGGCCCCCAAAATAAATTGTTGTAGCGGCTGCTATCGGCGGGCGCAAATTCCCACTGCATTTGCTCCCAACTTGCATCCAATTCTTCTGCAACCAGCGAGGTTAAGCCCGTACTCACGCCCTGCCCCATGTCCAGATGTTTTACCACCATGGTGACTTTACTGTCGGGAGTAATTTTTAAAAAGGCGTTAAATATCGGGGCATCCACTGCTGTTGTCGATGCAGCCGCCATTGATTTATCTGCAGCAGCAACTGATGCACTGCCTACAAGAAAACCGCTGCCAATTAATAATCCACCACCTGCACCTACGGCTTGTAAAAACGTGCGGCGCGATACAGCAGAAGATCCGGAATTTTGTTGCGCTTGAATGGCTTGTCGTTTAAGGAAGTTCATTAGACTTTACCTCCCAACTTTTCAGCTGCTTGGTGAATCGCCCCACGAACACGATGATAGGTCGCACAGCGGCATAGATTGCCACTCATCGCTTCATCTATCTCTGCATCGGTTGGTTTTTTGTTGGTTTGCAGCAACGCCGTGGCCGACATAATTTGTCCCGATTGGCAATAACCGCATTGCACCACATCTAACTCGCGCCATGCTTGCTGCACTGCCTGAAATGCGGGCGAATTAATCCCCTCAATCGTTTCAATTTTTGCACCTGCCGCAGCTGAGATTGGCAAACTGCAAGCGCGTATCGGGCTGCCATTCATATGCACGGTGCAAGCGCCGCACAGCGCCATGCCGCAACCAAGCTTGGTGCCGGTCATATTTAATTCGTCGCGCAGTGCCCAAAGTAAAGGCGTATCGGGATCTATATCCAATTCATGGGCTTTGCCATTTATCGTAAGCGAAATCATGGGTAACTCCTTGGCGAAAAAATTAATCAGCTAACAAACGGTTTAATGGCTTTTTAGGGAAGTTCTGAATTATTCGTCATTCCTACGAACGCAGGAGCCGTAGACCAGCGCCGCTAATCCACGTTATTGATTGTTATGGATACCCGCGTTCGCGGGTATGACGAAAGTGTATTTTTCAGAGTTTCCCTAGATAGTTTTTAAATAACTTTTTTCAAATAGGACGTGAGTTCAGCGGGAGTATCAACGTCAAATTCGGCCGATGGCATAGGGACAGGAATAACTTGATCGGCATAACGCAGCAACACATTTTTTGCGCCGCGATCTCCACGACACTCGTATAAGCGCGCCTTAAAACGTGCCGGAAATATTGCGGGTACACCCAGAGTGTTGGCAAAACTTGCGCAGGCGATCTTGTTCGGATTTTTACACCAGCTGCGATAGAGATTGCGTAAGTCTTGCGCACTGATTAACGGTTGGTCGCCCAACAACACCAATACCGGATTACTGCTTTGCAAATGTTTAACACCAAAGGCGAGCGAATTTCCCACGCCCAACTTCCACGCAGGAAATTCGAGTAATTCAACCGGACTGTTAGTGAGTTCTTTTTCAGAAAGTTTTTTGGGTTTTGCATCCAACTTTGGCAGCGCCTGCAATAGTTGCGGATAAAAAGCCCCGACAACCACAAAGATCCGTGCTGGTTCAAGTGTGCGCGCAGTGGCGATACTGTTAGCAAGCAATGGTTGCCCCTGCCAATCTGCCAACTGTTTGCAGCCACCAAAACGGCTCGCGCTGCCCGCCGCCAAAATCAAGCAATCCATTATTATTTTGTCAGTCATCATAGCGATGCCCTCATGCTTGTAGAAAAATGTGGCGCGTCTGCTCCGGTTGTATCACAAGATTGCACCGCCGCTTCACTTAGCGCTACGGCGCTTAAAGGAACGGCACTGCTGCCAAAGATTTTTGCATGGCATTCCGCCAATACCGATAAAGCAATGCTCTCGGGTAAATCACCACCCAGCGCCAAGCCCATTGGCCCGGCGACATCATAGCGCAATTGCGCTTCGCTTAATCCCGCTGCCGCCAACACATCGGCTTTACGTTTGGCGGGACCGAGTAGGCCAATGTAGGGGTTTGTCAGCTCGCGCGTTTGCAGCGCCGCTACTGCCGCTGCATCCAAACGCAAATTGTGGTGGGCGATTACTACACCATCAATTTGTTGCAATAGATCATTGGGCAATTCCGCTGCCGAAAAATTCAGTGCGGTAACGCCTGCAGGAAAATTATCGCGCTTGGCTGAATTTAAACGCTGATCGGCCAAGGTCACACGCCAGCCCAGCACCAGCGCCAATTGGCACAGGGGGATAACATCCACACCGCTGCCAAGAATTAATAAATGCGGCAGAGGGTTGATTAAGGTCGAGAGAATTTTTTTATCGCCGCTGCTCGCGTCCACATCGAGCTGCAAACTACCGTGCTGGCGCTGCGAAAATACGCGCGCGCAAGGTGTAAGGCTCGCTTGCGCAGCATCAATCTGCAATTTGAAGTGACACGCCTGCTGCTGTTGCAAACAAGTGAGCACCGCAGGTAATTGGAGGAATTCATTGTGCCCACTACAAGGATGCAGCAACACCTCTGCTGCACCACCGCAACCTATACCCAAGCGCCAGGCGATATTACTGTCATCTGCCGCGTCGTAGACTATGCGGCGCGATTTACTCAAAGCAATTACTTTACGCGCTTGCAATAGTAAATCTGATTCTATACAGCCACCGCTTAATAACCCTAATTGATGCCCTGCATCACTGAGCAACATCAGCGCGCCCGTTTTGCGATAAACAGAGCCGCGTGTATGAATCACTGCGCCTAAAACCCAATTGGCCTCATCTTTAAGAGGCAACCAGGTAGCGAGAAGATGATAAAAATGATTGGACATAGGCAGGTATCCGTTTATTACCCTTATCGGACCGCTGAGCCGACAGATAATCCCACTGACACCGTGATAATGAAAGCAAAATTAACAAAACTAAACAACCAGATGACAAATGGCACCAGCATGCAAAAAAGAGGGCGCCATTTGGCGCCCTCTTTTTTCGTAACAATTACACCGCAGTTAAAATCACTTACAGCCTTGATTAAACCGCTCCGCACCATCCCATTTGCATTTGCCGTTGATGCACTCAATCAAATTGTTTTCAAAGCTATTCGTTTTATGATCAAACACTTTAAACCAGCCGCCATCATCCCACACAGCTGTAGGTATGCCTTTTTTGGATGCGTATTCACTATCGAATTTTGAATACCACAAGCGAATGTTATTGCAATTAAATACGGGATAGCGACTTTGCCAGCCGGTGCCCCATTCACCGATGTAAATGGGCATTCCCTTACCGATAGTTTTTGACCAATACAACATCGTATCCATCGGACCGATTATATCGGCATCAGTCCAGTTGTCCGCGTAGTCTCCCTGATTATCACCGTTAAATGTCCAGGGATTGTAGTGATGGAATGTGGCCATTAAATATTTATCCTTGCCACCACCAACCTGATCCAAATTCGGCCAGACTTTTGCCATTTCATCCGCAGCGAACCATTGGTTGCCACCGATCACAATAATGCGCTCTGCATCTACCGCACGAATTTTGTGATAGGCCAGTGCACTCATCTTGCGCAAATTTTCAGGTGGCATCGGGTCGCGGTTATTTAGATGTGGCTCGTTGAGAATTTGAAAAATAAGGCGATGNNTTGTTGCCATCCTTTAATGCCTTTTCATGATGTGCATTAATGATGACAAACATATCTGGCTTGCCCAGCGAATAATCTACTACTGCTTTTAATTCCGTTAGCTTCGCAAGTGATCGATTTATTTTGCCGGTTTCCCCATCAGCCAGTTGTACACCGCCAAGGGTTTCAGTCCAGGTCACGGGAATGCGCACCAAGCGAAAACCATTTTCGTAATAAGCATCAATTTTGGGTTTTGCGCTGGCAAGAGTTGCGGGATGTTGGTCATTCTCAAACATTTGCCCCAAATTAAAACCCTTACCCATTTTTTGCGCAGCAGCAAGCGCGGTTATCGCACTGGATTTCGTGGCGCTGTTTTGGGAGTGTGTATCAGCACAAGAAAATGCCGAATTGGTAGCACAAAGAAATAATATTACAATTGCTGCTGGAGATAATTTCATGAGGTAAATAGCCTTTTTATATAATCAGGAAGCCAGATGAGATTAGGTTGTTTGTATTTATTCTACAATCATCATTAACACTTGCTTACAACCGACACGGCTCAGCGCAAGTATATCGTTCAAAACTCGCGTAAAAGTGCATGATTAGGTGCACCTAAGCTGCCGTCGTCATTGGGGTTAACTAACTCAATTAATGTGCGTTCAGATAAACGCAGCCGATGTAAACGTGCGCCGAAATGTGCTTTGAAAATTGCCTCCATTTGCCCACTTTCCTTTATATACATTAAACCCGCCGTGAGCCGTTCTGCCAGCACAGGATATTCCGGGCTCACGTAAAAATAGACGGGCAACGGCATATAGATCAGTAAGTTTTTTTCAGGCGTCAAGCGCTCCACACGCGCACCTTCAATTTCATAATGGTCATCAATTTCGATCACACTCAGGGGCACAAAAAAGTAACGTTTTCCCGCGAGCATTTTTAACAGAGAATCCATGGTCAGCGGCTCTGCCACTGAAAAACCATTATGTTTATACACATGCCCTTCCCAGCCTTTTCCAAAGCCCATGGGCAATTGGGTTAACTCTTCCAGGGTTGTAATACTGCGAAAACGCGGCTGATCTTCTTTGCGGATTAATAAAATGCGATACCCCATAAATCCATTGAGTACCGGTACCGCCACACGAATCAATCCCTCCCGCGCGCCCTTCTGATTGGGGAAACCGACCAAGCGATCCACATTCATCTTCTCACCCGCCACCAACAATTCATGTTTGCGCTCGGAGCTTAGGGGCTCTTGGGTATATACCAATTGATAAGCCCCATAACTGGATTCAGTGGCCTTGAGTGCAGCCGTCATCAGCGCAAGGTAGTAATCCTCGCTAACCAGGGAATCATTATTGCCCAGATATTTAACCAACATCGGCTCTGCTGCCAAGACGGGGCGCACCAGCCAACAGAGTGTACAGATCAATAGGAATGCAGTTGATTGGACGTTCATAACGCCCTCCCCTTTATGGGTGTAGTTATTCATACTCTATGTAAACAATGCTAGCAGTTGCCTGTTACAGAACCGAAGTTTTTAGCGTCAAGATACATTTTTTGTCTTAAAAAAATAAATTTCATGGCAGGAGGATATAAAACAACAAACGCCAAGCACATTATACTGGGCGGCTAGATAGCACTACTGTCTACACATGGATTGAACATGGCACTCTTCGAGACCGTCAATATTATCGGTTACACCCTTTACTTCGGCTTTGCCGTGTTGCTGTTATGGCTCAGCCGAATTCCACGCACCAATGCTGGTGCCGGTTGCTGGGGAATTGCCATCTTTTTTAGTTTTTGCGCTCGTCTGGCACTGTCTTTTTCCGGTTCGCTCTTTGACATTAATACCGCCGAATATATCTACGCTTTTTTTATCAGTCTGGAAAAATGTTTTTTGCTACTGGGCGCTTTCCGTTTTTTTAGTTTGCCGCACTACACCCGACCTTATTTAATCGCCGTTGCGCTGGCAATGCTTTGGCTTGCCAGCAGCTGGCTGGTCGATTTCAGCCGCATTTTATTTTCAATGGGGGTCGGCCTGTTCAATGCCGCTGCACTGTTATTTTTTGCCATTATCGCCTACCGCGAACGCAATACCATTCCGCACAAAGTAATGCTTTGGATCGCCATTATCTGCAGCTGCTTTGCACTACACTGGTTGACTTATCCGGTATTGCGTTTTAGCGATGCCTGGCTGGTGCCCGGATTTTTGCTGGGCACAGCCATGGCAGTGCTGTTGTATTTGAGTTTGATTTCGGCGGTGTTATTGCAATTCCAAAAACGTTTGCAAGATGCCGAAATCTACGCGCTTGATCTCGCCTACCACGACCCACTTACGGGGTTAAACAACAAACGTTATATGACCACACTGTTTGATCAGGCACTGATACTCGCCACCCGCCCACATCAAATGCTCGCGGTAATTTATATCGATCTTGATAATTTCAAACCCATCAACGATACCGCTGGCCATATGGTGGGCGATGAAGTGTTAAAAATTATTGCCAAACGTTTGGTGGATAACACACGCAGCACCGATATTTGCGCACGCATCGGCGGCGATGAGTTTGTCGTTATCGCCACGCAACTGGAAAATGCCGAACACGCCAACCAAATTGCCGAAAAACTTTTGCAACAATGCTGCAGCCCGGTTGATACAGGGCACAACACCTATTATCTGGGCGCCAGTATTGGCGTGAGCATTTACCCCACCCACAGCAATGATTTAAACCAACTGCTGCAACACGCCGATACCGCCATGTATGAAGTGAAGAAAAATGGCAAGAGTGGGTTTCAGTTGTTTGGGGTGTGAACAACCCAACACTGCCGAGTTGTAGTATTTTCCAACTCACTTTGGATATACGTGATGTCGCGTAATTCACCCCACTTTGAGATTTAGTGATAATCTACAAACGCTCAAACATTGACCGTAGGGCGCGCCAAGCGCAGTTACCCGCCGCCTCATCAGTAGGTGGCAAGGAGTCCAAATGCGTAGACCAATCCTGTTGCTGATCATCATGGCAATTTCATATTCCCAAAGCGAACTCATGTCTCCAGACATCATCAAAGGTGTGCTGTTCCCTCTGCTATTTTGCGCCGCGTTGTTGATATTGCTTATATGGCTTGTGCGTCGTTTCCACAGTAATCACAGAAGAGGCGATGGGGGATCGGATGATTTCAGTGGTGGCTTTTTTGGTGGTGGCAAAAATAATGATAGGGATTTGGGAGATGGTGGTGGAGATGGCTGCGGCGGGGACTAATACGTTCATCTCACTGCATAATTCCATTTGTTCAATAAAACCATTATCTTCTGGCAGAAGACTTAATGATGGTCTTTACTGGAAAACTTAAATGTACGCGCTTAGCGAAGCAAGCCGCCGTAACTTTGGGGTATGAAAATGGATGCAAAACCAAGCGAGGTTTTTTCCAGTATCAAACAAGGTCTCAGTGAGGCTTTGGAATTTGCAGTAGTAAGCGAGAGCAAGTCTGTTATCCGCAAACCTGCTGGAGACAAAGCAAAAGAGCTGATGGAAACTGATTTTGAGCACAAGGAAGATAGTGTAGAAACGCCAATCGAAGCCTCTCAACTAAACACACGTAATCCCCTGTAATTCCAGCTGGCGCGAAACTCTGCAATAGTCTTTAATAGACCTAATACCAAAAGCTGGATGAGCATTTCGTTAGATGGCTGATGAAAACGTGCTGCCGGTTTGTTGCCACTAACTACATATTTAAAAAATTCGGAAATATAGGATAAATCAAGAGAGATTAAATTTATGGAAAATTTAACAAAAGCAGAAATTATTGCAATTGTAGGAGTCTTAGTTGCAGTTTTTTTTGGGATAATTGAGATTTTAAAAAAGACTAACTCAAAATCAAAAGACATCAGCGTAACTCAAAAATCGGGCATGCTGTCAAAAGGAAAGCAATCCGTAAAGATAAAAATAGAAAAAGATGACCAAAAATGAAAGATCATCCATCAATACACATAAAACAATCTCAAGGTATAGGCGCAGATGGAACGCAAGAAATAAATATTGACAATAGCATCCATAACTATCCCCTAGTCTATAAACATTTGATAAAAACTCACACGGGATCAATTACTTTCGACCCAAACATAATGAGAGATGTTATAGAAATAATTTCTTCTGAATTTGATGGATTAGAGCAAAGGCCCGCAGATTTCGGGTCTGTCTGCATAGAAAAGAAAAACCAGTTAAACAATCTAAATCAATCGTTTTATGACCAAATAATTGCACGAGATTACGAGCCATATTTTTTTGAACTTGATATTTTCTTAAAACAAAGAGCAAGCGAGGATTTACAAGGACAAGTAGGAAAAATAGTTAAAAGCCTTAACAAAAAAATACTTGCTGGTTCGCATGCGTTCGAATCCTTCGAAGAGCTTTTGGTTTCAATCGAAAGCGCACTTCTTGACTCACAATACAGCGCCCTCAACGACAAGGAAGACTCCATAAGCTTGTTTTTATATTACTTATATGCAAACTGTTTCATAGGAAGAAAGACTGAGGAAGAAATGGAATGTTAACACCGCACAGGTTAATGAACCTAGATTACTCTCTGATCAAAGTAACGGCAATAGTAGTAGAGTGCTTAAAGGAAAGAGGCAATCAACCGCCTCACAATATATTATCCTATGCACGATCTGAAAATTCGGAAATCAACGAGCAAGATATCATGAGCGCAGTCAGCTTTCTATTTCTACTGGGGAAAGCAGAATACAATTCAAAAGAAGACCAAGTCTATTTAAGTGGTGAAAAACTTGATTAAGTTAAATCGACTATATTCAAACAATAAAGAAATATTTCCAGACATAGAATTTCATGATGGTGTAAATGTTGTATTTGCCAGTGTGACCCAAGCGATAAACAATAAATCATCGCATAGTTTAGGAAAAACTACGCTAATAGATATTATTGATTTCTGTCTATTAAAACAGATACCGAAAGAACATATCTTAAAAAAGGAAGTTTTTTCAAATTTTTCCTTTTATCTGGAAATAAAGGTATCTGAAAAAAATTACACAACCATTAGAAGACCATCCGAAGGAAAAATATCGATAACCACAAACAGCATACCAATTAGATTCGAAGATGATTCAACTTCAAACTGGGAATTAACCAATTTATCGTTAGCAGAAGCAAAGAAAAAATTAAATAGCATTATTTGCCCTGAAAAATTAAAAAGATCAGGATTTACTTATAGAAACGGATTACGCTATTGCTTACGAAAGCAAACTCAATATGAAAATACGTTTAAGGTAAACAACAGCAGAGAAAGCGATTCAAGTTGGGTTCCCTATATAGCATCAACTTTAGGAATAAACTCGGAAACAATCACCAAAAAATACGAAGCAAATGTTAAAGTTGAGGCTTTAAAAAATGCAATCAAAGAGATAAAAAGCATACCAACAGAAAGCAGTCAAAGCTTAGAAGCCGAAATAACCCAGCTTGATGCGACCATAAGTAGAATGAAGATTGAACTGAATAACTTTGATTTCAAAAGAACAGACGAAAACATTAGCAGTGAATTAATTAATGAGGTCTCATCGAACATATCAACGATGTTAAGCAGGGCCTACTCTTTAGATCAAAAGCTTTCCGCCATAGATAAATCACTAAAGGCAACCTTTACTTTTGAGATTGAAAAGGTAATTGACTTATTCAGAGAAGTAAATATTTATTTCCCAGACGAATTAACAAAATCTTACGAAGAACTTATTGAGCTAAATAAAAATTTATCAGCGGGAAGAAATGAACGGTTAATATCTGCAAAAAAATCGATAATTGAAGATCGCGACGCGATCAATATGGCACTAGAGAACGAAAGAAGAAGACAACAAAACCTCACTCAGATATTGCTGCAGAAAGATGCATTCGAAAAATACAAAAAGCTCCAAGAACGAGCATCTAAAGAGGAATCAAGACTTGCAGTACTAGAAGAGCGCCTTGAAAGAATTGATTTGACCAACGAGCTTGGCGAAAAACTAGAGGCAGCAGAAAGAGAAAAAACAACTTTAGCAAAATTAATTGAGCCAATGACAAAAGTAAGAGGGAATGACGTTCTTTCAACAGCAGTTTTGACTTTTAGTGAATTAGTCGAAAATATCTTGGGAATTTCTGCCTTTTTTTATATTGAAACGAACAAAGAAGGAAATTTGCAATTTAAGATTGGGCTAAAAGATCAAACATCTTTAAACCAAGGATACTCATACACACGTGTATTATCTGCGATATTCGACATCACTCTACTAATCATAAACTCAAAAAATGATTTTTACAGATTTTGTTATCACGACGGAATATTAGAAAGCTTAGATGACAGAATCAAAGTTAAACTCATAGACGAGTGGAGAAAAAAATCAAGCGAAAACAAACTTCAGTTTATAATAACCGTCTTAGACAGTGACCTCCCTATTATAAATGAGGACAAAAAATATTTCGAAAAAAATGAAGTGATTCGCGAACTGCATGACAGAGGGGCAACTGGACGATTATTTAGAATGGAAGCTTTTTAGACTCATCCCATAAAATNNAAGGCGACTAAAAAGTCGCCTTAATTTTTTCCAACTCAGTTTCAAATCACTCCATCTTAAAAAACGTAGCCCGATAATGCTGCAGTTCCGCAATTGAATCCTTAATATCATCCAATGCTAAATGCGCACCGGATTTTTTCACGCCAGCGATTACATCCGGTCTCCAGCGGCGGGCTAATTCTTTTACGGTGCTGACATCCAAATTGCGGTAATGGAAATAATCTTCCAGTTGGGGCATGCCGCGCACTAAAAAGCGGNNCGGTCCTGGCAGATGGAGTTGCCGCTGATGGGTGACTTACCTTTAGGCACCCATTGCTCCAGAAATTTAATCGTCTCGGCTTCGGCTTGTTCAATGCTGACTTTGCTTTCGCGCACGCGCTGGGTAAGGCCGGATTTGCCGTGTTGGTTGGTGTTCCATTCATCCATGCTTAACATAATGCTGTCAGGCTGATGGATGGCGAATACGGGGCCTTCGGCGAGGATGTTGAGGTCGGCATCGGTGACGACTGTGGCGATTTCGATAATCACNNCCGGTCATCTCCAGATCGATCCAGATCAGGTTGTTTTCATTTAGCATGGGTTTTTCCTCGGTAAATAGGGCACAATTGCCCGCAGCTTAAAGTAATTACCCAGTCTAGCCAAACATCACCCACCTCACAGGCAAGTTCACCAACGCATGACCAAACGCAAATTGACTCGCCGCCAGCAATGGCGCATCGACAAAATTCAGGACGAACGCACCGCCCGCGTGGCGAAACGCGACAAAGTCACCGACGGACAACTCAACGAGAGCGATTTGGGGCCAGAGCAGCTGGGGTTGATCATTACCCACTACGGTACGCAAGTGGTAGTAGAGGCGACTGAAGGTGAGCAAGCGGGGCAGCACCAGCGCTGCCACTTCCGCAGCAACCTCGGCTCTTTAGTAACGGGCGACAGAGTTGTCTGGCGCACGGGTAATCCGATGGGTGTGGTGGTTGCGGTAATGCCGCGCGATTCCGCACTGCAGAGGCCCGACCCGCACGGCGATATGAAAACCGTGGCCGCCAATATCGACCGTATTATGATTGTGGTCGCGCCCTACCCCGAACCCCATGCGAATTTGATTGACCGTTATCTGGTCGCCGCCAATGCCATCGATATCGAACCGGTATTGGTGATCAATAAAACCGACCGTATTGATGAGACTACACGCGAAAAAGTCGCCTATCTGGAAACCACTTATCGCAAGCTGGGTTACACGGTATTGATGGTCTCCACCAAAACCGAAACAGGGCTGGATGATTTGCGCGAATATCTGGCGCATTACACCAGCGTATTTGTGGGGCAATCGGGCGTGGGTAAATCATCGCTCGTGAATGCACTGCTGCCGGAATCGAATTTGCGCGTGGGTGATTTGTCGGAACGACAACAGGGCACACACACCACTACCAGCGCTACACTATTGCACTTCCCCGGCGGCGGCCATTTGATCGATTCGCCCGGTATCCGCGAATTTGGTTTGTGGCACATGGAGGAAAATGAAGTGCTGGAAGGGTTTATCGAATTCAAACCCTTTATCGGCCACTGTAAATTCCGCGATTGCTCCCATCGCCACGAACCCGGATGCGCGATTTTAACCGCGCTGGAAGATGGCACAATCAGTGCAACCCGTATGGATTCATACCGTTATATTTTGCGTACGATTAACGAGAGCTAAATCCCTCCCCAACCCTCCCTTTTTCAAAGGGAGGGAGCAATAACCCACTTTGAAAAAGGGGGTCGGCGCAGCCGGGGGGATTTTTACACTTTTCCAAAGGAATAAAAAATGGCACTACCTTTTGTCATAGAACCCACACAACTCGCTGCACTTTTGGCGCAACCGACGAGTAAATTATTAATCATTGATATGTGCGCCGAGCAGACTTATTTGCAGGGCCATATTGACGGAGCAATTCATGTGCCGCCGCACAAAATTCTCAGCGGCCAACCGCCAGTGCCAGGCAAAATCGCACCGGTTGAAACACTCAATCGCGTATTTTCATTTTTGGGTTTAACACCCGACACTCACGTTGTGGTGTATGACGATGAAGGCGGTGGTTGGGCAGGTAGAATGATCTGGACGCTCGATGCCATCGGCCACAAACACTATTCCTATTTGAATGGCGGTTTGCATGCGTGGATTGCCTCCGGTCAATCACTTACCAAAGAAATTCCGGTACTCACACCGACTCAGGTCAATTTAAAAATCGACCCGCTGGTCGTGATTGAAATTACCGATATCCTGGGTGAACTGGATCGCGCCGATTTTGTGGTGTGGGATGCACGCAGCCCGGCAGAATTTACCGGCGAACGCATGACCGCACAAAAGAACGGCCACATTCCCGGCGCAATTAATTGTGAATGGACAAATTTAATGGATGCTAGCAAAGGCATGCGGATTCGCACCGATGCGCGCGAGTATTTGGCGAAGCTGGGTTTAACCGCAGACAAAAGAATTGTTACTCACTGCCAAAGCCATCACCGTTCAGGCTTTACTTATTTAGTGGGTAAAGCGGTGGGATTAAATATTCGCGGTTACCACGGTTCATGGGCTGAGTGGGGCAACCACCCAACTACGCCGGTTGCGCAGTAGCCCTATCCAAGGCACACGCCGGGCGCTAACCTTTCTTTACCTTGCCATGTTCTGTGATGATAAAGACCTACCTATACTAGGTGGGCTCTTTCTATTTAATATCATTTAATAAAGAGAGATAAACATACGTCGACGTTAATTAAAATAATTTGCCAGGTGCATCGATGAATCCATTTCTATTAAAAACCACCACACACCTATTTTTAGTTATAAGCATGTTGATTTTATCTGCATGCGGGGGCGGAGGATCATCAGGTAACAGCACGGTGACAAAATCAACAGCGCCCTCTTCAATAGCTGCAATAAGCTCTTCGAGCCTCGTTATAAATACCTCTAGCTCGCGTATGGAAAGCTCATCGCCCAGCAGCACAACTAACAGCAGTAGCTCAGCAAGCCAAACAGTGGCTAGCAGTATTCCTGCTGGCGGTATCGCCACAATTAAGGGAGATTATTCTGTAAACCCTTCTTTTTGGGGCGGTGATAATAATGGGCCTGTTGGTAGCTACACCTTGGTTGATGTTGATCACCCTCACTTTACTAAAGCTGCCCGCATTACAGTAACCAATCCTGCGGGAGCGTCCTGGAATGGCCAACTGAGCTTCCCAATCACCCGCGCAATCGCAAAAGATGACGTCATTATTATTCATACCTGGTTTAGAAAAATTTCCACCACCGATGAAAGTGGTGCATGTTTTGCCAGTTTATTTTTTGAAACCGGAGCGCCTGATTACACCAAATATGCAACAGTAGAATTGAGCAGCACGGGTGAATGGCAAGAGTATTTTATCCCTGTAAAAATGCCTGAAGCGGGAACGATAGGTAATCTTGACTTGAAAATCGGTTTTGGTGGCGGTAACAAACCTCAAATCTTTGAAATTGGTTTTACCGAAATTTTAAACTTCGAAAAGAAATTAACAGTAAATGATTTACCAGTGACCCAAATCACTTACGAAGGGCGCGACCCTAATGCCGCTTGGCGGACAGAAGCAGCAGCACGCATTGAGCAACATCGAAAAGGGGATTTTGAAATACGCTTTATAGACGCCAATAACGCGGCGGTAATCGACAAGGCGATTGACGTTAAATTTAAAAGACACGCATATCACTTTGGTTCGGTAATTGTTAGTAACATTTTGATGGGCAACAACAGCGATAGCGAACAGTATCGCAATAAAGTACTGGAATTGTTCAACCAAAGTGGGACCGAAAATGATTTGAAATGGGCCCCCTGGATTGGCGAGTGGGGATCTGATTACAATCAAACGACAACAAAAGCCGCGTTGCAATGGTTAAAAGATCGCGATTATTACCTGCGCGGTCATGTAATGGTTTGGCCATCTCGCCGGAATTTACCGAACCTTGTTAAACCTTATATTCCGGAAACCAATCCTGCCAATGCTGACCCAATCGTCAAGAGCCTGGTATTGAATCATATAGATGACATTGCCAGCTCAACTAAAGATCTGCTGGATGAGTGGGATGTGCTGAATGAACCTTATGACAATCACGATTTAATGGATGCATTTGGCGATGGGGTTATGGTGGATTGGTTTAATCGGGCACGCGCCAATTTACCAGCTCACCCGCTGTATATTAATGATTATTCAATTCTCTCTGCAGGCGGGCGAGATACTGCACATCAAAACCATTACGAAAACACCATTCGTTATTTATTAGATAACAATGCCCCGATTACAGGGGTCGGTTTCCAAAGTCACTTCAGCGAATCACCGACTTCCATCACGAAAATTTATTCGATTATTGAACGCTACCACCAAGCATTTCCGGATTTAGAGTTCCGCTCTACTGAATTTGATATCAACACGACAGATCAAGCGCTGCAAGCCGATTTTACGCGTGATTTTCTCACCATCTTCTTTAGCCACCCGTCTACTGTAGGTGTGCAACTATGGGGATTTTGGGAGAATGCACACTGGACCAAGAATGCAGCGTTCTATACTGCGGACTGGACAGAAAAGCCCAATGCTACTGCCTGGAAGGAGCTAATTTACTCCACCTGGTGGAACAATTTTTCTGGCAGCACGGATGATCTAGGTAAATTCAATAATCGCGGATTTTACGGTGACTATGAAGTTGATGTCACACACAATGGCAAAAAGCAAACCTTCACATTCAGTGTAAAAAAAGGGGAAGCAAACCAATTCCAATTTACGCTGGACTAACGCACTAGCCGCGCGCACAACAAAGTATGAATGTTTGTTGTGCGCTGCGTAAACACTAGACACACCAGCTCAAAGAGCCAGATTACGCCCGCGTCCACCACCCCGAACACAAACTATATCCGCACCTATCGATTGGCATCATTAAGGAGGGCGATGGGCAAACAAATGCTGGCGCGCAATCCGCCCAGACCTTTGGACTCCTCCAGGATCAAGGATGCCCTGTGCCATTCGGCGATACGCACCACAATCGCCAGCCCCAAGCCGTGGCCGCGATAGCTGCTGCCATTTTCACTGCGATAAAAGGGTTTGAGCACCTTTTCGCGTTCGGCAGCGGGAATACCGGGGCCATTATCCTCAACCGCCAGCACCAAGCCCTGCGCCTGCCACTCCAGACTGAGCAAGACACAACTGCGCTTTTTTTCTTCCGTTGAATAATGCAGCGCATTTTGCAGCAGGTTGTGGATCAGCATGGCGATATATTCCGGATCTACTTCTACTCTGACAGCCATAGCCTCCGCATCCACCCGCAGCTCCACCTGCCCTGCATAAAAATCTTCATGCAGGTGAGCGATATAATCTGCGAGGATCAAGGCTTGGGGTTTGAACGAAATGACTGCCTGCTCCAAGCGCGCATAATTTAGCAAAGCTTCTACCAATGCCTCCATCGCCGTGAGATCGCGATTTAAATGCGCGAGATTTTGTTGCTGCGCGGTGGTGAGCTGTTCCTCTTGCAACACATCCAAACCAAAACGCAAACGCGCGAGCGGCGTGCGCAAATCGTGCGAGAGACCGCGCGACAATAATTTATTGTCCGCGATTAATTGCTCGATACGTTGCGCCATGCGGTTGAATTCCAGTTCAATGCTGTGGATGTAAGAACCCGCATCAGGTGCGATGCGCAAGTGCAAATCGCCCGCACCAAACGCCTGTGCGGTTTTGCGCAGCAGCGACAAGCGGCGCAGCAGCGGATACAACCACACCAGCACCACCAGAATCACGCCACCATAAAATAAAAGGGTCAATAACCAGCGCAGCGAATGCTGTGCATCCTGATGTAATTCTTCGGGCAGGGTGAGCGACAGAATTTGCTGATGCGAGGATAAATAAAAATGCAGTGTCAGTTGATCACCGGATTCCAACTGCAAAGGTTCGCCGGCGATAAATTGTTTTTTAACATCATCCGGCAAGGGAAAATTTTCGGCGGAAGTCAATTGCGGTTGCAGCGGGATATTGGCCAACCCGGATTTTAAATCCCCCCGCTGTTGGTCGAGCGCGAGCGCCAGTGCAGTGCCGAGAGTTTTGTAAGCGCTGAAGGCCGGATCTTCAGCCGCAGCAAACCGCGCGCTGTACCAGCGATCTATGCCCCAACCAAGACCAATCACGGCCGAGATCACCACCAGCAAAAGCGAGAGCGTCAGGCGCTGCACAATTTATTCCCAGGCCTCAGGTGAAAACAAATAACCTTTTGCCCACACCGTTTTAATACGCACCGGCTGCTCGGGATTATCGTGCAATTTTTTGCGCAGGCGTGATATCCGGATATCAATCGAGCGATCAAAACCATCGTATTCAATACCACGTAATTGCGTGACCAGTTCTTCACGACGAATGACCTTACCTGCATTATTGGCGAGCAACCAGAGCACATCAAATTCGTGGGCGGTAATGCCGCNNCGCAGAATTTTTAATTGGCCAAAACGCAAAATTCCCGGCACCGATGGCTCTTGCGGTTCACGACGCAAGAGTACCTTGAGGCGTGCGAGTAGCACGCGGGGGCGCACCGGTTTGGCTAAATAATCGTTTGCGCCCAATTCCAGCCCGAGAATTTCATCGGCTTCTTCACCGCACGCGGTGAGCATTAAAATCGGATGGGGATAAAACGCACGCAACTCGCGGCACACATCAAATCCATTTTTATAGGGCAACATCACATCGAGAATCACCAGATCCGGCACATGCTGTTGCACATAGGCAGCCACCTGATCGCCGCGCGTAATATGATGCACGAGGTAATTGTGCCCCTGCAGATAATTAAGAATCCACTCTGCCAGCGAGGCGTCATCTTCAACCAATAAAATACTGGCTTGGCTTTCTGTATTCATAAATAGGTAGCCATCAATAAGTCGTCATCTTAAAAAAGTCGCCAGTGTGTTTTACGGCGCGTGTTGGATTTATACACCCAAGCCACCTCCATAGTAGTCTCAGCCAGCAGCTGTTGTTGCGCATTTTTTAATTGAAATTGTTGCGATTGCGCACTGGCAAACTCATAGCTGAAGCTGCCTTGTATTTGGGCTTGCCAGCATTGCAACGGCTGCGCTTGTGTATCCACATAGATGCAATAATCACCCGCCTGCGCACTGCTCCATGAAATTTGTATACGCTGGTAACACACTTGTCCCTGATGCAAAGCCACGCAGCGTACCGGCGTCAGTAGCACACTGGCTTGAGTGGTGACATTGAGAGGATTGTCGGCAGCGGTATTGGTGACGGTCTCCCCGGCTACACACCACACAGGCGATAACAACATCGCCATGGTAATTAACAATCCCTGAAACATTCTGACAGTAATCATTGCCGTTAAAACACATAGCTGATTGAGGTGGCAATCATGTCGCCATGATTATCGAGAATGAGCGGACTGCGTTCAGCCTCAGAGCCAATATCGATGTGGCGAATCAGACCGCGAAACACCCATTTTTCACTCAGTGGATAGGTCGCACCCAATTCGCCCACATAGGCAACAGCCGAGGGAGCTACAAACACCGGATATTTTTCTGATGCCTCTGCTTCATCTATCGCAAAATAATAATTGGTGATCTGCCGCGATCGGTAAGTTGCACCCACGATGCCGTGAATGGTCCAATTGCGATATTGCCAATGACGCGCGAGCTTGAGCGAATACAATTCGCCGTGATGGGTATTGCTGATGTCGGTGAGCGCATGTAATTGCACAATATAATTGCCGAGATAGGCAGTCGCGCGCGGCCCCGACATAAAATCGCCACGCCGCCGTTTTAAGCCGCGATAATCGTTAGATTCCTCTGCGCTCATTTCGTCGTGCTGTGCCAAACCAACCCAATCGATGGCCCAGTTAACACCGTTGTGAAAATTGTACCCGAGCGTAAATTGTTCCAGGCTCTGTGAAAATAATTCCGCAAAAAAACCGCGATACTGGTAACGGGCATTAACATCGAGAAAAGCCTCGGTGTGAATTTCGTCTTTTTGATTGCCTTCAGGTGTACCCAAAATCGGGCTGGTATAACTCGTCATGCCCATGCCGATTTCAAAATAACCGCCATCACCGGTATCCGGGCCGGACGCGCCTTTGCGCACATCGCTGGATAAATCGCCAGCATACGCGGGCACAGCCAGCGCACCCGCACAGACACAGCGAGAGAGATAAAAAAAACCGCGCGAAAAAATTCTCCACATACAGCAATAGCCTGACAGTTAAAACGTTAACGACATACCAACCGCCGGAATAATGCCCATACCCACCTCATCTTCCAATTTAAAATTCTGCAGGGATTGGGTGCGTTTGTAATCCAGATTGCGGTCAGTAACATTGCGCCGATTGAGGGCGTTGAGAATATCAATATTGTAGGTGCCGGGGTAACCCCACAGCGTCATTTCACGCTTGAAACGCACATCAAACCGCGCGTACACCGGTAAATTTTCCGAATAAGGCTCACCGTATACCGGCAGTATCCGGTTTTCAAAATAAGGGTTGGGCTGTATACCAACGATAGGCGTAATCGCACGGCCAGATTGTGCAGTCAAACGTGTGCCGACTGTCCACAAATCATTCATTTGGTAATTCATCACCCAATTCAGCACCAGCGGCGTATCCAAATAATAATCGCGCTCAATGTCGGTGAGTTTATTGGTGCGCGTACTACGCGAGGCGCTGATTGCCAACCAACCGTACCAGCGGTCAGTTAAACCTTTGTTAATAAAAATATCCATGCCGTAGGCTTCGCCCTCTACATTGTTAGTGTAAAAAGGTTGCGTATTATCATTTATCTCACTGGCGAGGGGTAAATCATCCATGGTTTTGTAATAGCTGGTCACCGACCAACTCCACTCATTACCCAGCTCCTGCGTAATGCCGAGGGTATAGTGATTGGAGGTGGGGGATTGCAATTCGGTGTTGCCGATTTGCGGGAAAGTTTTGTCGATATCCGGTAAGCGATTGTAAGAACCAGCAGATGAATTCAGAGTCCAGTTATCAGTAAATTCCCACGCAAGTGCTATCCGCGGATGGGTAAAGGTTTCGTCGGTAAAATCGTTGTAATGGGTTTGCACGCCCACATCTAGCACGAGGGCATCAGTGATCGCCCAATGATCATTCACATAGGCAGAATGCTCTCTGATCGTCACCGCATCTTCTGCGACAATTAATTCGCCGCGCCGCAATTCGCAATCCGGATCAAACTCGGTACAGACATAATTGATAAAGCGTGCATCATAACTGTATTCGGTGTTGTGGGTTTCCGCCCCTACTGAAATGCTATGGGATTTCCCCAGCAAAAATTGATAGTTGGCTAAGGCGTAGACATCCTCAGCGGTGATATCAAAAAAATATTTTTCTCCGCCCCAAAAAGTATCGTCATTTTTTTGGTAATGACCGACCTGCACATCAAGCTCACTGCTCTCATTTGCAGAAAACTGCCAGCGCAGACTTTGGTTATTAAAGGTGTTTTTGATTTTGGCATCGCCAGCAAAATCGGGCTCTTCCAATACCTCGGTGGAAAATTCGGTAAATTCTGCTGCGGCAAGATCACTCGCACCATTCGCGCTCAATGTTAATCTGTGATCGTCGCCTAAACGGTACTGGTATTTAAACTGGTAATCCGTATCTTCGGGAGCATCCTGCACTTTAATGCCGTCTTCTTTTTCCGCTTCATCACCATCAAAAAAATATTGCAGCAAGCTGCTGCGGGCCGATAAATAAAATGCTGAATCATCCGTGACTTCGCCCTCGGCAAACACACCCGCGCGGAGAATGGAGACATCAACTTTGGTACTGATGTCCTGCGCTCTGGGGTCGCGCAATTTGATATCAAACACACCACCTATCGCATTGTTGTAGCGCGGACCAAAACCCGCCGAAAACAATTGAAAGTCCTGAATGATATTTTCATTAAAAATCGACGTAGAAAAGGCGTGGAACACGTAGGCAGCCGGGGCACCATCCACTAGATAGCGGTTGTCACTGGGCGATGAACCGCGCACCGCCGGAGCGCCACCGCCATCCCCTTCACTGAGTACACCGGGCAAACTAAACACCGCCATCAGTGGATCACCGAGCGAACCGGGCACATCGATAATTTTTTGCGCTTGCTCGGTAATCACCGAGTAATCGCCCTTGCGCCCCTGCACTAGCAGTTCTTCAACGACTACTTCATTGGCCATAACGGGCGCGGCAAGCAGACAGTGGATTAGCAGAGACAGGTTGGATCTGGAGACGGGCATGGCAGTTTCCTTTTGAGCTGCAAAATAATATGCACAGCCTAATGACTGATCGCCAGCATGGGTGTAACAGAGCGCATGCGTCTGTATCTATCTGTAACAAGCAATATGCTTTGGCAGAGTTTAGGGGCGAATGATTTATGGCGAAACAGCCATTTTGTGCAAAAGGAGTTAGCAAAAAGGTATAAAGAAGTGACGGCCAAAATCCCATCAGCACCTATACTTCCTAAAGAATCAGGAAGAATGATTATGAAATTTCTTAAACCAGCCAGCCCTTTGGCACCCGCAAAAAGCACGTTGGTCAGACCCTGGAAAGTCGCGATTATCGATGATGATGAACAGGTGCATGCGGTAACCCAACTGGTGCTGAAAAACACCCAGATCGATGGCCAACCACTGCAGTTCCTCAGTGCCTACAGCGCCGAACAGGGGCTGCGCCTGTTTCAGGATCATCCGGATATAGCGCTGGCGTTTATTGATGTCATCATGGAAACCGACGACGCGGGTTTACAGCTGATTCACAACATTCGCAATGATCTGGAAAACCATTCCACCCGCATTGTGCTGCGCACTGGTCAACCGGGAACAGCGCCAGAAGAAACGGTCATCCGCACTTACGACATCAACGATTACAAAAGCAAAACCGAACTCACCGATACCAAATTAAAAACCAGTGTCTATTCATCGATCCGCTCCTATCGCGACATACTCACGATTGAAACCAGCAAACGCGGCATGCAAAAAGTGATAGCCGCTTCCGATTCAGTATTGCGTAGCCAAACCCTCTACCAATTTGGCAATGCAATCCTGAGCCATACGGTGCAATTATTAAATATCAAAACGGCGGAGATGTATTTAGTCAGTCAGCATGTGGATATATTTGGCGATGCCGAATTGATCTTGCTGGCCGCTACCGGCGATGAAGTGAAGCTCAACAATAAATGGGATACCGACATACTGCCGACTGATGTAAAACACACCATTATGGCAACACTGGANNGCCAACATTACGTTGATTTTTCAAAACCTGCACAACCGCGAGCACATTCAGGAAACCCAAAAAGAATTATTGCTGGTGTTGGGCGATGCAATTGAACAGCGCTCTAAAGAAACTGGCTCACACGTGCGTCGTGTTGCCCTTATGTGCGAACTGATGGCATTGAAACTGGGACAGAGCAGCGAATACGCCGAGCTTTTAAAATACGCATCACCACTGCACGACATCGGCAAAATCGGCATTCCTGAAAGCATTTTGCACAAACCGGGAAAATTAACCGATGGCGAGTGGGAAACCATGAAAACCCACGCGCAAATTGGCTACGATTTATTAAAAGATTCCACCCGCACCATCGCTAAAATGGGCGCACGCATTGCACTAAACCACCATGAGCATTGGGATGGCAACGGTTACCCGAATGCGTTAACAGGTGCAGCGATTCCGCTCGAAGGCCGCATAGTGGCGATCATTGATGTCATCGATGCACTTGGCTCCGAACGTGCCTACAAAAAACCCTGGCAAGAAAATGAAATTATTCACTACATCAACGAGCGCCGGGGCAAACAGTTTGACCCGGCAATGGTGGATGCGGCGCTGGAACTTTTTGAAGCCTTCCGCGAGATTCGCCGCACCCTACCCGATCATCCTCCACGCTGATTAACCTCACAGACTACATGCAACTATGATCAGATCGCTCTACGATATTTTGCTCGATGTTTCCAAATCTTCCATGATTGATAATGGCGATTTGCACGCTGCAGGGCTACTCATTCTCACGGCCGCCATTCATGGTTTAGGCATCAACCGCGCCGGTGTTTGGCTGTTCACCGAAGACAAACAAGTTATTTGCGGGAAAATGTTAATTGACGGTGACAACTGTGAACTGGACACCAGTTTATGCCTCGCACGGAAAGATTTTCCACGCTACTTCAACAGCCTGGACTCCGAACGCGCGGTAGTCGCACACGACGCCCTGAACGATGCAAGCACCAATGAATTTCGCGATAGTTATTTGCTTCCCTTTGGTATCACCTCGATGCTCGATGCACCCATTCGCCACCGCGGTAATATGCTCGGTATTATTTGTTGCGAACATCAGGGCGAGGCGCGGGTATGGACCAGCGAGGAAGTCGCCTTTGCCAGTGCACTGGCCGACACCTATGGCCGCGCAGTAAGTGCTGCGCAGCGCAATGATTACGAGCAACAATTAAAAGAAATCAATACACAACTGGAACAAAAAATTAATGAGCGTACCAATGTGTTGCAAGATGCATTACGCAATTTAAATCACACCCAGGCGAAATTAATTGAAAGCGAAAAACTCGCTTCACTCGGCCGTTTGGTATCAGGCCTCGCCCATGAAATCAACACACCACTGGGAATTGCGGTCACCTCCGCCAGCCACTGCGCCAATGAATTGAAACGCGTGCAGCAACTCTACCGAGACGATGAATTGAACGAAGCGGAGTTTGCGCACTTTCTCGCCGGTATCGATGATGGTCTGGGGCTGATCAACAGCAATCTCAACCGCGCCGCCACGCTGGTGCAAAATTTCAAGCTCTCGGGTGCCATCCACACCGCCAATGAGGAAGAGCAATTTGAATTGCGCGCATGTATCAACTTGACATTAAAAAGTTTGCAGCCGTTGCTTAAAAAAAATCACATTGATTGCTTACTGCTACCGGGTGACAACATCGTGATTAACAGTTACCCTGGTGCCATCGCCCAAATCATTACCAACCTGATCACCAACTCAATTCACCATGCTTTTAATAACACCGCCGACAAAAAAATCCGCGTACAACTCACACAGACACCAGAGCAAGTCACTATTCACTACCGCGACAACGGCTGCGGCATCGCCGATGAAATTCGCCCAAAAATTTTCGAACCCTTTTTCACCACTGCGCGGCGCACGGGCGGTTCGGGTTTGGGCTTATCGATTGTTTACAATTTGGTGACGCAGAAACTACACGGGGAAATTACGATTGATGCAGATCAGAGTCAGGGGGCCAGCTTCCACATTTGCATACCCGAACTAGCCGTCAGGCATTGATTATCCAAACTTGATATAAGAGGATTGCTCGAGTTGGACTTTAACAATCACGCCTTTCATTCACCCACATATAGCTACGAATAATCACACCCGTTTGACTCGTATCAAAGCGCGTTACACAAAAAAACTTATGCTAGTCCACTTTTTATTCAGGACTCTTCAGCATGAGCAAGGCAATCTCTAATCACGACAAAGCGCATTTTCTCTACAACAAGGACGGCCATCAGTGCATTCAGTTTTCAGATTTGGTCGTCGGCGAAGGCATTCAATCCAATCAGTTTTTAATTATCGACAACCAGCGCGCCGCGCTTATTGATCCGGGCGGCGATTTAACTTATACCCCATTGAATATTGAAATCAGTAAACGGGTTAAAGCCAATCAACTGGATTACATTTTTGCATCGCATCAAGATCCGGACATCATCGCCTCACTGCCGCGCTGGATGATGCACACTCAATGTCAGGTAGTCACATCCAAACTCTGGTCGCGTTTTTTACCGCACCTAGCATCGCAATTTGTCACCCAACAACTAAATCACAATTTGGATGAGCGCATTATCGCCATGCCGGATAGAGGCGGCGCAATTGCCTTTGGTCGTAGCGACATCATCGTTTTGCCCGCGCACTTTTTACACTCGGTAGGCAACTTTCATTTTTACGATCCGGTGAGCAAAATTTTATTCAGCGGTGATATGGGCGCTTCATTAATTGAAGATCACGCGGAACAGCCAGTGGCCGATTTTGAAGCCCACATCCCACATATGCTCGGCTTTCATCAACGCTACATGGCCAGCAACAAAGCCTGCCGACTCTGGGCGAACATGGTGCGGCAAATGGATGTTGAAATGATGGTACCTCAGCACGGCAGCCCTTTCGTTGGCCGCGAAATGGTAAGCAACTTCCTCGATTGGATCAGCAATCTCGCCTGCGGTATCGATCTAATGAACCAACAGCATTTTGATGCGGGGAGAGCGGGGTATAAAAACGAACTCACCACTCACTTAGCGGCCCCATGCCCTACCTAAGGCAGTGAGGCGAAAAACCCACCCTAAAAGCCAGCTTGGTCTGATCTTGGAATGAAAGTCACCTCTCCTTGAGCGAGCCATCAACGCTGGCATCTCCCCCCCTATCCGCCTACAATTCCCACTTTTGCCGTTACTTGGTCAACTGCGACCTGAGAGCTATGAGTTCATCGCTGATTCCTGAACGCCCGCTGCTGATTTCCCCTTCCCTCGCCGCCACTATCGGGCTGGAGGAGGCGTGTATGTTGTCGATTTTGGGCGATATGGCGGTCTATTTACCGCTCACGCGATCGAATGGCCGCGAATGGCTGGATTTAGATGAGACGTGGGTCAGCCGCGCCATGCCGTTTTGGACGGATTACGATGTGCAGCGCATCAGTCGCAATCTGAAAGATAAGGGCATTATTGTGCTGGCTTCCGCACCTTATGTTGAAAGCCGCCGCCTGACGCTGGCGTTTGATGAATCGGGCCAAAGCAGCAGCGATGCTGTCGTTGCAACACCGCCGATCAATACCGGTGCCAACCTGATCGCGCCCTACTGGCAGCCAGATCAGGAGTTGCTGCGGCAGATCGCCCAACACAATATCCCCGCCGAGTTTGTCCGTCAGCAGGTGCCCGAGTTTGTAACTTACTGGCGCGAGCGCGGTGAAAGCAGTCATTCATGGGGCGCAAAATTTTTAAAAGATGTGCTGCATAAATGGCGCAGCTATGAAACGCAAATCGCTCGCCAAAAACGTGAAGACAGCGAGCGTCAAGTGCGCGAGCGCGATACGGAATTTTTAAATCGCGATTTGGAAACAGCGATGCACAGCCAGTGGCGGCCAAGCAAAGATGCGCTTGAAGTACTGGTGAAACATGCAAGCATCAGCCTCGCGTTTGTGGAAGATTCGATTCCGGAATTTGTGGTCTATTGGCAAGAGCGCGGCGATGTCGGTCGCACTTGGAACAGCAAGTTTATCCAGCATGTCAAACGCCAGTGGATGCGCTACAGCTCGGCGCTGGAACACGACACCGAACCCAAACGTATTCCCGACAATTGGCAGCCAAGCAAAGATGTTTACGATGTACTCAAACTCGCCAATATCGATTTAAAATTCGCGCAACAGCAAGTTACCGAATTTGTTTTATTCTGGCGCGACAGCAACCAGGTCTATGCAAGCTGGAATACCAAATTTTTGCAGCACGTGAAATTTCACTGGGCCAAACAACACGCATTAACAACCGTCAATTCGCAGCAGGTTAATCATGCAGGACAGCAACTCCCTCATTCATCAGGTCGCACAAGAGATAGCAGCCTCGCAGAACAGCTCAACGACCGCAGCTGGGCAAGCTGATTCAGCGCAGTCACAGCGCGAGCAGCCTGCGCCGGGCGAAGGCCATATCGATGCGATCAATCAAGTGTTTGCGCTGTTTCGTATTAATTATCACAACCAGTATTACGCGGCGTTTAAAGATAATGAACTGCTCAATCAGGCGCGCCGCCTCTGGTTGAATTCACTCGCGCAATTTGCGCCGGAAACGATTTTGCGCGGCGCGCGCAAAGTGATTGAAGAGTCAGAGTATTTGCCCACGCTCCACCGTATGATTCGCGCCTGCCAGGGCGAGCCAAGCAAGTTTGGTTTGGTCGATGCACATCAAGCTTATGTAGAAGCATGCCGCGCACCCAGCCCTAAAGCCGCTTATGCATGGAGCCATCCGGCGGTGTATCACGCTGGCTGTGCGAGTGACTGGTATTTTTTAACCACCAATGCCGAGAAAACAGCTTTCCCGATTTTTGAGCGGCACTATTTAAAATTGTGTGAGCGGGTGATGAATGGCACCACCTTGCCAGCACCGAACGTACCTGCGTTACCCGAGACAATAGAAAGACCGCTTAGCAAAGAAGAAAATGCAAAACGTATGGAGGAGTTGCGCAAACAACTCGATTTGTAAGTTTTCGGTGCAAGGAAATCACGTTTCGTCATGCCCGCGAACGCGCACTACTGTCCGGAATAA
>DQHS01000309.1 GCA_003524365.1 Cellvibrio sp. | reverse complement strand
GGTTATTTGCCGAATTTGCGCTTTAAGGCTGCTTCTACTGGCGCCGCGACAAACTTGCTCACATCGCCACCGAGAAAGGCAATCTCGCGCACTATAGAAGAGGATATATAAGAAAGATGTTCGGCCGGGGTGAGGAAGATACTTTCCATGGTCGGCGCCAAGGCGCGATTCATATTGGCTAGCTGGAATTCGTATTCAAAATCCGACACAGCGCGCAGCCCGCGCAATACCGCTTGTGCATTTTGCTGGCGCACAAATTCCACTAACAAAATATCAAAGCCGCACACAGTCACATTGGGTACATGGGCAAGGGTTTCCTGCGCCAGTGCGACCCGCTCATCCAATGTAAATAACGGGTTTTTGCGATTGCTCGCCGCCACCGCAACTATCACATTGTCGAACAGACGACAGGCGCGCTCCACCAAATCGATATGGCCGTTGGTGATGGGGTCAAAAGTACCTGGGTAGACCACTGTGCGCATGGGAGTATTCCGTGGTGGATGCCGGCTGGCGAGGCGCGCATGGTACAAAATTCACCGGTTACTAGCCAGCAGAAGACCATCGCAGCCGCTTCAGTTTAGTTGCTATTTAGCCATTTACCGGTATGGCGGGCGCATGGCGATGATACAAACGGAAGCTGACCTGACCGGCTTGTTTGTCGCGGTGCAATTGCCAGTTGGTAGGTAGCTGCAAGTGTGCGTCGCGTGGTGCTTCCAGATAAATAATGGCTTCATCGCTCAACCAATGGTGAGCCTCAAGTGCAGCGGCAATCGGCTCCCACAAATCGAGCGCAAAAGGTGGGTCGATAAAGATGATGTCGAATGGGTGGGGCGGCTGCTGTTGCCTGAGCCATTGCAGGCTGTCCACCTGTTCTACTTTGCCACACTCTGACTGTAACAGTTGCAGATTACTTTTTAGCTGTTGTGCGGCGGCGGCGTGTTTCTCCAGCAGCAGACTGGATTGCGCTCCGCGCGATAAAGCTTCTAACCCTAGTGCCCCAGAACCGGCAAATAAATCGAGACAGTGCGCGCCTTTAATGTCCGGCGCCAGCCAATTAAATAAAGTTTCGCGGATGCGATCCCCCGTTGGGCGCAGGCCATCTACATCGGGAAAGTTGAGTTTGCGCCCGCGCCAAGCGCCCCCAATGATGCGCAGTTGGTTGCTGCCTTTTGCGGGTTTAGTGAGCGATTTTGCGACGGGTTTGGACAAGGCTTTTTCTCTGCGAGCGGTTAAGAGGTGGTAGGATAGCGCCTTTGCTGGCATTGCAGAATGCATATCTGTCACTGCGCGCCATCCGTCCATCTCGATAACGCCCCCAGATCACAATTATGTTTTTCAATCTGTTTAAAAAATCCGAAAAGCCCGATACCACCACACCTACATCTGATGCGCCGACAGTCGTCGCTCCGGATGCCGAAAGTGCGCCCGCTGAAGTAACCGCTGTGCAACCGGAGGTTCCCGCTATACCTGCAAGCACAGATGCGGAGCCCCCCGCGAAACTCGGCTTTTTTGCCCGTATCAAAAAAGGTTTGAGCCGTACCAGCAGTCACTTTGCGGAAGGGCTTGGCAATCTGTTTCTCGGCCGTAAAACCATCGACGACGATTTGTTCGAGGAGTTGGAAACCCAGCTATTGGTTGCTGATGTGGGGATGGAGGCAACCACGGAAATTATCAATAGTCTGACCGCCCGCGTCGCGCGCAAACAGCTCAATGATGTGGATGCGCTCTATCAAGCCCTGCGTGAACAGCTCACTGATCTACTGCGGCCCGTAGAAAAACCACTGGTCATCGACAGCAGCAAACAGCCCTACGTGATTCTGGTGGTAGGCGTAAATGGTGTGGGTAAAACCACGACTATCGGCAAGCTTGCCAAGCGCCTGCAAAACGAGGGCAGAAAAGTCATGTTGGCAGCGGGGGATACTTTCCGCGCCGCCGCGGTCGAACAACTGCAAGTCTGGGGCGAGCGCAACAATGTCCCGGTAATCGCCCAGCATACCGGTGCGGATTCGGCCTCAGTTATCTTTGACGCGCTGCAAGCGGCCAAGTCGCGTGGAATTGATGTGATCATCGCCGATACTGCCGGTCGCCTGCACAACAAAAGCCATTTAATGGATGAGTTATCGAAGGTCAAGCGGGTAATGGCTAAAGTCGATGGCTCCGCACCGCATGAAGTATTGTTGGTGTTGGATGCGGGTACTGGCCAAAACGCCGTCAACCAAACCGAGACTTTCCGCGATGCGGCTGGTGTAACGGGATTGGTATTGACCAAGCTGGATGGCACCGCTAAAGGCGGGGTGATTTTCGCTTTGAGCAAAAAATTTGCGCTACCGGTGCGTTTTATCGGCGTCGGCGAATCAATCGACGATCTTCAGCCGTTTGTGGCCGAACCGTTTATCAAGGCGCTGTTTAATCAATCTGATGCNNAAACAGGGTTTGTTGTGATTCGATTTGAAACTGTAAGCAAGCGCTACGACACCGGCTACGAAGCCTTGGCGCGGGTGGATTTTGAGGTGGAGTCAGGCGAAATGCTGTTCCTTACTGGCCACTCAGGTGCCGGTAAAAGTACACTGATGAAACTCATTCTGCTCATGGAGCAGCCATCCAATGGCCATGTGTTTGTCGATGGTCATCATTTGGCGCGTATGCCGAAAAGCCAGTTGCCGTATTTTCGCCGCAATATCGGCGTGGTGTTCCAGAATCACCAATTGCTGTTTGATCGCACCGTCTACGATAATGTCGCCCTGCCGCTGCAGGTGGCGGGCTATCCCCATCAGGAGATTGGCAAACGCGTGCGTGCGGCTCTGGATAAAGTGGATTTGCTCGACAAAGAGCGCACTAATCCCATGGCTTTGTCTGGCGGTGAGCAGCAGCGGGTGGGTATCGCCCGCGCAGTAGTCAACAAGCCGACCTTGTTACTGGCGGATGAACCGACCGGTAATCTGGACCCGGAATTGTCCAATGAAATTATGACCTTATTCCGCCAGTTCAACGAAGTTGGCACCACCGTGATGATCGCCACCCACGATGTGGAGCTGCTCAAACGCATGAACAAACGTGTGCTGGGTCTGGTGCAAGGCAAGCTGGTTCACGACGGGGTGCTCTGGTGAAATCGAATCGTCCCTCCAAGCCCGAGCGCCGCCCGAATCGCATGGGTGCAAGCGCTACACCGCGCAATGATCGCCCACGTCGCGAAGCGCCGCCACGTGCAGAACATGTTCGCCCGCAGGGAGCCGTTTCAAGCCAGATGTCCTGGCGTGATAAATTTGACGGCTGGAGCGCGCATCACAGCAACTCGGCCATCGAGAGTCTGCTACGCATGTTGGGCACACCCTTGCAAAGTCTGATGACCTGGCTGGTAATCGCGATAGCGATCGCTCTGCCTGCCGCGCTCTTTGTAGTGTTTGGCAATGTGCAGCAAATCGGCCAGAGCTGGCAGGATTCCAGTCAAATCTCGGTATTCCTGAAAAAGGATGTCACCGCTAATCAAGCGCAGGATTTACGCGGCCGCTGGGCGCAGCGGCCGGATGTGGCTCAAGCGACTTATATATCGCCCGAGCAGGCGCTCGAAGAATTCAAGCTGGGCTCCGGGTTAGGCGAGTTGGCTAATCATCTTGATGAAAACCCCTTACCTGCCGTGATTTTAATCAAGCCTAAAATCGGCTCCAATGCCCCTGATGCACTCACTTCCTTGCAACAGGTGCTGGTGTCTGATCGGTTGGTGGCCGATGTGCGTCTGGATATGCTCTGGGTCAAACGCCTACACCAGTTTATTACCGTCGCCGAGCGATTTGTGGTCGCCCTTGCGGGTTTGTTGGCATTGGGGGTGCTTTTGGTGATCGGCAATACCATCCGCATGGCGATCGAAAATCGCCGCGATGAAATCGTGGTGGTCAAACTGGTTGGTGCTACCGATGCCTATGTGCGCCGTCCCTTCCTTTACACCGGCCTTTGGTTTGGTGTGGGTGGCGGCATACTGGCGGCGATCTTGCTGGCCATCGGGTTCTGGTGGTTATCGGCGCCAGTCGCCCAGCTCGCTGATCTGTATCAAAGTAGTTTTCGTTTACAGGGTCTAGGCTTTATTGAGAGCTTGCAATTAGTCCTGATCGCGGGCATTACCGGATTGTTGGGCGCGTGGATCGCAGTGGCGCGTCACCTGTATCTGATCCAGCCGCGTTGATTGATGCTTTCTACAGTGCCAATTGAAGGTGCAACATCCGCGTAAAGTGAACTTTTTGGGTGCTAGCGGAACCAATAAGCGGGTGATACACTCGGGCAATATTGAATTTGGAGGTAAACATGAGCACAAGCACAAGTCTGCAACCTATTGGCATCCTCGCCCCTGGTGCAAACCTGAATGCCTATGTTCAGGCAGTCAGCGCTTTCTCTATTCTCACCGTTGAGCAAGAGCAAGAGCTGGCCCGTGATCTGGTCACCAATGGCAACCTCGACGCCGCCCGTAAGCTGGTTATGGCGCACCTTCGTTTTGTGGTGCATATCGCCCGCTCCTACAACGGTTACGGCCTGCCGCTGGGTGATCTGGTGCAAGAAGGCAATGTTGGTCTGATGAAAGCCGTTAAACGTTTTGATCCAGACAAAGGCGTGCGTTTGGTGTCATTTGCGGTGCATTGGATTAAAGCCGAAATCCATGAATTTATCTTGAAAAACTGGCGCATTGTCAAAATCGCCACCACCAAAGCCCAACGCAAATTGTTTTTTAATTTGCGCGGTGCCAAAAAACGTTTGGCGTGGTTGAGCAATGATGAAGCCCATGCAGTTGCGGCCGATTTGGGTGTTGATGTCAAACAAGTGCGCGAAATGGAAGGCCGTCTGGCTTCTTACGATGCCGGTTTTGATGCAGGTGAAGATGATGAAGATGATGGTTATGTAGCTCCGGCTCATTACCTCGAAGACAATCGCTACGACCCAGCTGTGCGTTTGGAAGAGTCCAATTGGGAAGAATCCAACGTCAATAGCTTGGAAAAAGCGATGGAAAAGCTCGATGACCGCAGCCGTGTCATCCTGCAGCGCCGTTGGTTGAACGACGACAAAGCGACCCTGCACGATTTGGCCGCCGAGTATGGTGTGTCAGCTGAGCGCATCCGCCAGCTGGAAAAAAATGCCATGAACAAAGTCAAAACTATGATGCTGGAAGCATGATCCTCACTACCATAGCATCAAGAAAAGCCGCGCCTAGCGCGGCTTTTTTATTATCGGTCCGATTATAAAGCTCATTTTTGAAGGTGTTCTCATGGTGCGATTTTTTCTGATAATCGCTGCACTTAGCGGCTTTTTTGCAGTTATTGTGGGTGCATTTGCCGCTCATGGGCTGAAAAAGATGCTCGCGCCGGAGATGATTGAGGTGGTGAAAACCGGTGTGCAGTACCAGATGTATCACGCGCTTGTGCTCTTGCTGGTCGGTCTGTGGCTCAGCCATAAACCTGATATCTCAGGGTTAAAAGCGGGCGGCTTAGCCTTTATACTGGGCACCCTGTTGTTCAGTGGCAGTCTGTACGCGCTGGCGCTGGGTGCCCCTCGGTGGTTGGGTCCAGTGACACCGCTGGGTGGTCTGTGTTTTTTGCTGGGTTGGTTGTTCTTGTTGAGTGCTGCATGGCGCATTAAACCCGCCGACTGATTTCTTTTACCTCATAACCTGTATCCCATATGTCTGAATTACCTGAGTTAACGCCTGATCTCGAATCGGGTGAGGAAGGGTTTCTAATCAAACCCCAATTTAAACCAAAATCGATCCGCAGTTTCGTGATCCGCGCCGGGCGTATTACCGTCGGCCAAAAGAACGCGTTTGATACTTGGTGGCCGGTATTTGGTCTGAGTCTCTTTGACGGGATGATTGATCCGGAACAGGTTTTTGGCCGCAAGGCGCCGCTGGTATTGGAAATCGGTTTTGGCATGGGTGATTCGCTCTTGGAGATGGCGCGCAATGAGCCGGATAAGAACTTTATTGGCATTGAAGTGCATCCCCCCGGTGTGGGTCGTTTGATCAACGTGGCGGGCCAGGAAAATCTGACCAACCTGCGGGTTTATATGGCCGATGCGATGGATGTGCTGGAAGATTGTATTCCCGATGGCGCTATTGACCGGTTGCAGTTGTATTTTCCTGACCCTTGGCACAAGAAAAAACATCACAAGCGGCGGATACTGCAGTCAGCCTTTGTTCAGCAACTTCGCCCTAAAATCGCCGCCGCTGGCATTTTCCACATGGCGACCGACTGGCAGGCCTACGCTGAACATATGTTGGAAGTGATGAGTGGTGCGACAGGTTTTGTTACGGAGTTTACCGAAACCGGTTATGCCCCAAGACCTGACTACCGGCCAATTACCAAATTTGAGAGGCGCGGTGAACGCCTTGGTCATGGCGTGTGGGATTTACTGTTTAAAAAAACATCGTAAATTGGCATAAACTGCCTTAATTTGCTAATGTAACCAACTGAAAATAATCATGAAATGGAATTCAGTGGACAATCAATTTTAGATCGGTAGCGATCGTTATACTTTACCAGCTTGAGAATGTAATCAATCGAGGGAATCAGATTGTCTTTGGAACCTCGCTATTTTCTACGGAGAACAAATGGCTATGAAACACACACATGTACTTGCTTTATCGGCTGCTATTGCAGCTGTTATTTCAACTGGCGCCAGCGCTGATAATCACAAAGTAGAAATNNGAAACCCAATCGGGTGCGGTTGATGTAGATGGCACGCAATACCGTATGGATATGCTGTATCACATCAATACCGAAAGCGCATGGCGCCCCTATGTTGCCTTCGGTGTAGGTGATCAAAAGCGTGAATTCAACGCTGCGTCGCCTTCTTCCGAGCGCGACACTCTGCTCAACCTTGGTGCGGGTATCAAGCGCAGCCTGGGCGATAGCTGGCAATTCCGCACCGATGTGCGCGCATTCAACAGCCTCGACAACGAATATACCGATCTTGCTGTTACCGCCGGTATTGGTTACGCGTTTGGCAAAACTTCAAGTCCTGCTCCTGCGCCAGTTGCTGCGCCAGTAGAATTAGATAGCGATGGTGACGGCGTATTCGATTCTAAAGATCAATGCCCGGACACCCCTAAAGCAAACAAAGTAGATGAAGTTGGTTGTACTTTGAAGTTGACTGAAACTGTAGCAATCGAATTGAAAATTACATTCGATACTGCCAAGTCAATCATCAAGCCTGAGTTTGAAAGCGAAGTGGCCAATCTGGCGACTTTCATGAATCAATACGCTGATACTGTGGTGACTGTTGAAGGCCACACTGATAGCCAGGGTTCTGATGCTTACAACCAAAAACTGTCGCAAAGTCGTGCTGACTCGGTGAAAGCCGCGTTGATTACCAAATACGGTATTGGTGCAGATCGTGTGAATGCGATTGGTTACGGTGAAGCCAAGCCAATTGCTGACAACATGAATGCTGCTGGCCGCGAGCAAAATCGTCGCGTAGTGGGTCAGGTTTCTACCAAAGTGACCACTATCGAAAAACGCAATTAATCTGTTGTTGATTGCTGAAAAGCCCGACCAGCGTGTCGGGCTTTTTTATGCCTGTGATTTAGCCCTGATTGTCTGCAGAAGCCAGCAATCTTGCATAGCCGCTGCGGAAGTCTGGATGTATAAACCTATAGCCTGATGCCAGCAAGCGCTGATTGCTGATCCGTTTATTGCCGCGCTCGTTGACCGCATCGGGCGCTAAAAAATCCTTAATACCCAGTTGTTCTGCAATCCAGCAGGCCACATCAATCATGGATGTGGGCGACGAGTCTGTCGCTACATAAATAGGTGCAATGTCTCGCGTGCGCTGCAGTTCGATCACATGCGCGAGCACCCCGGCGCAGTCATCTGCATGGATACGGTTGGTGTAATGCAGGCTCGCTGAGGCACGTTTTTGTTTTACCTGCTCGATCAAACGGTTGCGGCCGGGGCCGTAAATCCCGCTGAAGCGGACGATGCAATTTGCGAATCCGCTCTGCTGCATTACTTGCTCAGCCTCCAACAAACGCGTTCCGCTAAATCCCTCAGGTTCAGTGGGCGACAACTCATCTACCCAGCTGCCATCGTTTTGCCCGTAGACTGCCGTGCTGGAGACAAATATCAACAAGCGAGGCTTCCGTTGGTGATGTTTTAGTCCCGCCACCAGATTGCGACAGGTTTTCACATAGGCAGTTTCATAGCCGGCATTGCTACGTTCAGCTGGAGTCATGCTAATCACAATGACATCAAATTCTTCATCACCGAGTATCGCGTCGAGTTGGTCGGATTGAGTTACGTCACATGCCAGATACCGAAGGCTGGGCAAGTCCTCCGGCGGATGGCGGCGCAGGCCGGTAATTTGGTAGCGATTAGGGTCGAGTTGCTGCGCGAGGCGCTGGCCAATATCGCCGCAGCCGATGATTAAGAGCTTTTCTTGTGAAGATGCGTTAATTGTCATTTGATAAAAGTCGCCAATCTGATAGTTTTAGGCTATTCCCAGAAGTCTTAGTAACGGAGCTGCATTATGACCCTGACCGAATTGCGCTACATAGTCACCCTTGCCCAGGAACAGCACTTTGGTCGCGCGGCAGATCGCTGCTACGTGAGCCAGCCGACCCTGAGTATCGCGGTAAAAAAATTGGAAGACGAGCTGGGCGTAGCATTGTTCGAGCGCACTAAATCCCGTGTCCAACCCACACCGCTCGGCGAGCAAATTGTCGCCCAGGCAAATCTGGTGCTGGAGCAGACGGCGGCGATCAAAGACCTTGCCGACGCCGGTAAAGATCAGCTCAGCAGCCCCTTATCCGTGGGCGCGATTTTCACCATCGGCCCCTATTTGCTGCCCAAGTTTATCCCTCATTTGCAAAAATTGGCGAGCAAAATGCCGCTTTATGTGGAAGAGGGCTACACCCACAACCTGCGTAAAAAACTGCGCAACGGTGAGTTGGACGTGATTATCGTAGCGCTGCCCTTTGTCGAGCCGGATGTAGTGACCCAAGCGCTGTACGACGAGCCCTTTGTGGTGCTGATGCCCAAAGACCACGCGCTCGCCGCCAAAGAATTCTTGAAGCCCGATGACCTCAATGATCAGCAGCTACTGTTGCTCGGTGAAGGCCATTGCTTTCGCGATCAGGTGCTCACCACCTGCCCAAGCCTACAACATCATGGCGATGCCAGTACCAGCAATGTGCGGACAGCCGCCGAGGGCAGCTCCCTGGAGACCCTGCGCCATATGGTCGCCTCTGGTCTCGGCATAACCATTCTGCCATCCTCCGCCGCCGAGAATTCGCTCTACAGTTCTGAGGTGCTGGTGACTCGTCCCTTTATCGAACCTTCACCAAGCCGCACAGTTGCACTTGCCTGGCGCGCCAGCTTCCCCCGCCACAAAGCGATAGATGCCTTGCGCGCGGCGATTAAAGCTTGTCGCGTTTAGGGCGACAATCGATAACAAAGATTGCTATAGTTTGTTATCGATAGCCAACAGAGGATCAATCGATGAATGTCTCACTTACTAATCAACTTGAATCCTATGTTCAGCAAAAAGTTGCCACGGGCATGTATAACTCCGCCAGCGAGGTGATCCGCGAGGCACTGCGCCTTATGGCGGAAAAGGACTCTGAGCAATCGCTCAAGCTGGAGGCGCTACGCGCCGATATTCAAAAAGGCGTGAATAGCATTGCTGCGGGGCAGTCCAAAGTATTTGACCCTGAGCAGATCAAAGTCCGCGCGCGCTTGGCGCAGCAAGGATAGGATTGGCAGTGTTGTTAATCGCACCGGAAGCGGAACAGGATTTGGTGGATATTTGGCTGTTTATCGCCGAAGACAGCCCAGCTAATGCTGACAACTTTGTTGATCGTCTTTATGCCCAAGCCCGGCAGCTTGCTGAATTCCCATTGCTGGGTAAGTTGCGCGCCGATTTAGGGGATCGAATTTACCTGTTTCCGATGGAGCGCTATTTGTTGTTTTATCAGCCAATGGCGGGGCAGGATAGCGGCATAGTGCTGGTGCGCGTGCTGCACTCGGCGCGCGATATCCAACAACTGTAACCATACTGTGAATAGTCCAGCCAATACCACCACCCTCGACCAAATCCCCGCCAGCGCCTTAAAAGGCGTTGGCGTCAGTTTGGCTGCAAAATTGGCGAAGATCGGCCTGTTTAGTCTGCAAGATATCCTTTTTCATCTGCCTTTGCGCTACCTCGACCGTACCCGTATTACGCCGATTGGCGCACTCCAACCCAACGTCAACGCGGTGATTGAGGCGGAGGTGCGCGCTTGCGATATCGTTTTCGGCAAGCGCCGCAGTCTGGTGTGCAAGGTGCAGGACGGTACCGGCACGATTACGCTGCGCTTCTATCATTTCAACAATGCGCAAAAGCAGCGATTGGTAAGCGGCACGCGCTTGCGGATTTTTGGTGAGACGCGCCGTGGTGCCTCGGGCCTTGAGATGTACCACCCCGAATACGATGAGTTAAGCACAGCGGCGTCTTTGCCGCTGGAGCAGTCGCTCACCCCGATTTACCCCGCCACTGAAGGGCTGACCCAACCGCGTATGCGCTCGCTTGCCGTGCAAGCACTGACTTGGTTGGACAAACACGCACTCAAAGAACTGTTACCCGAGTTGGTACGCCGTCAGCTCAACCAATCTTCGCTCGCCGACGCTTTGCGCTATCTGCATCAGCCGCCAACTAACGCCAATATCCAGCAACTAATGGATGGTGAGCATCCTTATCAGGAGCGGCTGGCATTTGAGGAGTTGTTAGCGCACCACCTGAGCTTGCTGCTGTTGCGCCGTGAAACCCAGGCCGATGGTGCCACACGACTGAATTTGGATACGAGTTTACAGGCGCAATTTTTGGAGCAGTTGGGATTCAATCTAACTCGGGCGCAAAGCCGCGTCGTCGGCGAAATCGCCACCGATCTAGCTAAGCCGATTCCGATGTTGCGGCTAGTGCAGGGCGATGTTGGCTCGGGCAAAACCGTAGTGGCCGCGCTTGCTGCGTTAGCCGCCGTCGCCAGCGGCAAACAGGCTGCAATTATGGCGCCCACCGAAATCCTCGCTGAGCAACATCGCCTCAACTTCGGCAAATGGCTGGCACCGCTCGGCATCAAACTCGGTTGGCTCACGGGCAAGCTGAAAGTGGCAGAGCGGCGCACCCAGTTGGCGGCTATCGCCAATGGTGAGGCGCAAGTGGTGGTCGGCACTCATGCGCTGTTTCAGGAGGCGGTGGAGTTTGCGAATTTGGGTTTGATTGTGATCGATGAGCAGCATCGCTTTGGTGTGCATCAGCGCTTAACCCTGTCGGAAAAAGGTACCAATAGCGATGAAAATCGGCGATCCGGTCTGCTTCGTCCGCATCAGCTGATTATGACCGCTACACCTATCCCACGCACTTTGGCGATGAGCGCCTATGCCGACCTGGATTGCTCAGTGATCGACGAGCTGCCCCCCGGACGTACTCCCATCACCACCGTAGTAATCAGTGATAACCGCCGCGAGGAAGTGGTTGAACGGGTGCGCTTGGCTTGTGAGCAGGGGCGCCAGGCTTACTGGGTGTGCACGTTGATCGAGGAATCCGAAGCGCTTGAGGCGCAGGCGGCAGAGGCTACGGCGGCGAACCTTACCGAAGTCCTGCCACATTTGCGCATCGGTCTTATCCACGGGCGCTTGAAACCGGCGGAAAAAGAGGCGGTGATGGCGGCATTTAAAGCCAATGAATTGGATTTGCTGGTCGCGACTACCGTGATTGAAGTGGGGGTGGATGTGCCCCGCGCCACGCTGATGGTGATCGAGAATCNNATTCGGCCTCGCCCAGTTGCACCAGCTGCGCGGGCGAGTCGGGCGCGGTTCTACCGCAAGCCACTGTGTACTTTTGTATGGTTCGCCGCTATCGCACAACAGCCGAGAACGCTTGCGGGTAATGCGCGAAAGTAGCGATGGCTTTTATATCGCCGAGCAGGATTTACTGCTGCGCGGCCCCGGTGAAGTGCTGGGCACCCGCCAAACCGGTGAAATGCAATTCAAAATCGCCGATTTACAACGCGATAGTCATTTATTACCCAGCGTCAAAGACGCCGCACTCTTATTGATGAGCGATTATCCGCAACTCTGTGGCCAATTGGTGTTGCGCTGGTTGGGCGAAAACCAGCGTTATCTACAGGTGTAAGGACAGGTGTGAGGTAGGTGTAGGCGCAGGTTTCGACCTGCCTTGGCGGATGTTTCTTCTTGCATATGAGAACTGTTCCATTTTTTAGCGGAGTTATTGGAATCTTCCACCAGATTGCCCTGTGCGCCCTTAAATCTGAACTATGCTTGAATAGATCGTCTGCCGGGAAATTATGCACTTTGCCAATTATCGTGTTTGACTATTTGAGAATTGCTCCCACTGGATTACACTCGTCAAACCAAAGCGGCCAAGAGTCATTTAACCCTATGCAGATCAACCACTTGCAAATATTAAGAGGAGTAGGCCGTGTCAGTCCCTACCAGTGTTCAATCATTGCTCAACAAGCAAAATGTGCATTATCAGGTGTCTGAGGTGCCGGTGAATGAGAATGAACGAGCGCTCTGGCATGACCAGCATTTACGCACTATGAGCGCAGCCAAATCGGTAATTTTGCAGGACGGTAAAGGGCGTGTGCAGGTCATTTTTTCCGCTGACCGCTTGCTTGATCTCAAGGCGGTGAACCGTCAATTGAGCCGTGAGTTGCATGCCGCCAAGCCGGAAGATATCCAAAAATTCTGTGTATCCCACAATCTGCAGTCCATCCCCGCCCTGCCCAAATTGGCGGGGCTGCTCACACTAATCGACCGCAGCCTTGTTGAGCGCAATGAGCTACTGGCGGATTCAGGCGACGATAAACAATTACTGCGTTTCAGCCGCGAAGAGTTCCAGCAAATTATTGATGATGCGACCATTTGCGATATAGCCGTACCGCTTGAGCCGCTTGAGATCGACGATACCAGCAGTAGCGATTCCGACCAGATTCTGGGTGCGGTGCGCAATTTTACCCAGTTGCGTGTGAAGCAGCGTTTGGAGGAAACCCTCGAATTACCGCCCTTATCGGATACCGCCCAGCGCATTATCAAGCTACGCGTTAACCCCAATGCTGATATCAGCGATCTCGCTCAAATTGTTGAGACAGATCCAAGTCTCGCCGCGCAAGTGGTGAGCTGGGCAGCATCGCCTTACTACTCGGCGCCGGGCAAAATCAAATCCATTCACGATGCCATAGTGCGCGTGCTGGGGTTTGATATGGTGCTCAATCTGGCGTTAGGTTTGTCACTCGGCAAGGCCATGACCATCCCCAAAGAAGGCCCTCACGGCGCACTGCCTTACTGGCAGCAAGCGGTGTATATGGCGGCGACAATCGAAGGTTTGGTGACGGCGATTCCGCGTGACCATCGCCCCAGTTTTGGAATGGCCTACCTATGCGGCCTGCTGCACAACTTTGGCTACTTAATACTGGCGGAGGTATTTCCACCCTATTTCCACAATTACTGCGAGCTGGCGGATACCAACCCCCATGTGGATCACCAAGCCGTTGAACGCCATTTGCTGGGTGTGACACGCGAGCAATTGGGCGCTGCATTGATGTCGCTCTGGTCGATGCCGGAGGAGGTGGTGGTTGGCTTGCGTCAGCAATGTAATCCTCATTACCAAG
>DQHS01000063.1:21258-32969 GCA_003524365.1 Cellvibrio sp. | reverse complement strand
TGAGTTATTCGTCATTCCTGCGAAATTTTTATGGATACCCGCGTTCGCGAGTATGACGGAAAGTGAATATTTCAGAGCTTCCCTAGCTAACTTAGGGGATGCAGCATGATGTCTATACAAATAATATATTTTATCTTCTAGCTGGAAGCTTGGTTAATTTTTTACTGCCCGCCTTAAGGTTGGTTTGATTCATCAACGCAAAAAAATCAGCAGGCGCCGGTGTTTCAAACATTAATTCTTTGCCGGTTTTTGGATTAATAATTTTTAAGCGCAACGCATGCAAACCCATGCGATCACCTTTGGTGCCGTAGCGCTCATCACCCACTACGGGATAACCCAGCCAGGATAAATGTGCGCGTATTTGATGCTGGCGCCCGGTGTCTATTTGTACTTGCAAGAGAGTGCGTGCGTTGTTGGTGCGCTCTGTTTTGAAATGAGTGATAGCGGATTTTGCATCGGGATGCGCGCCCACGTGAACGCGATATTCCACTTCATCCAAACGCAAGGGTTGGTCGATTGTTCCCTGCGGCGGGTTTGGGCAACCTTCCACGATTGCTAAATAGGTTTTCTCCGCTTGATCCCACTTATCCATCACGGCTTCGCGCATTTCGCGCGAAGTGGCAAACAATAGAACCCCTGATGTATCGCGATCAATCCGGTTAACCGGCCATAATTTTATGGGTTGTGTGCGGCGCGATAATTGATTGCGCAAAATTGCCAGCGCGTGTTGCTGTGTTTCTTTCGCATTACCTACCGACAACAAACCAGCCGGTTTATTGATAGCAATAATGTCGCGATCAGAATATAAAATTTCCAATTGTGAGGGAGCGCAATTGACCACCTTGGCCGTTGCACCCACTTCCACCAGATCACCTTCTTTAAGCGCGTAATCATGCTGCGTAATGGTGGTGCCATTGACCCTGACGCAACCACTTTGTAAACGCTGTTTAATTTTACTGCGCGCCCAGCCTTGTAGCTCCACGCCAAGAAATACCATAAGCCCGGAGGCCTCTTTAACCTGCAATCTTTCCGACATAATTTTCTCTGGATATAAACGTCTTTAGCAATTGTTGCACAATACCATCAAAGATAGAGTCCGAGCGTTTTGCAATTTCAAATTTTTGTATAAAGCCAAAAGAGGGGGCAATGCTATTTGTAGGGGCGCCACTTGCTGCGCCCTTGTCACCAAAAAACAAAAAGCCCGATCATTTTGTAATGACCAGGCTTGTTAATTGCAATACTTGTTCGTGATTAATCGGTGGATTTACCGCGTATTTATTCAACTCCAATTCACTTACCAGACGCTGGTGCTGAAACTGCTCTTGCTCCAGCTGATCCTGTAGCGTTTTGATTTGTTGCTGATATTTTTTAAAGAACATTAATAACACCTGAAAGTTAAGTAGGCGCGTAATGACGATAGGTCGGCGGGAGGCTATTTTGCGGTGGGCGCGAAGGTGCAGCAACACTCACCTAGAGCGTGGCACAAGGTGCCAAACCAGCGGCAAAAATTACCCCCGGCGTTCCGCCCAAAAAGACGCTTGTGCAAAACGCTGAGGGCCTTGGTAAGTCAGGCGTAATTTAGCCAAATAATGCGCGCCTACCGCAGTGAGTTCTTGCTTGAAGGTTTGCATTGCAGGTGGAGCTTGCCAGCAGCCAGCGTTTATCGCTTTAGCAGCTGCTTCGGCGGATGCCAGAGCATGAAACAAACCTTGGGATGAAATGGGGTCGAAGGTGATGGCGGCATCACCGATTGCCAGAAAGCCGGGGCCAGCTTTGTCCAGGCTGGCAATATCCAACATGGCCGTTCCAGCCGGTCGGGTGTGTACCTCTGCCGCCTTCGTCTGCCCTAATACTTCGGCAAGCAGTGGGTGATGGCGGGCACGATCAAGAAAGGCCTCGGGATTTTGAAGATCGAGCCGTTCGGGGTGTTTGGCATCCAGATGATAAGCAAGTACACGATATCCGCTCGCCAGCCGGACGGAATACCACCAGCCGTCTTGATCGGCGAGAATGCGAGTGGTTGTATCTTCGTCGTGCGCGGGAGCGATAAGGAAACTGTGCAAGCACACTTGAGAGTCTTGCTTGGTGTGATTTACCCCCAAGCGCCGCGCGAGGCTGGCAGAGCGGCCGCTGGCATCCACTATGACCGGTGCCACATGTTGGGTGCTGTCACCTTCGATCTCCACAGACCAATGTTCCGCCGCTCTGGATACTTGAAAGTTTTGACACCCATAGCGAATAGTTGCGCCACGGCGATTGGCGGCGTTCAAGAGAATCTGTTCAAACTGGCGTCGATCGATAACCCAACCGGGGCCAGCAGGATCGCGCAGGCTGTCGCGCCAAACAGGCTCTTCGCTATCCCAAATAGCGATGGTTGCCCCGCGCTCCAAATGATTGCCCGATTGGAACTCCTCAAATAGACCCAGACGCTGCAAGAGTAGACTCGCTGCGCCAGGGAGCGATTCGCCAATGCGCAATCCCTGCGCGGGTTCTAACTGACGCTCCAGCAGCAACACCCGCCTTGATGCCAACCGAGCGGCCAAAGCCAACCCTGCAGGGCCGGCACCAAGAATAATCGCATCCCAATCACACCTTGGCATATCAGGGCTTGCGCCCCGAAAGCAACGCACGCTGGGTTTTGCGAACAAGCGCTTGCTGGGTAGCATCCTGCTCTTTGCCACCACGGTCTTCCACTTGCATTACTGGCGGAAAATCCGGGTCATTTTCTATACCTGATCGCAGCTCCACAATACCCATTTCGGGAAAGCGGTGAATCATATTGGCGAGCTGCTGATCATGCGCCCCAAGCGTGCGGTTCCAATCCGAGCGCTTGTTAAACGCCGCCAACCGCTGCTCGCGGCTGAGCGATAGATCCATCACCTGCTGGTAATTCTCTTCGCTCAATACTTGATTGGGCACCCGTGCAGGCCAGAAGGTGGGCAGATAAGGATCGTACTGGGCGTCGTACCCTGAGCGACAACTCGCGGTATCGGTTTGCCAGGGAACCGCCATCCAGCGAGTGATGGAACCCGGGAACTGGGCGTAGAGCGGGCCGTTGTATGACAAAGCTTCTGCCGATGTCAGGGTAGTGCCGTAGTCCGGCTCCAGATCAACCTTCGGACGGTGGCGCCAGCGATAGGGCTCTTGGTACATGGTGGCGTGCCGAACTGGCCAGGTCATCTCGCACCCGGGATGAAAAGCATCGGCCAAGCAAAACTCCAGCGCGGCCTTATCGAGAGCGGCAGGCTGCTCTGCAACGGGAACCTCATACAGCGCTCCTGGTGGCGCATTATCAGGGTCATAATCAGGGACAAATTGCCCGCGCGCCCAGTATTCCAGTTGTGCCAGTTGGGTGGTGGTGAGGTAATTCATTGCATTGGTAACAGGTGGCATGGGGATGTCCATGGCATCGCCATACACCCAAGGCCAAGGTTTCATAGAAGTATCGCCCGCACCCGGATTGCGGAAGGCGTTTGCAACTGTGCGACGCAATTCCGCATAGGTATCACCCGCCATCGCCAGCTTGTGTAAATACTCGGGAGCGAGGAAATACTGGGGCATGCCGTAACCGAATCCGGCTGCAAATCCTGCGTTCATCCACTGCAAATCACACATCGCTTTGAGGATGGGATAAATATCTTCCCGAAAAGACGGACAAGTCGGTGCAGGTAATTGGCCAGCGGTCACAGCAACGTCAGTCATCAGCGCATACATGGTGCGCACAGACTTTTGCTGGGGGCCGTAATTGGGCGGCGCCACAACGACCCACGCGGGCAATACCTCCAAGGTTTTACCGTGCAAGGTTACCTGAGCGGTCACCGGGCCATCACCCGTGTCATCGTACCAGCCATCGTTATTGGCAAAGGTGGTGGGTGGTTTGCCATCAATAGACGCCGATTTTCCCAAGCCACCAAATACATGCAAACGCCCGTCTTTATCGGTTCGCAGTTCACCTAATGGAACCTCGATATCAAAAAATTTCCCACCCGTAAAATGATAGTTGGGGCCTTGGGTTGCAGGCTTCGCAATGGTTTTCGCACAGGGCGTGATAGATAGCCGCTGACGTTCGGTTTTGATATTCGCATTACGTCTTGTCGATGGCGTTGCAGTGGCGGCTTCGGGAATATCCAACGCCAATTCGAAGTTGTACCAAGCCGCTTTGTGATTGGCCAACTCTACCGTCCATTCAATCCCGGTCACATCGTCCATCAATAATTCGCGCACCACTTTGCCTTGAGCGTCGTAACCATAGATGCGAAATTCTGCCACTTCACGCTTCAGGGCACCGGTAGAATCGCGATAAAAACCGGCTGGTTGCGGATAAGGGTTAGGGACTTGCGGGCCGATATAAAAACCATCCTCTTTTTTGGAATTTCCAACACGCGCGATGCCGATTGAGGGATGGATCTTGGCATACACAATATCGTCATCATTAAGCAATTTGTTTGTCATTATCGGTTGTCCTTTAAATACATGTGTTATTTGCTGGCCGCAGGTTTATTGGCAAATCCAAATATAAAACTGTAATCAGTCGCGTAGGGTTTTCCACCGAGCTGCAATTTTGCATCGCGCGCAACACTGGCATAGGCATGACAGGAGAGACAGTTAAAACCCTGCGCATAGGTTTCCAACATGGTGTTAGCCACAGGAACCGTATTCAATGAAGGTGTCTCACCACTGGTGGACAAAGGAGTAAGGGGCGGATTGCCCGGTGGTACATTGTCGTTAACCGCCGCAGACGACCAGAGCACATTCACTAATTGGTAATTAGTGAATACGGAATCTGCATTAGCGTTAGCAATCATTTGCTGTGCTGCTTTATTCAGCGACGCAACATGGTTATCTGTTGAATCCTTGATGGCAAAATCCCGGCTCACTCTGATTGGATAGGCGGAGCAATTTCCACTGGTATCCAGATAATATGCGGGCGATACATTTGCCTCACATGACGTTTGCGTAACAGCAATACCGTTTGTTGTTTTGGGTTTACAACCAGCAGGCACTGCGTTCACTGAGCACGTATTGTTGTAGAAGGTGTAATCGCCATCCACGGTACCATCGGTTTTAACGGTGGCAGTATCCGGTGCGTTGTCCTTGTGTTCAAACGTGGCCCAAATCCATTGGGGTTGCGATGCGGTTTTATGAATGATGTGCATTCCAACCAACGCAATAACACTGGCATTACAGGTCAGGCTTGCAGGGTCATAAATAATGGCTGTACTGGTTTTATATTTTTTCCACTTTGGATTTTCCGGATCACCAACACTCAACCAGGCCGCTTTAATTTCCAAACCGCCTTGCACATTGTCATAGCCCATGGGCATAGCAATATTTTGGTGTTGTTTAATGTGCTCTGCTTGCAAGTTGGCGTTATACAATCCATTTGAATTAATGTAATTATATTCGTCCCGGCCAACCAATATTTCGTAATAAACCAGGTTGCCATTTTTATCGGCCAACCAATTTGGATTGTTTCCCGGAAATGCCTGTGAGGCTTCTTTACTCATGTTAAAACTACCCGGCATACGGCTGGCTTGCATTACACGAACGCCCAGCTGTTGAGCCATTTTTTTACAACTGGATGGGACTTCGGGTTGCTGCCCCCAAGGCAGTGGTGGTTGGGCATTTGCGCGGAAAATATTTTTTGTATTGGCGTAGGTTTCCCACACCGATGTCTGTTGCACACCGGGCTCGCCGAAATTGGAAGCTGATGCGCTTTTATCCGGCTGACCTGGTTGGCTCACATCTACCGGCCAACTCAAACCGATAAACGTTTGCCATGCAAAACAGTTGACGCCATCCTGAGACGTAATGGGTGTATCGCCCGGCGTGTTGTAATTAACGGCCGGCGCATTTAAACAAGGAAAACTCACCGGAGCGCTACTGGCAGTCCCTGTCGCAGGTGATGCCACCGTCGCGACAGAAGATTTTTGCACTGGTTCCTGACACCCCGTCACTAACATTAACAGCACCGGAATAACGGTTAATAATTTATGGTTCATGGCTTAATTTCCTTTTGCATTTACATACAACACACCCGGTAAAGGCACGGGCATATCACAATTCGGATTACGTAGGCTTACCCCCTTCAAGCCGGGGCTCACACTGGCTGCCACAGTAATGTTAAGAATGTAATTAAACTGTCCGTCGCCCCCGGAACTTTTTCCTGCGGGAGTTCCTTCAGTCGTATCAATTGCAGTAATGGTCGCGCTAATGCCCGTTTCGCTATTACCCTGCTCATCCCAAAATGCAATTTGTGCATCATTGAAATTGTCATTCGCATAACTGACTTGCAACGCGAAACCAGTGAGTGTTTGCCCCTGATGTATTTGAACGGGTAATTGCACAAAAGGCGGGTAAGGATTTACCGCTTGCATGGCAAGCAAAATCGGGTTTGCCAACAACATACTGATCTGGCCATTGGTATCACCGGTTTTATCGCTCACCGGAGGTAAGAAAGTTTGCGCAGGTTCACCCGTTGCGGGAGTGATAGCCGTTCCTGCAAGGCACACATGGAATGTGTCTGCAATTTGCCCGGCGTAAAGAATCGGCACAGGCACCTGTGAACTACCCTGCACTGCATTGCCAATTAAAATATCGCTAACGGTGTAACCCAATTCTTCCGGCACGGAAAATTCTGCGTGAAGAATTTGGTCATAAGTTGCACCCGCTTGTTCAGCGGTACGTCCGCGAATCACTTTATAAAATTGACTGGCATCTTTACCGTCAGGTGTTTTGTAACTGCTGAAATCTGGCCGCTGTAAATACAAACCCACCGGATTAGTGAGCGTAGCTTTTACGCCTAGATTTTTTACCAACTGATTAACTTGCAAACCAATGTGTGGATCGCTGTTGCGGTAAGGGCGCCCGTAAGCGCCGGAACATACCATGCGTTGCATGTTGTACTGATCCGGTGGCAATTGGCGCAGGAGCGTTGCCTGTGCAGCCAACATAATCTCTGCGCCAATCGTGTTTGGTGGGCTGGAGAGATGGACTGCGCCGCCATAGGTATCTGTCGCTACTGTGCCAGAATTCCATTTATTCAACGGATTGTATGCAGCACGCCCAGTGGTTGGATCTATAACAAAACCTTTGCCATCGGTTGATGGCAACATTAAATCTTCAAGCACCACATTTGGGCTAACTAATTGTTGATAAAGCGCGAGCACTTTTTCTGGAGATACTTGCCACAAGCTATACCAGTACTCCGGATTTTCACATGTGAATGAAATCCTGGTAATTTTTCCATCGGCATTGCGTGTCACTGCCCATTCGCAATATTCATCCAACCAACCGCGCGGCCCCTGCGGGTCATACTGCACCCATTCATTGATAGGTTGTTGCCAATTCAAATTAGGGCAGCGTTTGCTGGGAATAATAAAGGGTAAGCCAGTAGGGAAAGCGTTGGATTGTGGAATATTGCCAAAATCTGCGAGTGCATAAACCTGCGCACTACTCATTTGATAAGGGCTTTTTTCTGCCGCCGAAAAATAAATTTTTAACCGGTTTGGAAAGGCCGTCCAAAAAATAGGTTCAACGGGATTGGCGGCTGTAATATCCACATTTTTGGGGTTCACATACCAATCACAGGGTGCCTGGTAATTTACCGTCCAAGGATTACTAACCAGCGCAGCTTGAGTGTAGGCATCAATCGCTAAATCCCAATACTGGTTAAGTTTCTGTTGCAAAGGCGGGGTATCGCTAAAATCCTGAATAAGTGCAGGCGTAGAAAATGTAAAATCTGGCATATAAAATTCCTTGTACATCGACATATAGTTGGATGAAAAAAATATCCGTGAGTAAACGCAGATAAAGCAGCCCAATCAGAAAATGGGTAAGAGATCGTCCCTGAATCCAAAAGAGAGTAAAGCATCTAAGTCGAATTATTCCACTCAAAAATATTACGCGCGATTACATGCGAATAATAAGCGAGTGAATTTATGCGACAGACAATGGATTCGATAAGCGTTGGCTCCCGCATCACCCCAAAAGCAACACCAACAAAAAAGCCCGGTCGTTTTACAACGACCGGGCTTTCTATTTAACGCAATGTTTAACGAGTTATTTAACCAATTTCACCGAAACTGTTTTACCAATATAAGTAACAGTCTCTTGCGGAGCTGCATCAAAATTCGCTGCATTTTTATCTGCGCCGCTGATAAAGCGAACACTGATTTTGCGTTCAGTTGCCATGCCAGTGAAGCCGCCAATACGGTCGCCGATGGTTACAGTGCCGGTTGAATCATCGTAGCTAACAGGAATGCGCGCCCACTCACCTGCTTCGTATTTAGTTGAGCGACCATCGTCTTCGTACATTTCGAAGTTGCCGTTCGCGCCGGTGTATACGTTCAGGGTTAATGGAGTATTCAAACCTTCATCCACGTGTTGGATTGCAGCGCCGGTTGGAACGATTGAACCGGCTTTTACAAACAACGGAATTTGTGTGAAAGGTGCGTCGGCTTTAATGGTTTGACCGCCGGTTAATTTCTCACCGGTATAGAAGTTGAACCAATCTGCGCCTGCTGGCAAATACACATCGCGGCTGCGCGCTTTGTTTTCATACACAGGGCTTACCAGAAACGCTGGGCCAAACATGTATTGCGTATTGATATTCCAACCCGCTTTGTCGTTCGGGAAATCCATCACCAGCGGACGCATAATGGTGCCATCTTTGTGATATGTATCGCCCGCCAAGGTGTAAATGTAAGGCATCAAGCGGTAGCGCAATTTGATGTAGGATTCGAGTGTGTTGTACACCTCGGAGCCTTCATCAGCGAGGCTGAAAATTTCGCGGTAAGGGTATTGACCGTGTGAACGGAACAGCGGCACAAAGGCGCCGAACTGGAACCAACGCACGTTCAGCTCTTGCCAATCAGCAACCAATTCCGGTTTTAGATCCTGCACTTTCAGTGCTTCGCCACCATTTTTATTGCCCCAGCGATATTTATCTTCCGGTGTAAAACCACCGATATCAAAACTCCAGTTAGGCATACCGGCGATACCGGTGCTTACACCTGCCGCAATTTGGTCTTTCAAATTATTCCAATCCGATGAAGTATCGCCACTCCAGATTGCTGCGCCGGTGCGCTGGATGCCACCAAAACCTGAGCGAGTCAGAATAAATGAACGTTTTTCCGGGCTGGTCGCGCGTTCGCCGTTATACACGGCCAATGCATTGGGAATCGCGTAAGAATTGAAATTCTCTGCGCCCGATGCAATTCCACCTTCACGGCTCATTAACTCTTTGCGTTTGGTGAATGACAAGTTCGAGTGAATATCCGGCTCGGCTGCATCCAGCCACCAGGCATCAAAACCTTTGGATTTAATTTTCTCGTTGAGTTGTTTCCAGAAAATTTCCTGCGCTTCTTTTGGATAGGGATCGTAAAACGCATTCAAATAACCTTTACCAATCCAGTCCAGATTATTTTCTTCAATGTTCTTGTTGAACATATAACCTTTTGCGTTCAACTCTTTGTAAGTTTCGGTGGTGGGATAAAATTTTGGCCAAACGGAAATCATAATATTGCCGTTCATTGCATGAATTTTATCGGTCATGGATTTTGGATCGGGGAAATGTTTTGGATCAAAATCATGGCTGCCCCAAGCATTTTCCGGCCAGTAAGACCAATCCAATACAATATTATCAATCGGGATTTTTTTCTCACGATAGTATTTAAAAGTGTTGACGATTTCGTCCTGATTTTTGTATCGCTCGCGGCTCTGCCAGAAACCATAAACCCATTTGGGCAACATCACAGCCTTGCCAGTTAATTCGCGGTAGCCGGCAACAACTTCATCTTTGTTATTACCAACGACAAAATAATAATCAATGGCTTTGCCGGTATCCGACGCCAAAGACAATTCGTTTTGCTCTTCCACTGGCACAGGGTCCAGGTGCGTCAAGCGGAAGAATCCACCGCTTACCGTCCAATCTACTTTAACGGCTTTTTTCTCACCTGCCTTCATATCCAGCTTGTAGGTGTGGTACCAGGGGTTCCAATTCAAACGCCAGCGATCAAGCGCCAACTGACCATCGACAAACAATTTTGCATAACCGGAATTATACATTTTGAAGTGGTGGGTACCCGACTCATCGCTTTGAATGCTGCCCTCCCACTCGATGCGCAAATTTTTTGCATCTTTTACTTCATTGGGGAATGGAAATTCACGCACGCTGTTGTTGCTGAAGAATTGATAATTCAAATCGGCTTCAACGCGGGTGAGTTTTAACTCATTGCCATCGTAGTAGCGCGCAGTCAAACCACCCTCTTTGCCTTCCGCATCAAACAATTTCAGCGCGGCATTTAACGGTTGGGTTTCGCGCGGGTCACCAAAACGGGTGACGGAGTTGTTATCCCACAAGACACCATAGTTACGGCTGGACACCACAAACGGGATCGAAATCACCAGATTGTAGGTAGTGAGTTCAACATTTTCACCCGCGTAATTCACTTGTCCATTTTGGTGTTGCCCCAAACCAAAAAAGCCTTCGTCGGTGCCGCGATTAAATTCCTGACGGATCGCAAAAGAGTCGGCATCGGGTTTAATCGGGTCCGCCGTTACTTCGCTGAAGGTGCCACGATTTTCTTCTTTCAACAACACCTGACCTTTGGCATCGCGAAATTGCACTGTGCCATCTGTTAACGACAGTTCTGCAGTCATCTGCGATGTTTTTAATTGCAAGGTTTTATTATCCTGCTCCGTGGTGAACGGCACTTTGCCCGCAGTACCTGCGACCACCTGAATAGATTCAGGTAATATACTGAAATCGTCACCCGGCAATGCTGTTACTCGAATAATTTTTTCGCTGATGACTTGCAGCCGGACTTTTTTCACATCGCCTTTATCCAGTGCCAACACCACACCATCGGGTGTGACATCCACTTGCGGAATGCTTTCCATTTGTGCAGCCGGTGCAGAACTTTCTACGGCTGTTTCACTCCCGGATTGTTTTGAACAACCTTGTAAGAGCGCGACTGTCGCGACTCCGACAATGCAGTGTTTGATTATGGCGTTACAACAAAGCCGTCTTAATGTAGATAGCATTTTTGTTTTCCTCGTTTTGCGATTTAAAAAATCATATAGGGGCAGCAAATTGGGCGCAGCAAGCAGGGTCCCTACGGATGCAATTTTGTGTGCGATAAAATCTGGGCGCAGCAAGCAGCGCCCCTACGGGTGCAATTTTGTGTGCGATAAAACCTGGGCGCAGCAAGCAGCGCCCCTACGGGTGCGATTCTCTTTGTAGGGGCGCTGCTTGCCGCGCCCTGCTCTTTGCTATTGCACCCTGCCCCTTAACATTATTTTAATTCGTCGTATACGCAGCCATTCTGACCTTCAACGTAACCGCGCGATCATTAAAATTCATTCCCCAATCAGTTTGATCGCCATTCCAAACGCGATCCATCACCCATTCGCCTTTCACAAAATGACCTTCTTCAATGCGATCAACCATGTATTTTTTATTTGCCAACTCGGAAGACGGTTTAAATTCCACGCGCGCCTTGTGTGCGGTCACCAAATATTCGTTATCACTCAACTGCACAACCAGTGCGCCGCCAGCCGCTGGTGTATTGCCTTCCGGTGGTGCTATCCAAAACATGGGACGACCGTAGGTGACTTCTATATCCCACAAACCTGCATCGACTAATTGGGTAAGCGCGGCTGCGCGATCTTTGGTGTGCTGTTCTTTTTCTTCCGGTGTTGCTTCAGCA
>DQHS01000063.1:0-21251 GCA_003524365.1 Cellvibrio sp. | reverse complement strand
CTGTTATTTTCAAATAAGAGTTTGGCCCAGGCGCGCATGTTGGGCGCTATAGCGCGATAGTGTTGCGCAAACTGCTCGATGGTTTCATCGTTATAGTCTTTAGCACCAAGCGGATAATTGGTGTAGCCGGTATCGTCCATTCCGAAGGGAGAAAAACCAATTCCACCCAGACCGAGGGTGGAATATAAATAACGCGCATAGGGTTGGTCATTGCCAATTTCGGCAACGAACAAGGCATTGTCCGCGCGCGCATAAAGCTCCAATACTTTGCTGACAGTTTTGTGATCGCGGAAATAAATATCCGGCGCGATTAAATCAATATCCGGTGCAGCTGCTTTCCAAATGTGCAGCACGTTGTCAGTGCCACCACCGCTGGAGTACTGACCTGGTAAACCCGGATTAAACGGATTGCGCAGTGCCACATTCACGTACATCGGCAAATTTTTGATTGCCTTACCAGCAGCGGTGATTTCATTGCAGTATTTGGCGATGTAATAGGCGTGGAAAAATTCATCTGCATCTCTGCCGAATACTTGTGGCCATGTTCCGGGTTTTAATTTTAATGTGTCAATTAGATCGGCGGGCACTGGTGCATTAAATTGTTGTTGGGCAATAGCAGAGTAATCGCGCACGGCACCATAGGTACCCACTTCATTTTGCACCTGCACCATAATCACGGTGTGGTCTTTATCGGTTTTCTTTAGATGCTTCATCAACTCAACAAACGCTTTTTTGTCCGCATCCAACGTGTTTTTGCCAAGCGGTGACATTGAATTCTGAGTATCGCCATCTTGTTTTACTACGCGCGGGAACCGCTTGTTATTCAACTTCACCCATGCAGGTGCGTAGTGCGGCGCGTTATTTTTCCAGGTGGCGAACCAGAGCAGCACCACTTTTACATCGCGTTCACGCGCTTGTTTTAGCAATACATCCACATACGAAAAATCAAATTGACCTTCGACCGGTTCAACCTGCTCCCAAGCCACCGGAATACTCAAGGTATTGGCATGCATTTTTTCAACTGACGGCCAGACATCTTTTAATGCGGCGGGATAATTGCTGGAGTTATTGGTTTGTGCACCGAGCATTAAAAAAGGGGCACCATCAACCATGAGGGCATGGCGGTTATTTTTGGTGATAAGCTCAGGCAATTCCGCTGCGAAACTTTGGCTGGTCAAAAACGGAGTGGAAATAAGAAATAGCACTGCAAGCAATTGCGTTAACGTACACGAATGTGGGTTACCAATTTTCATAAAGCCTCGTCGCTGAAATATTTTCTACAGAGGACAAAAACAAAAAAACCTTGCCCCGGTTAGGGCAAGGTTTACTACGCACTAGCTATTAAAACTTGGCGCGGATACCCACTGCAAAACGAGCGTCTTGTGCATAGGAGTATGCGACATGATCGCCAGCTGCATTTTGATCGATAATACCAACAGTTTTCTCCTTTAACAGATTGCTTGCTTCTGCTGTAATAGTGTAATTATCGAGGAAGGTGTAGCTAACTGATGCATCCAATTGGCCATAATCATCGTTGTACACAGGGATACGTGCTTTACCACAGTTTGTTGCTGTACCTTGACAGAAGTTAAAGTCTGGATCAAACCCGTTGCCACCCGACGCAATCAGGTATTTGCTGCGCCATGAGTAAGCCAAGCGAGCAGAAAAACCATCTTTCTCATACATACCAATAATGTTAAATGCATTTTTGGATAGTTGATCGATTGGCAGATCTCCATAACTCGAATGGTCGGTGTCTATCGGCGCCGCACCACCCACCGTTGGCAGATCGGGGTCTTGGACTGGCAATGGAATGTTAGCTTTACTATCAATGTAGGTGTAGTTCGCTTGCACACCCAATCCATCGAAAGGAGCGGGTAAGGAATCAAAGAATTTACTGATACCAATTTCAGCACCGTTAATATCTCCAGAACCTACATTTGCCAGCCATGTGGCCTCACCGGTTACAGTTGTACCCGCAGCATCGAATGTGAATGGAGTAGCTCCGCGACGAAAGAAACCTTTAACGTCCTTTTTGAATAAGGCGAAGTGAGCCATACCACCGCTCTCATCAAAATACCATTCTGCCGAGAGGTCAAATTGATTGGCAGTCATTGGTTCCAGGTAAGGGTTTGTATCTTGAGTTAACGTAAACTTGTAATCATTGATACTGGTAGCAGTTGTAACACCATCTTTAACTGAGTTTGCAAGTGTAATCCGGGCCTGCTTGTCTTTAAATGATGGAGCCCATATTGCTTTAGACGCTGCAAAGCGAATAAAAAAATCATCAGTTGCTTGCAGTCTCAAGTTAAAACTTGGCAACACATGGGTTTTATTTGTTTTTGCTTCAAACTCTTCTGTGGTTGAGGGAATTCCCAAGGCAGCCAGCTCATTAACAACCAAACTACCTACAGCCACGCTATCAGTTTGAACTACGCGCACACCAACGTTACCATCAATTGGCATAGCCAAGTCATCAAAGCCGTAGTTAACCATTGCATAAGCTGCCGTCGTGGTTTCCTCCTGCGTATTAACATAACCTGGATTGGCCAAACGGTTTGCATCTGGATATATAGCATCACAAATCCATGATTGGTAATTGGCACAGGTAGTTGCACGATCACCATTAATTGCATTGGTTGTTGCGATGAAATCTTTTACCGCTGCACTGGAATACAAATAACCTGCGGCAGGAACAGCAACATCTCCGCGCTGGAAATCGTCAAAGGAATATAAATTCAGATATGTGGAAGCCTCGTTAGCGGTAACGCGTGGGAGATTGGTTTTGTCGTGCCCACTCCAATCCAACTTGGTGAACCAAGTTGCATAACGTGTATTCCAGTCATACCCGGTATCAATATTGTCTGCCGTTTTTTCCGAGTAACGCATACCGACTTTTACTGACTTGATTACATCGCCGTCAAAATCATATTCCGCATCGAATTTGCCCGTTTTCGCTTCGGCATTATTGCGCTCGAAGTGAGTCATCTCCTGACCCAAGCTGTAATTTGCATAGTCAGCCATGTACGCTGAATCGATCAGGATTGATGGAGTTTCTGTACCCACACCGCTCAAGTAGGCTTCTTCCGGAATAACTTTCAAACCTAAGGTGTAATCATCTACGTCGGCTTCTGCTTTCACGTATTGCAAATCGGCAGAGAATTTCCAATGATCATCCGGAGACCATTTAATACCGGTCGAGTAATCAGTTGTTGTAGATACATTGTTTGCCCAACGAGTACTGGTACCAAAATCCAAGCCCCACTGAGCAGGATTGGAAACAGTTACAGTACCTGATTGCATAGCGCCATTGGCATCATAGACCCAATCATCGTCAGCGGTAGGAAACAGAGCTTGGTCGCCATTAGCCCCCTCTAGAAAGAAAGCATTTTCGTCATAAACAGTATCGTGCTTGCTTTGGAATGCGGTGAAGTAAAGCTCGGTAGAATCATTAGGAGCCCACTGTAAAGCGAGGTAACCACCTTCACGGGTACTTTCGTAATCATTACGACGCCAATCCACGCCTTTAGATACAAACACATCCTCGCCGTCAATTTCACGTGGCAAAAATGCGCGCGAATAAACCTGATCAGAACGGCTAGATAAGTCTGACGTAGAAGCATTCACCAACACACCAAATTCACCGGCACTGGTTTCCCAGCGATTACTATATAAACCGGAGTATTCACCGTTGGTTTCTTTTAATTGATCGCCGTAGTTAGCTTTTGCAGACACACTGACTAACTGGCCATCAGAATCAAATGGCATACGCGTGCGCAGATTTACGGTGCCACCCAAACCACCTTCGATCATGTCTGCCGAGGGGCTTTTATAAGTGTCAACGGCATACATCAGTTCTGCAGGAACATCTTCAAAACTTAGGCCGCGACCACTGGCAGCAGAGAATACATCGCGACCATTTAATTCAGCGCGCACTTGCGTTAAACCACGAATGGCTACGCCGCTACCTTCGGCTGCTGGATGCTCAGCATCGTTATTGGTGTAGCGACCCACTGATACACCGGGTACCCGTTGCAACGCTTCGGTAACACTGCGGTCAGGCAGCTTGCCAATATCTTCTGCAACAATTGAATCCACAATAGTGGATGAATTTCTTTTAATATCTTGCGCCGATTGAATACTCGCACGCTGGCCAGTCACCATCACTTCTTCGACTTGTTCATCAGCTGTATCTTGTGCAAATGCATGGGAACCCACCCCCATCGCACCCACCACCAGCGAAAGGCTGGATGCCAATTTGATATACATTGGCAATTGTTTTTTTAAAAATGTTTTTTTAAGGTCACGCTTATTGTTAGTTGTCATGATTTTCTCCAGTTAGAATTATTTATACTATTTCTAAAGCTATCTCCCGCTGTTGGCTAAGAGATATGTGCTTCCTCCCTGTGCCATAAAACTCCCACTTGTACCTTTGCGTTTTAGTGCGACAGTGGTACCACCCTGCGCAAATGTCAGAGAATATTTTTCTGACAGCAAACCGGTTCTTAATTGAACTTTTCCGTTTTTAGTCGTGTGAATTTTTGCGCTGATTAGCTTGCCGTTTTCCCAACTCATATCCAGCGTAATACCACCGCGTGCGCGCAAACCTGTAACTGATCCCGTTGCCCATGCCGCCGGCAATGCAGGTAACAAATGCAATTCGCCGTTATGACTTTGCACCAGCATTTCAGCAATGCCTGCCGCTGCCCCAAAATTGCCATCGATTTGGAACGGAGGATGGTTGTCCCATAAGTTGCTGAGTGTGCTGCGCTGTAATTGCTCGCCTAACACTTTGTGCGCGCGATCACCATCGAGCGCACGTGCCCACATATTCACTTTCCAGGCTTGCGACCAACCAGTGCCACCATCACCGCGCGCGTTGAGTGTGGTGCGTGCGGCTTGCAGCAATTGCGGATCTTTATGTACGTTAATTTGATTTCCGGGATGCAGCGAAAATAAATGGGAGATATGACGATGGTCATTTTTAGGATCATCTATGTCCTCTTTCCACTCCTGTAATTGCCCCCAGGAACCTATACGAATACCGCTATCGAGCTGCGCTAATTTTTTTGCAACCTGCTGAGTGAATTTTTTATCACCCAGTATTGAGGCGGCTTCACGGGTATTGCGCAATAAATCAAATACGATTTGTTGGCTCATCGCTGCGCCATTGGTGAAAGATCCCTGCTCGGGAGAAAAACTCGGCGATACTATTAACTTGCCATCGCGCGGATCTTTTATTAGAAATTCCAACCAAAATTCCGCAGCACTTTTCATTAGCGGATAAGCACGCTCGCGCAGGAATTTTTCGTCACCGGAAAACAAATAATGTTCGTAGTAATGTTGTGCTAACCACGCGGCGGCTTCCGGCTGCCAAAAGGCTGTGGGCCATTCGATCACGCCGGTAAAGCCCCAAATATTGGTATTTAAAAACAGTGTCCAACCTTTATCGACACCGGCAGTTTTTTGCGCAGATATTTTTCCTGGTTCAACCAAGCTATCGACAAAATCAAAATAGGGTTCCATCAACTCCGGCAGATTAGTGGTTTCTGCTAACCAATAATTCATCTGCAAATTGATATTGACGTGGTAGTCGGCATTCCATGGCGGGGTAATGGAATTATTCCACACGCCTTGCAAATTCGCTGGCAGCGAACCGGCGCGCGAGGAGGCAATTAGTAAGTAGCGGCCAAAATGGAAATAGGTTGCTTCGAGTGTGCGATCAAGCGTTGCATTACCTTTTTTATACTGCGCAAGCAATGCCGGAGTTGGCTGCGCCTGCGCAGCTTGACCAATGGTTAAGTTCACACGATTGAATAAGGATTGGTAATCCGCGCGATGCTCCGCTTGCAATCGGGTAAATGGTTTTGCGACAGCCGCATCCATCCGCTGTTGTAATTGCGCGTGCGGATGTGCGCCGCGATAGTGCGGGTATTGCTGTTGATAGTCAGTACCTGCCGTCAACACAATCACAACAGCATCGGCATTTTTTATACGGATTTTTTTGTTGTCGATTGCCTCACGTGTACCGCCTTGGTTCAGCAGTTGCACTTGCGCTTCGAACTGCAAACCGTTGCTGTTTAATTTGCCGGTGGCGGTAATGCGGCCTTGGTCAACACGGGTTGCGAGTGAGCGATTGTCGGGCGTATTAACACCGGCAGTGAAAGAAATTTTTCCCGGTTGATCGGCGCTGAGTTTTATCGCGATCACTCCGGCGGGATAGCTCGCCAAATATTCACGCGTGTAATTCACACCGCCCTGCGTATAAGTCACCGTGACCTGCGCATCAGTGAGTGACAGTTCGCGCCTGTAGTTGTTGACGGCACTGACACCGCTGTCATTTCCGGCAAAGTCTAAAACCAAATCGCCAAAGGTCTGGTAATCGCCATAAGCGGTGGTTTTGCGCCCCAGTAATTTGGCAGCTGCTTCAGGCGTTATAGCGCCATCGGTCGCGATCGTTTTTCTGACTTGATTTAACGCTGCCGTTTGCGGCTGCTCGGGCCAACCGAAGTCATAACCTTTTGCGCCGGGGCCGCCAGTCCAGAGGGTTTTTTCATTGAATTGGATAAGGTCACTACTAACACCGCCAGCAATCACCGCACCCATGGCGCCATTTCCAATCGGCAGACCTTCTTTTTCCCAATCACTAGCGGGCTGATCAAACCAAACTGATAGCGGAACAGAAGCAGCTGCCGCATTCGACACGCACCAACAGATTATTGTTAGCGCACCTATGCCGCGCCCCAAAATGGAGCTGATACGTTTGGATATTTTGATAGTTTGGATAGAAAGCATCATAACTCTAATATGGTATATATGACTATTAGAGCCAATGTTAAGACAATGTTTTTATACGTGCAAGATTTATTACCTATGACAACACTTAGAGCAAAGCACCTGCTACAAAAGGAAACAGTGCCGGTTAAGGCGCCACTCGTTAGAGCCTAAAGGCGCATGTATTAACGCCTAAACGACGAAAAGCCGGACACAACCTACCACCAGAAGTGGCGGTAAATGCTCCGGCGAATCACCAAGTGGAAATAAGAAGGGAGGAGATTGGTTATCTTATGTGGTGCCGACGGTTTGGATAAATTCCGCGTGGCTTGGGGCGAGCTGAGCACCTTTTCCGATAGCGCTCTTCATCTTTTGCATAATGGTGTGAATTTTTTCTGTATCCGTTGAAGCCGCCAAGACAGAGGGCGCTTGACCGAAGCCATAGAACATACTTACCCAACTATCCGCTTGAAAGGACTCCTGCTCCAATATTTTTATATCGCCAGAATCCCTGAACACCGCCATTTTTTCTTCAAGAGTCGCGGGGATTGTCATTGCTCTGACGTGTTGCCAAAACGGATTGGAGCGGCCATTTAATTTGTAATGCAGAATGATGAAATCCCGAATGCGTTCGTACTCCAATCGATTCAAGCGATTGGCTTCTGCCACGTGTTTTTCATCAATTTCAAAATTCACCAGAAAGCCGGTCATTTTGGCGATGCCAGTTTGGATCAACGAAATACTGGTGGACTCCAGCGGCTCCAGAAAGCCGCTCGATAAGCCAATCGCGACACAATTTTTAGTCCAAAAATTATTGCGCATGCCTGTCGTAAAACGAATGAGTTTTGGATCAGTCACTCGTTCGCCCGTTAAATTATTCAGCAGTTCGTCGCGCGCATGATCATGAGAAATAAATTGACTGGAATAGACATAACCATTGCCAACACGGTGCTGCAGCGGAATGTGCCACTGCCAGCCTGCGGTGCGCGCCGACGAACGCGTATATGAATCGGGGTCAGCAACACTGGTAGTTTGTACCGCCAAAGCACTGTCACACGGCAGCCAATGGCTCCAATCTTCATAACCGACACCGAGTGCTTTGCCAATTAACAGTGCGGGCATGCCGGTGCAATCGACAAATAAATCGCTCTCTACTACTTGTCCTGAATCCATCGCCACGGATTGAATGAAACCTGTATCTGCGTCTAATTGAACATGATTAATTTTGCCTTCAATACGTTTAACATTTCTTTGTTCGGCATAGCCACGCAAAAATTTTGCAAATAACGACGCATCAAAATGATAGGCATAGTTATACCAAGCCAAGCGACTTTTTTCGTCAAAGCTAGGTAATGCAAACTTACCTGCGTGAGCTAATTGCGTACAAAGGCAAAACTTATCTAATCCTTCTGTATAGCCCTGCTTGTTAGCCGCCCACCAAGTTTTATAGAAAGGCCGATCTTCAATTGGCACGCCGTAACCAGCAAAAGGATGAAAAAACGTTTTGTCGATTCCCGCCCAGTTTTCAAACTCAATACCGAGCTTAAATGTCGCATTAGTCGCACGGATAAATTCACTTTCTTTAATGCCCAGATCCTTAATAAATTGATGGATGCCCGGCACGGTTGCTTCGCCAACGCCGATGGTGCCAATCAACTCAGATTCAATCAGCGTGACTTGAATATCCACCTTCTCTAACCAGCGCGCCAGATAGGCTGCGGTCATCCACCCGGCAGTACCACCACCGACGATCAGGATTTTTTTTACGGGTTTGGCGGACATGTAAAGACTCCAATTACATCATTGTTATCGTTGTTTTTAACGAGAGATGCTGTAGCGCACCAGAGACACTAGTATCATTAATCATATATTACTGAGGGGTTGCCGCCTAGGTTTCGACTGGCTAATTGGTTTGCCATAACCGTTACTGGCATAGCTGTTGCTGTAGTTACTCCAACGCAAATCTGCCGCCTGTTATGGGCGCTGAAAACAGCAAAGTCAGGTTTTTTCGGCACTTGGAGTAGAGTAAAGAATGGCAGCAAGCACCATCAACAGACAAGGGATAGCCCCTGTTGCACCATCTCGCGGCAAAGGCGCAAGCCAATTTGCACTCTTCTGCGACCTTTATCATCAGCGGCTGGATGCGTTAACACTCGCGAAACAGCTTATTCATATGATCAAGGCGGTACAGCGCCATCGCGGTATGACCATGGGTACGCTGGGTGGCAATCAGCAATTTCGCGATGAGCTGTCGCACTTGCAAGTACAACTGGAACGTAGACTGGAGTTGCTTCAGGCATTCTCCACGCGCAGCGCTTCCCTGCTCAGCCCGCGCGATCAGGAAAACCTGAGTAATGCCTGGTTGACCATCAGCCGCGATTGGCAGGAAGATGCTGTGATCGATAACTACGAACTACATTGCCATCTCATCGAGCAACTGCTGAGCATGGTGGCGGCGCTGGGCAAACAGTTGGAGCAGCCCACCTCCCAATCCATGCCAGATATGGTCGAGCCCAAGGTCATCCATGCCGATGAAACACTTTACCCAAACCGTTTTAAATATTTAGAGGTGCTGCATTTTTCTACGCGCCTGATGCCCGCTGTCGCTGAACAAATCGGTCGTATCCGAGCTCTGGCGACCTACGCCTCCGCGCTTGGCTATTGCGATAAAGATTTCGCCAGTAAATTGCGCTACGTAATCCAATGCACCCGAGTGAATAACGAGAAACTACGCCATCAAACCAAGCGCCTCGAAGGCCTGCTAGACAGCGATTTAACCTTGCTCGGCCAACTTAAAAGCTATGAAATCAAACTGGAGTTTTTGCTGTCGATGGTGGAGAGCGATGTAGTGAATGCACATCAGATTAATACTGATAGTAGCCGCTTGTTCAGTTTGGCAACCGATATTATCGATGTGTATTTGCGAGTCGTTGATGAGGGTGTACAGCTGCTAACCCAATGGCACGAGCAAGATATTGAGGTGTGGGTACAATCCTACTAATTCGGGCAAAACGCTTGCCTCTTGAGCCTCACTCCCTACAATGGGCTCTGTCTATTTTAGGGAACCTCTATGCGTCAGCTCTGCTTAACCGGTTTATTTGTCTTCCTCTCATCGTCCGTATTTGCTGCCGACACCACAGCACCAACCATTGAACTCAGCACCGAAGCAATGAACCACTGCTTGCAAACCTCAGTTGTTGGTGCTGCGGAATCTATGACGATTGCGGAATTGAAACAAGCCTGCGTGCTGCTGCACGAGCAGCGTCAGGGGGTAATTGAATCGCCGGTGGCGGAGGAGAAAAAAGCAACCAGCCGGGTGCTGCAAAAGCGCATGACTCTGGAGGCGCTCAACCGCTCCAGCCGCTTTGTGCTCACTCCACATAAACGCAACTACCTGTTCCCGTTAAGTTTTACCGAGCATCCCAATAGCGGTCCCTATCAAAGAGAGGATGATTCGCCGCTGCTTGATCTAAGCAAGACAGAGGTGGATTTTCAGCTCAGCATCAAGATTCTGTTGCGCGAAGACCTGTTTGGCGACAACGGTCACCTGTACCTTGGCTACACCAATCACTCTCTCTGGCAGGTGTATAGCGATAAAGATTCCGCCCCCTTCCGCGAGACTGACCACCAGCCCGAGTTGATTCTGAGTTTCTCTAATGACTGGGAAATTTTGGGCTTTCGCAATGCGCTGAATGAGATAGCACTGAACCACCAATCCAATGGCCAAGGCGGGCTTTTGTCGCGCAGCTGGAACCGGGTAACGCTGAACACAGTGTTTGAACGCGGTAATTTCGCCTTTGCACTCAACCCCTGGTACCGCATTCCCGAGCCGGAGCAGGAATACCCTGGGGATCCGGATGGCGATGACAACCCGGATATCACTGACTACATGGGGAATTTTGAACTCAATGGCGCCTATCAGCGTAGCGATGACATTTACAGCTTTATGCTGCGCAACAACTTGGATGCCGATAACAAAGGAGCTGTGGAGCTGGGCTGGAGTTTTCCGATCAGCTCAAATTTACGCGGACAGCTAAAATATTTTAACGGCTACGGTTACAGTCTGATTGATTACAATGCCGATATGGAAGTCTTTGCGCTGGGTATTGTATTCACTGATTTATTCTAATTCCGAGCGGGCGAAGCTATTAATAAGCTTCGCCGAGCAGCGCCACTAACATGCGTATCGATTCAGTTGCTTGGGGGGAGGCATCAATGATTGAAAAACCGATCCAGTGCTTGCCCGATAAATCCGCATCCCTTGCCCAGAGGCAATCAGCGCCCAGTTGAATTACCATCTGCCCGTTCACTGGCTCAGGCACATGCAAATCCAGGGTGTAAAGGCGATCCTCCTCCATGGCAACATCGCCAACAATCATTAATCCCTGAGTGTGGATATTAACCAGTCGACCGATATATTGGTCGCGCAGATTATCGTATACATCCACATCACCATTAATAGTATGGCGCTCCAACTCCCTGTCATGTTCACGTGAGCAGTTGTGGGTCATGATGCATTACCGGTTTTAAGAGTATCGGCTCGTTCATTGAGAGTGTGATAAATATTCTCCAAGGCGCGCTCGAAGAAAGGCTTGGTACTGCCCGCAATAATGCGTGCGCGGCCCGCGAGCATATCGCGCGCCAATTGCAGGCCCGCAGCGAGCGACACTTTGCGCCCTTGCTGATCTACCAGCATATAGTGCTGGGTCTTTTTGTTATACCAAGCCACTTTCAAGCGCTTACCGCCATCAAATTCAAACCAGGTACCAAACTCGACCATCTTCAGGCTATCAACAATTTTGGCCTCTTCCGGCGATACCGGCTGCAGGTGCACAACCGAATGCCCTGCTTTTTCAGCCGCTAGCGTTTCCAGTTTACTCCGCATAGGGGCAGGGGCAGGTTCAGCCTTGCGGCTCAAAAGTGCCATACGCTGCAACGAGATAACGGCATCCAGCAATTTACGACCTTTGCCCTGCTCGTAGCCGATGGTTTCAAAACCACGCTCCAGAGAAGCAAGCAGCGAATCCTGAAGCTCCATTTGTTTAACCTTGTCCGGCTGCGTGGTTTTGGGTTCCAGTGTCCAAAGCAAATCATCGATCACTTGCAGGGCGCGCTTCCAGCTTTCCGATTTATCGCCGTAACGCAGTAATACAAAAGACAGGTAGTCCGACCAAGGCTGCAATAACAACAGCAGAATGGCCGAGGGCATATCACGGTTATCAGTGCGTCCACGCACCTCGTTGTTAACCTGAATTTTAGCTTCGCGCAGTTTTTCTTCGCCCTGGGCTTTTTCCAACGCGCGGCGCTCCATCAATTCCTGACGGCGCGCCACGTTATGGGTGTAGGCATTAAACTCAATCAGTAATTCGGCAAAAATGCGCACATCATTTTTGAATTCCTGTAACAAACGAAACACAGTGGTTTTGATCTTGGAGAAAATATCATATTGGTCACTACCATCATTGCTAACCCAACGTACACCCGCCTCGGCAAGGCTGTTAAGCAAGACCCGCGCAGGATGTTCCGGCTGTTCAAAAAAGCCCTTATCAATAAAGGCGATTTTTAAGAAGGGCGTATGCAAATAGCTGAGTAGTGCTTTGACGGAATCGGGTAAGTGATCATCCGACAGCATGTAATCAAACAACATACCGACCAGATCGATGGTCTGCATATCGCCCGCTTCTACTGCGCCATTTTCATTTTCGCTGGCAATCTGCTCCATCATCTTGCGGCCAATTTCAGCCACGGTTTGCGGAGCAATAGGAACAGGGCCGGATTCATGGTTGGCAAGCGCCTGTTGAGTCACACCAAACGCTTGGGTTTGCATCTGCTCCAGCACACCCACTAATTGGTTCTGGGTATAAACCTGCAAGTTGGCGGGTGAAGCCGAAGCCACTGCTGGTGTTGCTGCCACTGCGCTATCAGGATTGATCGCCGGACTATTTGCTGCCTGACCTTCAGCCACAGACTGGGGCGCAAAATTCGCCGCCTGAATCGCGGGCAATGCCTGCGTGACATGGGTCTGCAACAGGCGAATAGCATTCAAAAGGCTGTTTTGGTATTGGATATCATTGGGATTGAGCGCACCACTGAGCAACTTATCGCTCGCACGACGCTGGTGCTGATGAGCCTCTTCTACCTGCTGTTGCTCATCAGGCACCCTCTCATCCTTTCGCTCAGAGAGGTCATCCTGCAATGCATCCTCAACCTTTTCTGCAACGGATTTATCACTGCTGGCAGGAACAAAACGCAGGTTCGGTAATAAATTCTGGCGCACCAGATAATCATTCAACTCATCGTAAAGGCCATCCAGCATGCCAATTACATCCTGATCAAACAATTTGTAACCGATGATTTTGGTTTTGACATCGATATCCAAACTGCTCAATAACTTGCGCAGGGATTCGCAAAACTGGACAGGGCTTACAGGATTAGCGCGCTCATCGATTTTTTCGCCATCGTTCAACAATGCCAAACGCTGCTGGAATGCCCAGAGTTGCTCGGCAAAAAAGTTATCGGCACGATGGGTAATTGAGGTGATGGCAATAGTTTCTTCAAGATCAGAATGTTCAACTAACGAGAGAATATCGCCACTGAAGCGCTCTTCACCGGTCAGGGTATTGAGGGATTTATTCTTGAATTTTACAAAGCCATTCGCCAGATGCTGGCAGAACTCTTGCTCCGCGGCCTGCTGCACTGCAACGAGAAGATTTTGGGTTTCATAAAGTGCAATCTGCTCTTTATTGGATTTGGCCTGCTCGGCAATTTCCAGAACTTGTTTACACCACTGACGCCAGAAATTAGGGAACACACGATAGGCAAAACCGCGCGTCAAATCGCGGCAATGTTTGAGATATTGAATGACCAACTGCTCTGACATGGCGACCGCAGAATAGGGGGACGACTTGTTGGTATCAGAACCTGGTAAGCCTGATTTGTGCATAGTTATTCCGTATTTTTCCATGATTCTCATGTTCCCTAGCGCCTAATCTTGACCACCGGGCATGCTTTGCCGCGACTGGATCAGGGCCTGCAAACCTTGAGATTAGATGACGGCATCTTTTGTACAGGTTGACCTGAGCGACAATCTTAACAGCTTGTGAAATTTCTTCCAGACAATAAGACTATTCGCTCACAGTTTGATTAAAAATAGCACGACCTATAGAAATTGCCGCAAAAGAAAGCGCTAAAACGTTGAAAGATAAGTAAATCCCGATTGGTTAATCACGACCATNNAGGCTCCGGTCACCACCTTTTATGGAAACCCCTTCAAAATCAGATGATTAAAAAATTGGCACTCATATTGCGATTAACAATCCGTAATAACTGATTCGCACTCTGGGTGGTTTTAGCTATTCAATAAGCTGTAAACACAATGTTTTACTAAATAGGAGGCTAGGGTTCCGGTCACTTGATCAAATCAAGCGATGCCTGGTCCGAGAGCTTCCGACCTCCCAAGGCAGGTAAAAGGCTAAACGCCCGCACCTGTTTTGAGGTTACACGGCGGGATAAAAGCCCGGGAGATGGAATGGCCTAACCGCCAGAGTGCTCCCATTTGCTTGCGCCGATGTCACCAAAACCGCTGGAGGTTATTCATGTTGCTTCAATCCCGCCTTACAAAAGTATTACTGGCCATTACACTCTCCCTTTCTGCCGCCTTTGCCAGTGCTGCTGAACCATTCAAAGTCTGCTGGTCCATCTATGTTGGTTGGATGCCTTGGGGCTACGGCGCCGAGCAAAAAATTGTCGATAAATGGGCCAAAAAATACGGCATCGAAATCGAAGTTGTACAAATTAACGATTATGTCGAGTCAATCAACCAATATACCGCCGGTCAATTTGATGGCTGTGTAATGACCAATATGGATGCGCTTACCATTCCTGCAGCTGGCGGTGTGGATTCAACTGCATTAATCGTTGGCGATTTCTCTAATGGTAATGATGGCGTCGTCCTCAAGGGCGGAAAAACACCANNGATGTCACCGCCGTCACCACCTGGAACCCGCTGTTAAGCGAAATCCTCTCCCAACCCAACAGCACCAAAGTTTTCGACTCATCACAAATCCCCGGTGAGATTATCGATCTGATGATCGTGAATACTGAAACTCTGAAAAAGAATCCTGCACTCGGTAAAGCCTTGGTTGGCGCCTGGTACGAAATCATGGGCGTGATGAGCGCATCAGACAAAGCCGCTACCGCAGCTAAAACCGCAATGGCAGTTGCATCAGGTACTGACCTCACCGGTTTTGAATCACAACTCGCCAGCACCAAAATGTTTTACACCCCTGCTTCTGCAGTCGAGTTTGTTAACAGCGATGCACTGTTAAAAACCATGCAAAAAGTGGCCGAGTTTTCGTTTGATCACGGCTTGTTAGGTGACGGTGCGCCCGATGCAAATTACATCGGCGTAGAAGGCCCTAAAGGTGTGTATGGCGATAAGAAAAACGTGAAACTGCGTTTTGATGCAACTTACATGCAAATGGCAGCTGATAAAAAACTTTAATAGCTTCTACCTCGTTCCCAAGCTCTGCCTGGGAACGCATAACTCAAAAAAGTGCAGAACACCATGAAAAGACTGATCAATCTCACTCCCTCAAAACCACTCAGACTTTTACTGGGAATTCTGCCATTTGCTCTGCTCTTAATTGTGTACCTGGTCGCCTCCGATGCGCGCCTCGCCGAAAACGCCAACGACAAACTGCTACCCAGCTTCGCACAAATGGGCGATGCAATTAACAACCTCGCGTTTGAACCAAGTAAACGCAGTGGCGAATATTTATTTTGGCAAGATACGCTCAGCAGTTTGTATCGGTTAACACTCGGCATTTTTATCGCCGCAATCCTGGGCTTCACTATAGGCATATTGACTGGTGCAATCCCCACTATCTATTCGCCTATTGCACCGCTGTTGACCATTATTTCGCTCGTGCCGCCCATGGCGTTACTGCCAGTGCTATTTATCGTATTTGGTTTAGGGGAACTATCGAAAGTCGCATTAATTGTGATCGGCGTTGCGCCCTTTATCGCCCGCGATATCCAGCGCTGCACACAGGAAATACCGCTTGAGCAATTAGTCAAAGCGCAAACACTCGGCGCCTCTACCTGGCAGATTTTAGTTCGCGTACTAATTCCGCAATTGCTGCCGCGTTTGATTAATGCAGTGCGGTTATCACTCGGTGCCGGCTGGTTATTTTTAATTGCTGCAGAGGCAATTGCATCAACCGACGGCTTGGGTTACAGGATATTTTTAGTGCGCCGTTATATGTCTATGGATGTAATCCTACCCTACGTTGCCTGGATTACCTTTCTCGCGTTTTTGGTCGATTGGCTGCTGGTAAAAATCAGCACCAAATGCTTCCCCTGGCACTATCAAGCATCTACCAAATGACCATTATCCCTTTTGATAAAACTATTCTTGACGAAAAAAGAGCCAAAGCTATGCCCATGATTCAGGCAAAAAACCTGTGGAAAAAATACGGGGACAACGTGGTGCTGGAACGCATGAATGTGAGCGTAAAAGCGGGTGAATTTATTACCATGGTGGGCACTTCCGGCTGCGGTAAAAGTACGTTTTTAAAAATGTTGTTGGGTATGGAATCACCTACCTCAGGTGATTTGTAGTTGGATGGAAAACCAATTCGCAGCGAGCCGGATCAATCGCGTGGCATCGTATTTCAACAGTATTCGGTATTCCCACACCTCACCGTGTTAGAGAACGTAATCATCGCGCGCGAGTTTGAACACTCACCGATCTTAGGGAAACTGTTCGGCAGCAAAAAACGCAAAGTCGTTGATGAAGCAAAAGCACTGCTGGAATCAGTCGGACTAACCCAGGCGATCAGTCGCTACCCGCACGAATTATCTGGTGGTATGAAACAACGTTTAGCCATCGCCCAGGCGCTTATCCGCCAACCGCGCATTTTATTACTCGACGAACCTTTCGGCGCGCTGGACCCAGGTATTCGTGCCGATATGCATCAATTAATTTTGGAACTCTGGCGCGAACACCAACTTACCGTTTTTATGGTGACGCACGATTTGAGTGAAGGATTCTATCTGGGCACACGCTTGTGGGTGTTCGACAAGTTGCGCCGCGACAATCAAGCACCCGGCGCTTACGGTGCAAACATTACCTACGATCTACCGGTCACTCGCCGTAATAGTGAAGTCCCTTACGAATTACAAACGATTGCTAAAGAATCACAGGATTTTTAATTCATGAGTAAAATGCTCTACACCACTACCCTACCCGGCAATGGCCACTGGTCATTAGAGTTGCGCCGTGGAAGCTTAATGAAAATTACCGACATCGAAGGCGGCGCCAACGTCGGCATGTTGTTTTACAACCCGCGAAATTTGTTGGAGCGCTACAACGCGCCCGACACACTTAAATGTCAACACACCTTTAAATTACAACGCGGCAATTGTTTGTATTCGGATATGGGCAGAATTTTCGCTTCGATCATTGAAGATTATTCCGCGAATGGCGAAGGCAACTGGCACGATACCGTCTGCGGCAATAGCAACGCAGAACTAATTGAAAAACAGTGGGGCAAACGCGACTACCAGACCCATCGCAACCAATGGAAACAAAATGGTTACGATGCCTTTTTAGTTGAACTTGCGAAATACGGTTTGGGCCGCGCCGATATGGCGTCCAATATTAATTGGTTCAGCAAAGTCATCGCCGACGATCACGGCAACATCCAACTCGACACCAAAAATCAATCAGCTGGCAATAGTGTCACATTGCGTTTTGAAATGGATACACTGGTGATTATGCATGCCTGCCCGCATCCATTAAATAAATCGGAAGCCTATCCATTTACTTCAGTGGAAATTGAATTAGGGGAAGCAGACCCAGTCAGCGACGATGATTACTGCAAAAATTTCCGCGAAGAAAACCAACGCGGATTCCAAAATAATTCATTGTATTATTTATCAAATAAATAGCTTAGCTGCGAAATAGTTGAGGCCCGCATGTCACATATTCAAAGTAACCTACACCCTGAAACTGCATTCTCCACACATTACGTACCCGCTGGCGATTATTTTCTTGGCGAAATAAAACAGGGTCAAACCTTTCGCATTGTTGATCTAAAGGGCAATCAAGCAGCTGACGTTTTGTTTTATAACGCCAAAGACCCGAGCGAGCGCTACAGCGCCATGGATACCATCCGCAACCAGGGCAATTTGTATTTAAGCGCAGGCACAAAATTAATGTCCAACGCCAATCGCGAATTATTGGAAATCGTCGCCGACACCTGTGGCCGCCACGACACACTCGGTGGCGCCTGCGCAACGGAAAGTAATACCGTGCGTTACAGTCTGGAAAAACGCTGCATGCACGCCTGCCGCGACAGCTGGATGCTCGCCGTTGCGGAACATCCCGAATTTGGCATTAGCAAACGCGACATAACCCATAACATTAACTTCTTTATGAATGTGCCGGTCACCGCCGATGGCGGGCTTACTTTTGAAGACGGAATTTCTGCACCGGGAAAATATGTCGAGTTGAAAGCGAAAATGGATATTGTGATGCTGATCTCCAACTGTCCGCAATTAAACAACCCATGCAATGGCTATAACCCGACCCCGATTGAAGTTATCGTCTGGAATTAATTAAATTTAAATACACCCGTAGGTTGGGCAGCCATGCCCAACAATGATCTCAAACCAAACAACGTTGTTGGGCATGGCTGCCCAACCTACAAAATATCGCAACTCTTCAATGGACGACCATTGTCGTAATTAATCCCTGCAGGACGGCCTGTCGGAGCAGAATATGTTTACCAAAGTATTAATCGCCAACCGCGGTGCTATCGCCACACGTATTATTCGTACCTTAAAAAAACTCAATATAAAATCCGTCGCTGTCTACGCCGAATCCGATGCTGATTCATTGCACGTGCGTATTGCCGACGAATCGTTTTCATTGGGCGATGGCGCTGCCGCACAAACTTATCTTGATCGCAAAAAAATTATCGCGATTGCACAACAGACTGGTGCGCAGGCAATTCATCCTGGCTACGGTTTTCTGAGTGAAAACTCCAGCTTCGTAGCCGAATGTGAATCCGCAGGTTTAGTGTTTATCGGCCCCACAGCGGAACAAATGATTACCTTTGGCTTAAAACATAAAGCGCGCGAGTTGGCGCAGGCTGCCAATGTCCCGCTCTGCCCCGGCACAGATTTATTAAAAGACCTTGATGATGCAATAGCTGCTGCTGCAAATATCGGCTACCCAGTGATGTTAAAAAGTACGGCTGGTGGTGGCGGTATTGGTATGCAGTTGTGCAACAGTCAATCCGAACTCATTGCCGCATTTGATTCGGTAAAACGCTTGGGCAAGAATAACTTTGCCGATGACGGTGTATTTCTGGAAAAGTTTATCGCCGCCGCTCGCCATATTGAAGTTCAAGTATTTGGCGATGGTAAAGGCACTGCTGTTGCCATCGGCGAGCGCGATTGCTCCAGCCAAAGACGCAACCAAAAAGTTGTCGAAGAATGCCCTGCTCCGAATTTGCCGGATGCGCAGCGCAAAGCCATGCAGCAAACTGCCGAACAATTATTGGCTTCTGTAAGCTATCGCAATGCCGGGACAGTGGAATTTATTTACGACTCCATCGACGAGAGATTCTATTTCCTTGAAGTGAACACTCGCTTACAGGTTGAACACGGCGTTACCGAAGAAGTTTACGGTGTGGATTTAGTGGAGTGGATGTTACGCCAGGCAGCTGGTGATCTCGGCAATATCAAAGCATTGCGCGATCAACTTTCACCCGCGGGCCATGCTATTCAAGTGCGCGTTTATGCTGAAGACCCAGCGCTGAATTTCCAACCCTGTGCGGGTTTACTTAGCAAAGTTCAATTTCCTGAAGTACACAGTAATCTGCGCATCGACCACTGGATTGAAAGCGGCATTGAAGTGCCGGCATTTTTTGACCCTATGCTGGCTAAAATTATTGTACGAGGTAGTGATCGCGAAGAAGCGCTACACAATTTATCAACCGCATTGACGAATACCTATCTCTACGGCATTGAAACTAATATCGGTTATTTGCGCTCACTCTTGCAAGATCCAACCTTGTTGGAAGGCCGCATGACCACGCGCTATTTAAACAGTTTTGTGTACCAACCCGCACGCATCGATGTTATTCAAGGCGGAACCCAAACCACCATTCAGGATTATCCAGGTCGCTCAGGTTATTGGCATGTAGGCGTACCCACTTCAGGCCCCTTCGACAGTTATTCATTCCGCCTGGGCAATCGCTTACTCAATAACGACGAAGCAACAGCGGGTTTGGAAATTACCCTGCAAGGCCCAACATTAAAATTTGGTTGCGCAACAAAAATTATTCTGACCGGCGCAGCGATTGATGCAAAACTCGAGGGCAATGCAATTCCACTTTACGAAGTTATTTCAGTCGCTGCCGGACAACAATTGCAATTGGGACGAATCACCGATAAAGGTGCACGCACTTATTTGGCGATTGCCGGGGGGATTCAATGCCCGGATTATTTAAATTCAAAATCGACGTTTACGCTCGGCCAATTCGGCGGCCACAATGGTCGAGCATTACGGGCGGGCGATGTGCTCGCACTGGATGCAAATAATTGCAACGCGAAAATCGATTCACCAATTCTAAGCGATGAATTAAAACCACAGATTAATAATCTATGGCAGTTGCGTGTTATTTACGGCCCCCATGGTGCGCCAGATTTTTTCACACCTAAAGACATAAACACATTTTTTAATACTGACTGGGAAGTGCATTACAACTCCAGCCGTACCGGTGTGCGATTGATTGGCCCCAAACCTGAATGGGCACGCACGTCGGGTGGTGAAGCGGGAATGCATCCGTCAAATATTCACGATAACGCCTATGCTTTTGGCACTGTGGACTTTACTGGCGATATGCCTGTTATTCTCGGGCCCGACGGCCCCTCGCTCGGCGGCTTTGTTTGCCCTGCAACTGTAATCAGTGCCGATTTATGGAAACTTGGCCAAGTACGCGCGGGCGATAAAATTCGCTTTTTGCCTGTCACCATCGACGATGCGGTAGCGATTGAAAAAACGCAAAACCAGTCGTTACGAACACTGGAAAACATTGCGCATGCATGGAGTGAAAGTGAATTAACATCTCCGATTGTAAAAAGATTGGCTGCTGCAGAGTTTGGTGAAAATATTGTATACCGCGCAGCGGGTGATCATTTTTTATTAGTCGAATATGGCGCGCTGGAGCTGGATATTAAATTGCGTTTTCGCGCCCATGCGCTTATGCAATGGTTACAACAAAACACCTTGGCAGGCTTGCGCGAATTAACACCGGGAATTCGCTCACTGCAAGTTCACTATGACAGCCAGCAGTTATCACTGGGCAATTTACTCGCGCACCTTGAACGCGGCGAACGCGAATTAATTCTACAGCTTGCACAACTGAGTGTGCCATCGCGCATTGTTCACATTCCATTGAGCT
>DQHS01000105.1 GCA_003524365.1 Cellvibrio sp. | reverse complement strand
TTCCATGAAAATTTAACTACCATTACCGAACAAGATTGTGAGCAGCTGACACTAAAAGCAGCTGTACGTGGCTACTGGTGGCGCATGCCACTCATCTTTTTAAGTTTTCACTTCTTACGAAAATTTCCCACTATTCTAAACTGGTTACCCGCGCACACCCATAAATTAAAATTAGTGAAACCACTGCAAGAAACATCTGACGCAGAACAAACATCGTTAACCATGCCATCAAAACTATCGAATTCTGGAAACAATGTTACACAAGATGAAAAACTCGCTTATGAAAAGGAATCCATATCATGAGTCATTCAGGCTCGCCAACCACATCCGTGCGGCCTACGAAAGAGACGCCACCTGCCAGAGGAAAATGGTACTGGGCTAAAACGACATTAACCATTGCTTTTTTTATATTGGTTCCTGTGCTCTTATTTATGCTCATTAAAAATATTGAATGGGCAGAAGTAGCGGCAGCACTGCGCGAGTACAATGTCAAAACTTTGCTAATAGGGGCTGGAATTGCGCTGACGAGCTATCTTGTGTTCGCCAGTTACGATTTGATTGGTCGACAATATACGGGGCATTCTCTACCGGTACGCCAGGTTTTACCTCTGGCATTTGTGTGTTATGCGTTTACCTTGAACCTCACCGCCTGGGTAGGCGGAATTGCGCTGCGCTTTCGTTTATATTCGCGCCTCGGGCTAGATGCGCCGACCATTACCAAAATTCTGAGCCTAAGCCTGATTACTAATTGGCTCGGTTATATTATTTTAACGGGAATTTTATTTTCTTTTCAAATGGTGGAATTGCCAGATAAAGTCAAAATTGGTTCTACTGCATTACAATTGATTGGAATTGTGCTGTTACTGTTAGCTGCTACCTATTTTTGGGCCTGTCGTTTTTCGAAACGCCGTTCATTTCATTTCCGTGACCACGAAATTACCTTACCCGATGTCAAGCTCGCCTTTGCCCAAGCAGGGTTGGCAATGATCAACTGGATGCTAATGGGTTTGCTCATTTATACATTAATGCCCGACAAGGTAACCTATCAAACCGTATTAGGAATTTTATTAATCAGTAGCATCGCGGGTGTTGTTACCCACATCCCTGCCGGCCTCGGAGTATTGGAAGCTATATTTATTACTATGCTTCACCACCAATTATCAAAGGGAAGTATTCTAGCGGCTTTAATTGGCTACAGAATTCTTTATTTCCTGATGCCGTTCGCTATCGCATGCATTATCTATTTTATTTTTGAAGCCAGAGCAAAAAAAATGTTGGATACAAACCAACAACATGAAGCAAAACAATAATATATGTTGGCGTCAGAACGGGTTTTCGATTACCCCCTCCAATGATAAAAAAATCAGCTTACTTTTTTTCAAGCATATCCTTCAAACTCGCAAACGGATTATGGGTAGCGGGTGCGATTTTCTTTTCGGTTGTCGAACCGTATAAAACATGTTCATGAAATTTTGTATGCTCATGATCATGGCAATACAGGCAGAGCAATTCCCAGTTGCTGCCGTCAGCGGGATTGTTGTCGTGGTTATGGTCGCGGTGGTGCACCGTGAGTTCGCGGATATTTTTAGAGTTGAATTCGCGCGCACAGCGCCCACAAATCCAGGGATACATTTTTAGCGCTTTTTCGCGATAGCCCTGCTCTTTCTGGAGATAGCTATTGGTACGGCCCAAGTTGTCAGTGGTCATAAAGATGTGCCATGAGTGAGGTTAGATGTTAAAGCCGCGATATTAGGGTCAGGGTTCTTGTGGCTATGATTCTTATGTTCAGGGCTCTTATGGCCACCGTCTTTATGTCCATCATTTTTATGGATAGCCCAGTACATTTCTAATCTGCTGAATATGAGTATCCACCCAACTCTGATTAACAGCGCCCCAATTTACAACGCGATAAGTCCCGTTAGTATTTTCCATATCAATATCCAACTCATGGATAGCGGCAAGCGTGTCTTGCGCTGTGCGGCGCGGCATACCGGTTGTCTCGATAATTTTCGGTACGCTATTGGCACCTTGGGAAATCAACCATGCAACATAGAGTCGACGGTAAAAGCTGGTTTTGGTTTTGCTGTGCTCGCTCATCATATTGACCGGTGCAAAAAGTTGATTAAAAAATTAAACGAGCCCAATTCGCTGGGCCCTGTGGATTTGCGTAGAGTATATCAATCAGCCAGCGCGGGGTAGTCGGTATAACCTACCGAATCTGCAGTATAAAAAGTGGATGAATCAGCTGCATTTAATGGTGCACCCAGTTTAACGCGCGCAGGCAAATCCGGGTTCGCCAGAAACGGAACACCGAACGCAACGGCATCCAATTTTCCAGCAGCTATAGCTCCCGCAGCTTCGTCGGCTGAGTAACCCATGTTGCCCACCAATACACCTTTGTAATGTTCACGCGCAGGTGTCATAACATCGCCTTGCTGCACCTGAAAAAAATCACCGCGCATCAGATGCAAATACCCGAGGTTAAAATCATTCAAACGTTTCGCTAACCAGGTGATGAGCGCGATAGGATCGCTATCGATCATGCTGTTGTAACTATTGAGTGGCGACAGGCGCAAACCAACCTGTTTGCTATCCCACACTTCACACACTGCAGCGATAACCTCCAACATCAAACGCGCGCGATTTTCAATCGGGCCGCCATAGGCGCCGCTGCGTTTATTTGAGCCATCGCGCAGGAATTGATCCAATAGATAACCATTAGCGCCATGCACTTCCACACCATCAAAACCAGCTGCCTTTGCATTCATCGCTGCTTGCTTGAACCCGGCAATAATACCCGGCAGCTCGTCATCATTTAATGCGCGCGGTTCGGTGTAGGGCAATTTGCCTTCAGGGGTATGTACTTCATCGATAATCGCAATCGCACTCGGCGCAACCGGTTGTTTACCTCCATTAAGAGCGGGATGGCAAGCACGGCCGCCGTGCCATATTTGCAAGAAAATCTTGCCACCTTTAGCGTGTACCGCATCGGTCACCAAACGCCAACCATCAACCTGAGCTTGGGAGTGAATACCCGGCTCTTGCCAGAAGGCAGAATTTCCCTCCATCGCCATAGTCGCTTCGGCTATGATTAAACCTGCGCTCGCACGCTGGGCATAATATTCAGCCATAAGAGCATTTGGCAGATGCTCAAGGCCGGCCCGGCAACGGGTGAGCGGCGCCATCCAAATGCGGTTAGGTAGGTCGAGGCCGCCGACCTTCAAGGGGCGAAAAAGAATCTCTGTAGTGCTCATAAAAAACTCCGGTTATCGGGATAGCAGAATAAGTTGTGGGTGATTTGCTACGCTTAAGCTGGTTGAAACGATCATCTGAGCGGGATAACGTCTTTATCATCTAATTGTTTAATGATTTGGATATCGCTCGTAACATTAACAACAATCTAACAGCACCTTAACACCCCACCATCAACTTCACGCTTTTTTTACGGAGATTTGCACATGCTCATCAACTGCGTCGCTTATCAAGAGGGGAAGAAGCTTTGCAGTATTCCTGTCGAAGAAATAAGTGACTATGTGAAAAAACCCGACTGTTTTGTATGGGTTGCATTAAAAGATGCAGAACCTGCCGAGTTGGAACAAATGCAACAGGAATTCTGTTTGCATGAGTTAGCAGTAGAAGATGCTCATACCGGTTATCAACGTCCCAAGATTGAAGAATATGGTGATTCGCTATTTGCCGTAATGCACACCGTTGAATTTGTCGATGGTGAATTAAATATCGGTGAAGTCGATGTCTTTGTCGGCGAAAACTATGTGCTCTCCACCCGCAACCGCACCCAACAAGGCTTCCTTGGTGTGCGCGCCCGCTGCGAACGCGAACCGCATCTGCTAGTACAGGGTTCCGCGTTTGTGTTCTATGCATTAATGGATGCGGTGGTCGATCGCTACTTTCCCATCGTTGTCGCGTTTGAAACTGAATTGGAAATTATTGAAGACCAGATTTTTACCAAGGGATCACAACGCGCTAATATTGAGCGCCTCTATGAATTAAAACGAAAAGTAACGATTTTAAAACACGCTGTTGCACCGCTGCTGGAAGCTGTGGGGAAATTAGATGGCGGACGCGTACCGCCGATTGTTACTAATACCAAAGATTATTTCCGTGATGTGCACGATCACCTCTACCGCATCAACACTTCTATCGATGCAATCCGCGACACCATAGGCACCGCCATTCAGGTGAACTTATCCATGGTGAGTATCGATGAAAGTGAAGTCAATAAGCGCCTCGCCGCCTGGGCAGCCATCTTTGCAGTCGCAACTGCGTTTGTCGGTATTTGGGGAATGAACTTTGAACATATGCCGGAATTAAAATGGAAATACGGTTATCCGGTATCGTTGGGAATTGTCTCGGTAATTTGTGTGTACTTGTATTACAGGTTTAAAAAATCAGGCTGGCTTTAATAAAAAAAATCACCGCTCAGGGCGCAATGCTGTTCACTTAAGATTATT
>DQHS01000339.1:9142-9345 GCA_003524365.1 Cellvibrio sp. | reverse complement strand
TGCGTTTGCATTCAATCGGTTTGTGGAAAAACTGCAGTCGCTTATTAGTCAGGCGCAGTCAAGCAATCACACGCTCACTGCAGCGAGTGTGCAAATTACCCAGTCAATTACCGTGGCGGCCAAAGGCTGCGATGCGCAGTTGCGCGAAATTTCTCAAGTCGCCAATGCAGTAGACAGAGTTTCCAATACGTTGGATAAGGTAG
>DQHS01000339.1:0-9019 GCA_003524365.1 Cellvibrio sp. | reverse complement strand
TTTGCCGTGGTCGCCGATGAAGTGAGGAGCTTGGCCTCACGCACGCAGGAGTCTACTAAAGCAATTGAAACAATTATTACCAATCTCACTACTGGCTCAAGTAAAGCGGTGGAGGTAATGAGCGGTGCCCAACAAAAAGCGTTGGTCATTAAAGAGCGCATTGCTAACACGTCACAGGCTTTTTCCAACATAGTGAGCGCGGTGGATCAAATCCGGCAAATGAATTCGCAAATCGAGCGCGCGTCGGAAGAGGAGAAGCATTCGATGCTACAAATCACCGGCAGCATGGATACGATATTGCAACAGGCAAAACAAAACCATGAAGCCGGCGAGCAAACCAGCCAATCGCGCGATCGCCTCGAACGTGAGATTCGCAAGCTGGATGGTTTGCTGAGTGTGTTTCGTACTTAACTGAAAATAAGATTGGTTGTTGCAGCATTCGATAGCAACTGTGGAAAAATTATGCAAGTCGATTCGAGAGCGAGAAAATCCCAAAAATTGATTTAAAAAACATGTTTTTTGCTGCAGTGAGGCGGGATGTTGCGCACCCTCCGTGGTGGCTGTTACTACTTCGGTCGATCAGGAAATCTGCAGCCGGTAACCCACGCCATAGACCGAGTGGATAATGTCGTCATCACATATAGGCTGTAGTTTTTTGCGCAGTTTGGTGATGTGCGAATCCATGGTTCTGTCGCTCACTACGCGGTGATCGGTGTAGGCATTCTTCAATAATAAATCGCGCGAGATAACACGTTGTTTATTGAGCAATAAGGTTTCCAGAATTCGAAATTCAATGCTGGTTAATTCTACGCATTGCTCTCCTACGCAGGCGTACTGCCGCTCTTTGTCCAAGCGCAATCCTTCTTCTTGTTGCTCTTCACTTTTATTGCTGCGGCGTAATACTGCTTTTACACGTGCGACGACTTCGCGTGGGCTAAATGGCTTGCAAATATAGTCATCAGCGCCCAGTTCCAAACCAATCAAGCGATCAATTTCTTCCACTTTTGCAGTGGTCATAATAATCGGTATCTGCGATGTTTTACGTACTTCCTGGCAAATACTTAAACCATCGCGTTTGGGAAGCATTAAATCCAGCAACACCAAATCCCATTTTTCGGTAAGAATTTTTTGCAGTCCCACTTCGCCATCGCTGACTAAAGTTGCGGAAAATCCTTCACTGGTTAAGTAGTCTTGTAAAATTTCGCCTAAATCAATTTCGTCTTCAACAATTAAAATATTCATGCGGATTCCTGTAGTGGTAAATAGACGGATACTTTTAATCCGCCTAGCTCGCTGGTTTCAATGCTGACACGTCCTGCGTGAGCGTCGACAATATTTCGGCAAATACTAAGACCCAAACCCGCGCCGCCAGTTTCACGGCTGCGCGACGATTCGGCGCGATACAAACGCTCGAATAGTTTTTCATGGAGAACCGGATCAACACCAGGGGCTGAGTCTTCAATCACGAAAGTGGCTTGTTTCGCATCCGCCGATAAGCTCACCCGAATTTTTCCGGGTGCTTCGGTGTAGTTAATGCTGTTGTTGAATAGGTTCAAAAACAGTTGATGTAACCGCTCAGAGTCGGCGAACGCCGTTACTGGTTGCGCAGGGAGTGTGAGCTCCAATTCAAGGCCGTTTTGGCTAAGCTTGTCCTGCATGGAAACGCTTAGTTCTTCGATGATTTCACTGATATCACACTCCTGCTTGCGATAACTCATTGCGCCTATGTCGGTGAGCGACAGCTGGTATAAATCATTTACTAAACTGGCGAGGCGCGCAGCATGTTTTTGTAAACGAGTAATGGCTTTCGCATCAAATTTTCTAACGCCGTCTTCCAGTGCTTCAAGATCGGCTTTAAGTACCGCCAGTGGTGTGCGCAGTTCGTGGGAGATATCAGCAACCCAGCGCTTACGCGCCTGTTCAGTTTGATTGAGTGTGTGGGCGAGGTGATTAAGATTTTCCGCAAGAGTGGAGATCTCATCCTCCCCTTTGGTCGATAGCCTTTGTTGATAATCACCTTTACTCAATTGCTGGACGTGCGTGGCTAATTTTTTTACGCGCTGCGTCAACAAGTAGGAGAGCGGAATGGCACAGGCCAGTGCGATGGAAAGCGCTACCAGTGCCGTCACTAAAAAGTGATTTTGCTGGCGCTTGGCAAATTCGTTATCGCGTAAATCGCGTAGCGCCGGGTTAATCGGTGTGCCCAGATAACCGATACGTTTTTGTTGCCCATCAATAGTGATATGCAGGTCGTTAAAGGAGTAGGTTTCATTGGGCCATTTTTTGCCACTGACTAAATTTTCTTTGCGGTCGAGCAAAATAAAACGTTTGTAGGGTTGATGACGTAAAAAATCGGCGGATTGTGCCGTCTCGCGCCTATCGTTTCTGCGCGTTTCCTGGGTGTTTCTGCGTAAGATCGATAGATCGGGTCTACTACTGTCTTCATCGTCACCATTGATGCGGGTATTCAATTCCGGCGGGAATGGAAAGGGAATAGGGCGCTCACTGCGCTGGCGCAAGTTGGCGCTGTATTGCCAGACAAATAATTCCCAATAATGCGGGTTCATCTTAAACGCATTCCAGTTGCCGTTGTAAGTAAAATGGCGTTCCAGTGCTGCTATCAGCCGGGCATTGCGCGAGGCTTCTTTTTGTTCCATGTAGTGATTAAATCCGCGCTCAAAACTCAGCCGCGAATACATAAATAGACCGCCGGTTAGCAGCACGGCAAAACAGGCAAAAACTAAAAACACTTGAATGCGCAGATTAAACTTCACAGCTATGGACAACCCTTTTGCAATGGATGAAACGCAGAATCGCTAGCGACAGAATATGCAAAAACAGCGATTTGGCAATCGTAGGTGATTGGCCTGTGGGTGCTGGCTGAGGTAAAATGCCAATACTTGAGCAAAATACTCGGATATATCCCGCCTTGCCCTGTTGCCATTATCCCAATTGGCCCCAATAACTAACTGACCAACAAACTGTTAAATAGCTCCCTATTGAATATCGAGGTAGATGAGATGGACGTGTTAGATACAATCAAGCAACAAATTAGCGACAATGACGTGATTTTGTACATGAAGGGCTCGCCAAGTGCCCCCCAATGTGGATTCTCGCAACGTGCTTCACAGGCGTTAATGGCCTGCGGCCAACGTTTTGCGTATGTGGATATTTTGACCAATCCGGAAATCCGTTCGGAGTTGCCTAAATTCGCCAATTGGCCGACTTTTCCGCAGTTGTGGGTTAAGGGCGAGTTGATCGGCGGTTGCGATATCATCACTGAGATGAGTGAAAACGGCGAATTGAAACCCTTGATTGACGCGGCTGTTGCTGGCTAGTCACTCTGGCCGGTCGCCTTTATTGGTGATCGGCTCAGGTTGCCCACCTACTGCTGTAATACCAAATACACCAACACTCCCGCACCTATCACACTGAAAGCACAGAGCGATAAGCCAATAACGCGCTGGCGTGCGCGGCTATGCTCGTCGTTTTGATGTTGCAGGCGGTGAGCACGCCAGGCGATGTCTTTGGATTTGACCAGCTTTGTGCGAATTTGCTGTAGCGCAAGAATGTCTTGTTCTAATTGCGCGTGTAACTCGCCACTGTTTTGTTGTGCACGTTGCGCTTCCAGTTTTTTGAGTTGTTGATCCAGCTGCGCGAGCTTGTGATCCAGCGCGGCGGATACCTGACGAATTTGCATAATAAAGGCTCAATATTGTGGCTGTGCAACCTTAGCAGAAACCTGCCGAGTTTGCCCTCGTACTGTTTTTGCGTAAGCACGTGACCATAGCGGTTGCTATAATCCGCGCGCCTTTTTTACTTTTCAATGCGAGCAAGTACCTTGGATAAACACAATCCACCTGAATTCCATTCTTCTTTTTATGGCCCACGGTTTTGGCCGACCTGGTTATTACTGGCTTTCTTTCGCCTATGTGCGCTCTTGCCTGTGTCGGTAAATTTTGCGATTGGCCGTTTTATTGGTGCAATCTTCTACTATTTGGCGCGATCTCGTCGTCGTATTGCCGCGACTAATATTGCACTCTGTTTCCCTGAGCTGGATGCGCAGTCACAGCAGCAGATGGTGCGTGCGGTTGTTCGCAACTGTGGTATCAGTATCATGGAGTCGTCGATGGCACTCTGGGGGCAAGTGGACAAGCTGCGCAATCGCCATCATATGGAAGGTTTTGAGCAACTTGCTGCGCTACAAGCGAATGGGCAGGGAGTCATCCTGTTAGGGTGTCACTTTACAACGATGGACCCCGCTGGTCGGGTATTCAGTTATCACGCCAAGCCCGATATGTTATATCGCAAGGATCCCAATCCTTTGTTGGCCTATGCGCTGATCAAAGCCCGGGAACAATATTTAGGTTCGGCAATTGTTTTCAGTGATACCCGCCAGTTGATCAAGAATTTGCGCCAGAAACATATTGTTTGGTACGCCCCGGATCAGGATTACGGTAAGGACAACAGTGTTTTTGCCCCTTTTTTTGGTATTCAGGCAGCGACGATTGTGGCTACTGCGCGTATCGCTCAGCTGGGGCGCGCAGCGGTTGTGCCCTATGCGCATTACCGCGAGGATAACGGCCATTACAAGCTGGTTTTTGGTGCGCCTTTGGATAACTTTCCCAGTGGTGATGATGTGGCGGATGCAACGCGTATCAACAACATTATCGAAGACATGGTGCGTGTTAAACCAGATCAATATCTTTGGGTACATCGCCGCTTTAAAACCCGCCCTCCTGGGGAGTCTGGCTTCTATAAAAAGAAGTGATACTTTTCCAGAAGGTAATTTGCAATGAAAACTTAATAAAATAGGTTAAGTTTAATTGGCCTATGCTATAAAGCCGCCAAATTGCCCAGACCCACCGCAAACCTTGACGCTTGAGGAGATAAACACCGATGTTAAGAATGTTTAAAGTTCAAGGTAATACCCTGCGGGAAGACAAACAGTCTGATGAAAACACCAAGCTGTCACTCAACAACGCGATCTGGATTGATGCGCGCGAACCCAGCGATGAAGAGCGTGAAGAGTTAAACACCTTCCTGCGCGCCGAACTTCCAGAGTCCGATGATGTGGAGGAGATCGAATTCTCTGCGCGCTATTTTCAGGATGGTGTCGGCATCCATGTGCACTCCTTGTTTCTTGCCCCTGGCGAATCTGGTCGTCACAGTACCGCGACTGTTGCATTTCATCTTGCAAGACAAACGTCTGATCTCAGTGCGCGATGGTGACTTGGCTGACTTCCGCCTGTTGCGCATGCGTGCCCGCGCCGGGCAGGTTCAGGTGTCATCCCCGCAGGATCTATTGGTGACTATGTTTGAGCAGAAGGTAGAAAACCTCGCCGACGCCCTTGAAGACATTCATCGCAAGCTTGAAGAAGTCAGCCATATGGTGTTGGAGGATGCCGATTCGGAGCTGGAAGAAGCAATTGACAAGCTTGCCAAGCTGGAAGATAGCAACGGAAAAATCCGTCTTTGCCTGATGGACACTCAGCGCTCAATTTCCTTCTTGCAGCGCCATCTGCGTGAGTCTTTTGAATTGCAGGAGACGGCGCGGGAGATCAAGCGCGATGTGGACACATTGATGTCGCACACCGCTTTTTTGTTCGACAAAATCAACTTCCTAATGGACTCGACCCAGGGCTTCATTAATATCGAACAAAACCAGATCATCAAAATCTTTTCCATCGCAGCCATGGTATTCCTGCCGCCCACGGTGGTTGCCAGCGCCTATGGGATGAACTTCGAGTTTATTCCGCACAGCCATTGGAAATATGGTTTTGCGGTAGCCGTTTCGTTGATGTTGCTATCTGCTGTGCTGCCTTATTGGTACTTCAAGCGCAAAGATTGGCTTTAAACTTTGTACATGAACCTCATAAAAAAACCGCAGCGGGCAACTACTGCGGTTTTTTTATGGTGCGATCCAATGCGAAGCGTTCGCTATTCCTCGACCCATTCCCAGCGCAGTGGTTGACCAAAATCATCCAGAATCACTTTTTTACGAGGGCGCAACTTCTTCGGTTTTTGCGCCAGCTGAGGCTTTTTACGCGCTTCTATGGCGGCAACTACGTCGGGCAAGGGGGTGCGATCTTCCTGACTACTGCCGTCGAAAATACTGATAAGGGGGCTATTGGCGTCCAGCCGCCCGCTTAAGCCACGCGGTACCTCGTTAACGTGTCCGCCTTGATGCAGAAAGTCCTGAACTTGTTGCTCCAGTTCTTTGTGCAGTTGGCGGCGGGTTTTGGTTGGTTTGATCATTGGCTTCAAAACTGGTCAGTTAAGTTGATGCGGCGCTGGCGAAAAGCGAGGATCTGCCAGCATAACAGCGCTAGCGGCGGCAGGGCAAATAACGAGCAGCATTTGCCTCGCATCGCAGGCCGCCTTTAGGTAAACTGCGCGTCTTTCCTAATCGCGCTTAAATATCACGGTATGCTGGAGTTTTTTCCGGTAACCACTGCCCGATTCCCGCTAGCAATACAACGCACAGTCCACATGACCCAATCCAGTTTAAAAATTACCGAGATTTTCTATTCGCTGCAGGGCGAGTCCACCACAGTTGGGTTGCCGACAGTATTTGTGCGCCTCACCGGTTGCCCGCTGCGCTGCGGTTATTGCGATTCAGAATACGCATTTTACGGCGGCGAGCGATTATTACTCGATGAAATTCTCGCCAAAGTTGCCAGTTTTAACCCGCGTTACGTCTGTGTTACTGGCGGCGAACCATTGGCTCAGCGTGAGTGCCTGACCCTGCTGACTGCATTGTGCGATGCTGGATACAGCGTATCGCTCGAAACCAGCGGTGCCTTACCAGTGGACGATGTAGATCCGCGCGTAATTAAGGTAATGGATTTAAAAACGCCCGGCTCAGGTGAGGTGGGTCGCAACCGTTGGGAAAATATTCCGTTACTCAGTGCGCAGGATCAAATCAAGTTTGTGATTTGTGATCGCGCCGATTACGAGTGGGCACGCTTTAAGTTAGATGAGCATCAGCTCACAGGCAAAGTGGCGGAAGTGTTGTTCTCGCCGAGTTTTGGCCAGGTGACTCCACTGGCATTGGCAGAATGGATTCTTGCGGATAATCTGCCTGTACGTTTTCAATTGCAGCTGCACAAACTCCTGTGGAATGATGCTCCCGGTCATTAATCGCCAACAGTTTTGCATACGTTTTTATCTTTAAATCTTATAGATTCCGGTAGTTGTTATGGCGCAAAAAAAAGCAGTGGTGCTTGTTTCTGGTGGTCTCGATTCCACTACTGTACTGGCGATAGCGCGCAGCGAAGGTTACGCCTGCTATTCCATGAGTTTTGATTATGGTCAGCGCCACAGCTCCGAATTGCTTGCAGCAGAACGCACGGCAAAAGCCCTGGGTGCAGTTGAGCACAAAGTGATTAAATTGGACTTGCGCTCCATTGGCGGTTCAGCGCTGACCGATGATGCGATTGATGTACCGGAAGAAGAGACCGGCGGCATTCCAGTGACCTATGTGCCTGCGCGCAATACGGTATTTTTATCGATCGCATTGGGTTGGGCGGAAGTATTGGGGTGCGACGATATTTTTATCGGCGTGAATGCGGTGGATTTTTCGGGTTATCCCGATTGTCGCCCCGAATATATTGCTGCGTACGAAGCCATGGCGAATCTCGCAACGCGCGCTGGGGCAGAAGGTAATAAATTGCACATCCGCACACCGCTGATTCATTTAAGCAAAGCAGAGATCGTGCAGTTGGGCATGGCGTTGGGGGTGGATTACAGTTTGACCGTGTCTTGTTACCAAGCGAATGATCAGGGTGAGGCCTGCGGCAAATGCGATAGCTGTCGTCTGCGCAAGCAAGGTTTTGTGCAAGCGGGCATTGCAGATCCAACTCGTTATCAGCACGCGTAAAGTAGTAGTGGAATTTTTAGCAACGACTTATCAACAGTAATGCCGCTCAACTAATTGTTGCTCAAACTCATCTATCGCTACTGGTCTTCCGAAAAAATAACCCTGGAACATGGAGCAGCCATTCTGTTCCAGGAAGTTTTTCTGCGCTTCAGTTTCCACACCTTCGGCAATCACTTGCAAATTCATATTCTGCGCCATAGCGATAATCGTGCGCGCAATAATCGCATCGTTGGGGTCTATCGCAATATCGCGGACAAAGGTTTGGTCAATTTTTAATTGATCGAGCGGTAGGCGCTTAAGATACGATAGCGATGAATAGCCAATCCCAAAATCATCCATCGAAAATCCTATGCCGTTATTTTGCAGCTCCTGCATTTTTTCGATGCTTTGATCGACGTTTTTCAGCAGCGAACTTTCAGTTAACTCGAGCTTTAACAGGCGGGGATTAATATTGCTGTCATGGACAATCCCCAGCACATCATCAACAAAGTGCGCTTGGTTAAATTGAATCGGGCTCACATTCACGGCGATGCTGAGCGCTGCAAATTTCGGTTGCTGGCTCCACTGCCGTAATTGTTCGCAAGCTTGATAGATGACCTGTTTGCCGATGGCTACAATTAAACCGGTCTGCTCGGCGACTGGAATAAAGTCGGCGGGTGAGATCATGCCATTGAGCGGGTGTTTCCAGCGCAATAAGAGTTCTGCACCAATTGCCTTGCCGTGGTTATCAATTTGCACTTGATAGTAGGGGACAAGTTGCTGTTTGGATTCATAAGCGGTGCGCAAGTCTGCTTCAATTGCCGCGCGTTTTTCCAAATGTGATTGCATGTTCGGGTCAAAAAAGCGAATAGCGTTGCGGCCACTGTCTTTGGCTTGATACATAGCCACATCGGCGTGGCGCAATAAATCGTCGATGCTGCGCGTCTGACCTTTGAATAAATTTACGCCGATACTGATGGTGCAATGGAATACAGATTGTTGTAACGGGTAGGGTAAGTTGATTAAATCGTGCAATTCTTCGGCGCGTTTTTTTGCTTCCTGTGCCGCCATTTCAGCGTTGTCCCCCAAATTATCAAACACCACGACAAATTCATCGCCGCCCAGGCGCGCCACCGTGTCCTGCTCGCGCACGCAGCC
>DQHS01000294.1 GCA_003524365.1 Cellvibrio sp. | reverse complement strand
TGGTGACGAAGTTCAGGTAAGACGCGCTGCTGTTCAACCCCCAGGTTCCTGCCGCGGCGACCAATGAGCTACTTGCCTTGCTGCTGGAGGCAGGAGTGCTTGATGGTGCGACCGAGGATGCTATCGACGAGGCAACAGACGATGCTGCGGATGAGCTGCTGGTGGTAGCCGCATCGCACACAGTGCCATTAATCACCGGAATTTCCGCCGCTGCTGCGCCTTTGGATCCTTGTACACCGAATTCAATCGATTGGTTGGGCTGTATGGTACGGTTCCAACTGAGGTTAGTGGCCGTGTAGGGATTGGTGCCGCCAAGTGTGGCGTTCCAGCTGTGAGTGATGCGGTTATCGCCAGCGTATTGCCAATTCACATCCCAGCCATTGATGGCACTGGTGCCAGTGTTAGTGATTTTTACGGTGGCGGTAAATCCATTATTCCACTGGCTGGCGACCAAATATTGGCATCCGGCGTAAGCCTGGGTGGAGAGTGCGGATATCGCCAGAGAAAACCCGGCCGCATAGAGAGNNTAAAGCTACTCATAGTGTCTTCCTCAGAGATAAATACCGAACGAATTCGGCGGTGGTCATTAACAATCGTTATGGTTAAAAGAATCGAACTCGACTAACAGAAAAACCGCTGAACGGTATTGGTTGGTTAAAGATTTATTCCATTTTTCTCACTGTATGCAGTTGTACTTTTTCAGTGAGCAACGGCGGCTCAGGCGCGCGCATCATGCGCAGTACTTCACCGGCAACGATAATCGCGCCTATTAATAATCCCGCGTAAATGAACATTACGAAGTTGTAATCCACGGTGTAATTCCATGGGCGGGCGATGCCGAGGTAACACGCGAATAACCATGAAGTAGATGAAATGGCACCGGTAATAGTCACCAGAATTTGTTCAAAGGTGGGCAGGTCCAACAAACCGCGACGTGAGGTCACGCGTGGAAAGCTAAAGTAGTGCAGTGCGATTCCGTTGAGTGTTAATACTGAAACTACGGTAAATTTCGCCCAGAGTTTCTCGTTCATTAAATACTGTTGCGGATTTTCCAAATAACCGAGCAGCACCAGCGCAAGCCCGGTAAGCCAGAGCACTACCAGTGCAACAAACATAATTTCAGCTGATTTGGTGAGTTCTTTAATAGCACTGGCAGACAAGGCTTTACCGCGCGATTTAGCCAGCGATAAATCTTGAATGAGCAAGATCCCGATCGAGATACATGCTGCAAGTAAGTGTGCATAAACGACGAGGGTTTTCATGGCACGTCCGATGTATTTACAGTTGAGTTTTGTTTTTTTAGGGCGAGCAAAAGCCATCTCATTGCGCAGGGGATTTTTCAATCCGAAGACTGAAATAACTGGCGAGACAAATTGGCTAGAACAATTTTTTGCGACCGAAAATCCCAGGATGATTTGAATCCTGGCCATGCGTGGTGTTTTTGCCGAGTATATTTTTGTTGAGTTTTTTGTTTTTATATTCACTGGCGCGCAAACTGCACCCAGTCATTTATCGCACTATAGTGGCGATATTTTGTGACAGTTATCTGTATGGCCAAGCTCTGCACTGTGCTGTTTTGCACATAATTAGTGTGCGCTACTTTGCGTTAGTGCCACCCTGCAGCTTTGCGCTAGTGGATTCGCCCGGCGATAAGTATCTGGCTAACAGTTGTTAATGTACGCGGAGTGTGGATGTCGTTCTAATCATTGGTTCTCATTTCTACCAAAAATCTGATTTATTTGAGTGCGAAGATTTATGCGGGGCTAATTGGATAAGCTTGATCCAGTGAATATTCCAGACAAACAGAGACCAAATAATATGAACACAAAACAACGTGAAGAATTACTCAAACTATTGAAAACCCGTTTCGAGAAACACATGGAGCGTCATAAAGATATTCAATGGGATAAGGTACAAGCAAAACTTGAGGCTGAGTCTAAAAAATTAGCATCGCTTAATGAAATGGAGGTAACGGGCGGTGAGCCGGATGTGGTTGGGTTTGATAAAAAGACGGGCGAATATATTTTTTATGATTGCTCAGCGGAAACGCCTAAAGGTCGTAGAGGTTTATGTTATGACCGCGAGGGGTTGGTGTCGCGCAAGGAGCACAAGCCGGAAAATAATGCGCTTGATATGGCAGCCGCTATGGGTATCGAGCTGTTAACAGAAGAGCAGTATCGTGAGTTGCAGACATTGGGCGAGTTTGATTTGAAAACATCGAGCTGGATACAAACACCTGCTGCGATTAGGAAGTTGGGCGGGGCACTTTTTGCTGATCGCCGTTACGATTGTGTTTTTGTCTATCACAACGGTGCGCAATCTTACTATGCGGTAAGGGCATTTCGCGGCCTGTTAAAAGTTTGACGTTAGTGTGGAGATGAAAAAACCGGAGTCATAGGCTCCGGTTTTTTATTTTGCCTTTTTCAAAAAGGTTGGTGGGTGCAAATTACGATTCCATGTTGAAATCGTAATTCATGCCGTGGCTTGGCTCTTGCAGATAATGGCCTTGAATGTAGTGCGCGCCGGCTTGCCACAGGGTAGATAGCACGCTGGCATTTTCCACAAAAGGCACTAGCGTGATTTTGCTTTCACTATTGAGTTTTTCAATTAATTGGATCAGGGTTTCCGGACTCTCATTATTGTTTTGGATATCTGTGGTGAAAGACCCATCAATTTTGATCATGTTGGCTGGTACATGGGAAAGCGTATTAAATGGATTGAGTGAGCAGCCGAAATTACTAATTGCAAAACTGGTTTTGAGTTTTTCCAACCCTTCGGAAAATTGTTTGGCTGCATTCAAGTGATTGGTCACATCAATTTCCTGCGCCTGGAACACAATGGAGTCTGCCGTTAGCTTGGCTGCTTTAAATGCAACGCCCAGCCAAGGTACCAAGGATTCATCGCATAGGGACTGGCGGCCAATATTGACGATCAATTTTGTTTTGTTGCCCTTCGCGCGATGCTGCGAGAGCATTTTGATTGATTCCAAAATCACCCAGCGGTCGATTTTAGTGCAGGCGCTCATGTTAGCGGCCGCCTCTAAAAAGTGGTTGGGTGAAATTTCGTTGCCGTTTTCATCCACCATGCGCAAATAGACTTCGTAATATTCTTCGTCCGAGCCGCGCAGGCTGATAATTGGTTGGAATAGCAGGCGGAAGCGGTCGTTGTCCAATGCCTGCTGGATTGCGCTGGCGAGATCGATTTTAAAATCCAGCTTGGGAGCATCAGGCTCAAACAGTAGCGCGCTATTACCCTCTTTGGCGATGACTTTTTCCATGGCAGCGCGCGCTTGTTCGATCACTGTATTGGTGCTGGTGGTGGTTTCGTTAATCAGCGAAATGCCAATGCTGCAAGTGATTTGCAGGGTTTTGTGATCGATATCGATAATGTGTGCTTCCAGATCTTTACAGAATTGCATGGCGCGGTTAACCGCAGCATCGGCTTTCACATTAGGCGAGATGATGGCAAAGGTGGAATCGCCCAGGCGTGCAATGGTGTCACTGGTATTGGCTTTAGCGCGCAACAGGGTGGCTATGTCGATCAGTGCCAGATCGGCACCGGCTACGCCAAATGTGTTTTTTACTCGTTCGCTGAAGTTATCGAGTTCTATGTAAAAGAGGCAGTAATACTGCTTCTCATCGACGTTATCGATAATGTGGTCGAGCTGGTTGAGTAAATATTGGCGGTTGTATGCGCCAGTGACTAGATCCTGCCATTTGATTTGTTTGAGCTGCGCTTCCAATTCTTCATTGTTGGTATTGATGGATGTTGCCGACGCGCGTGCGAGGAACTGAATGCAGGGTTCTTCATCGTAGGTGACCAGCGATACTTCCAGATCGATATGGGTTTCTTTACCTTCCTGGGTGATGCCGGTGAAGCCGAGTGAGCTGGATTCCGCCTCATCACCTTTGAACATGAAGTCTTTGAGGAAGTTTTTCAGGCGCATTTGGTCTTTGCTGGTCACCATATCCATAATCGGCATGGCTTCGATATCGTCTTTGTTCTGGTAGCCAAAGAGTTCGGCGAAGGATTCATTGGAGTAGAGATAAAGACCATCCTGAATAAACGCAATGGCATCGCGCGAGCTGTCGAGTAGTTGTTGGCTGCGGCGCTCGGCCTCGCGGAAGCGGCGGTCAGTATTACGGCGCGCCTGCCGTTGTTCACGGTTGGCCAGCTCCCGGTCGATCACTAGCAGGAGATGTTGGTCGTCATCAACATCCACTACATCGGCGGCGCCCAGGCGCATACCTTCTACTCTGGCGAAGGGGCTGCCATCTTCATCAGTTTCATAGAGCAGGATGACCGGCACGTCTTTATTAAGGCGGCGAATTTGTTTGATCGCCACCTGAGGAGTAGGTGCAGTAGTGTCGTTATTGCCAATCAGCAGATCCCAGCTTTGCTCTTGCAGCAGTTTAACGAGTGCTTCCTCGCTTTCCACATGCTGTGCCCGACAGGGATGGCCAGATGCGTGCAGCATGCTGATCAATCGCTCGGCCTCTGAGCGCTGATTATTGAGGATCAGGAGTCGTATAGTATCGGTCGTGGTCATATATCTTCTATTTAGTCCGGCAAAGTCAGAGCGCCGCTATGTGGTTGACTATAGCGCGTTTTTTTTGCGCGCGCGTTCATGTATATGTGATTTGTAATACGGTTGCGTCGATTATTGTGTCAGGTGTTGCCGATAAACCAAAAAACTCTACCTTGCGTCGCCAAGTACTTGCGTTACGCGGGGCTATTCAACTGTAGGCTATATTACTTAAATCAATGAGTTGCTCAACCTGTCATGCTATTTATGCGATCTGGTCGAGGCTTTTGTGCAGTAGCTCACAGGTTGTCTGTCCAGATTATTCCCAGACTGAATCAAAATCGTCCTTATTGGTTTTGGGCTCGGGCTTGGCGGTTACCAATTCGCGGAAGCCAAACTGGCTAAAAGCGCCTGTAGCAAATAACCGCTGGGTTAGCTGAACCGATTTATCCCCCTCATAGCTAACACCTGCTTGCGCTTGCGTATAGAGACGCGCCTTGCTGTATTCATGAAATGAAATGGCATTGGTGATCAGGCTGGGTGGTTGGTTTACCGCGCGCAGTTCGGGAATCTGCAGGGCGCGCAGGTACTCGGCAAAACCGCCGGTCTTATGTACCGCCGCCAGCCCAACAGGTAGTGCTTGAGGTGCGAGTACTTGAATTCCCAGCTGGGTGGCGCCTTTTATCTGGTGCGCCCAGCGCACTACACCAATTGACCATTTGGTACGCCCGTATTCGCGCAGGCCGAGCAGCTCGCCAGCACGTACCTGTATTGGTATTTCGTTGCGCCATTCCAAGCCATATCCGCCCGCACTGCGATCCATTAGTGGCACGGTATAAATAGGATGCAGCCCTTGGTAGCTCTCAGCTTCCTGACTTTTGATTTGCTTCTCAATGTTGAAGGTTGGCAGTGTGCGGCCATCAAAGACGGTGCCGGTAATATCAAATGCATCACCCCAGGGGTCATCTTCCTTTTTGGTTTTATCTGTTTTTAGCTGGATACCGCGCTTCTGGTAAATGGCGCCTTTTTCGGGGGTATCAGTTATCGCACTGCTTTGGTTGAGAAAGATATTGAATGGCTGCTCGCCTGCCAGATAAAAATGAATATTGGTCAGGCCAACGGTGACTTCAATTTCCGCACTCACATCCTGCCGCTCAAAACTGCGTAATGCCAAATGGCTCCAGGCCTGCGCCAGATGTTTGGTTAGTGATACCGACAGATTGAGTTGGTTGCGGATGCTCGTGCTGCCATCGGCGGTTTCATTGCCGCTTTTTTGCTGCTCTTGCAGTCTATCCACCAAGTGGCTAGTGCGTATTTCCAGCGGAGGCTGCTCGCCCGGGTTGCTCGCTGGGCGCCAGTGGGATTTATAAAAGGGCGGGCGGTTGCTGTTAGTCAGCACCACAAACAGGTTTTCTTTGCCGGTGGGATCATAATCAACCAGCTCGGCCATAGGAGCGAGCAATTCCAGCAAGTTATAGGTGCTTTCAATTTCATCCTGCCGCAGTTGGTTGGGGCGGGCAGTCGCCAGCAACAAGCAACGCAAGTAGACCGAATGGATGGTTTTTAATCCCTGGTGATGCGGTAGTTTGTCTTCTTGAGGGGTCTGCTCTATTTCAAGATGGCAGGCCAATTGGTAAAGCGCATGGAGTTCAGTCCACAACTGGTTGGCGATGGGCAAATACAACTGGTAAGAGCGCAATATCAACAAGCCAATGGCCGTAATGGCGCGGTGGATCACTAATGCCTGCGCGGACTTGTCTTTGTCGGACTGGGCTCCACAGAGGTCGCGCACCAGCGCCAGATAACTATTCAGGAAATGCTTCTGGATCGCCTGCGCAACAGTAGCCGTTTTCATGGCCGCTTCAGGCAGTATCAGTGGTTGGTTGAGGTATTTAAGCGCCAGTCCATTCAGGGTCTGATGGATGGGTACGCGCAGCAGCTCAAGGATCGCCAATCGCTGGTCACTGCTGGTGCGCAACCGGCTGACTTCGTGGATGGCGGTATAGAGTAGGCCGCTGACTTGCTGGGCTTGGGTGAGGGGTAGGTTTTGCAGCCATGTTTTGACCTGGGACTCTTTATTGCCGCCGCAAAAACCCAGCTGCGCCAAATCTTGCGTTGGCACTACAAGTTTTTTAAGTAATGGTTCGATCTGTGGCGCGTTGGTCATGCGGATGCCGTCGGTTAACCCCGTTATAACTATGTATTTGAATATAGACGATTTTAGATCTTTTCGTCTGAATAACTGGTCGTTCAGTTGATACCGGTTACAATTGGTCATAATAACAATATGACATAATTATCCACTATATAAATCCCAATAAAGACTTAATAGGAGGATCGCCATGGGTTCCATGTCGATGAAATACAAACTGATTTTGCTTGGGTTGCTGCCCGGCATTGCGATTTTGGCCGTGCTTCTGGTTTTGGTCAGCGCCCGTATGCAGAACGTTGTTGATAAGGATATGGACATATTGCGCGACACCCTGCTCAACGCGCACAAGACCGAATTGCGCAATTCGCTGGATATCGCCAACTCCCTCATCAAGCCGCTCTATGATGCCGCAGCCAAGGGCGATTCCGCCGAAAAAGACCAGGCCATCGCCCTGCTGAAGCAATTGAAATACGGTAAAGATGGCTACTACTTTGGCTACGATGGCAGCTCAGTGCGGGTATTTTCCGGCAGCGACAGCGCGCGGATTGGCGACAGTTTTCGCGACTACAAAGATGTTAACGGTGTCTTTCTCATCAACGAGTTGGTTAAGCAAGGGCAGGCTGGCGGTGGTTTCGTCACTTATCACTTTCCACGCTTGGGGCAGGGTGATATGGCCTACCCGAAACTAAGCTACGCCATCTGGCTCGAAAAGTGGAATCTGATGCTGGGTACCGGCTTTTATATCGACAGTATCGATGACGCTGTTGCCTCGGCACGGGCACTGGCAGATGAACATATCAGTGCAACCCTCCTACGGGTATTTGTCGTAGCGCTGGTGTTGCTCGGTGCCATTGTGCTGCTCGCGATTTATATCGCCAATAGGACTCTCGCACCGCTCAATGGTTTGGTCCGTAGTTTAGAAGACATAGCACGCGGCGGCGGCGATCTGACGCGCCGCCTTACACGCACCAGCAACGATGAAATCGGTGCAGTAATTACCGCCTTCAATAGCTTTGTCGATTCCATTCACGGCCTGATTCAACGCATGCAGCAGCTCACGCAGCAGGTCGCCAGTATCAGCCAACAAGTATCGCAAGATACTAACGCCACTCACCAAACCCTGGATCAGCAACGCGAACAAACCCTGCAAGTCGCTAGTGCCATCAATGAACTGGCTGCGTCTGCTGTTGAGGTCGCACGCAGCACGCAGGAGGCCGCAGCGGCAGCCACTGCGGCTGACTCGACCACCAAAGATGCC
>DQHS01000217.1:8378-8970 GCA_003524365.1 Cellvibrio sp. | reverse complement strand
TTTGCGGATACAAAGTGGAATCTTATAAACTCTGGCTTTTTGTGTTTTCCGCAATTCTCGCAGGCATCGCCGGTGCGTTATATGTGCCGCAGGTAGGCATTATCAACCCCGGTGAATTTTCACCACTCAACTCCATTGAATTAGTGGTATGGGTTGCCACTGGTGGACGCGGGACATTGTTTGGTGCGATTGTCGGTGCGTTTACGGTTAACTATGGCAAAACAATTTTTACCTCCTATTCGCCTGAAACCTGGCTGTTTGCATTGGGCGCACTATTTGTGATCGTGACGTTAATATTGCCAAAAGGTTTAGTCGGATTATTTAATCGCAATAAGAAAACNNCCCGCCACACCAGAAGCCACGACCACCACTGCGAAGGAGATTGTGTAATGAATATTTTTTCACAGGCTCGCCGCACACTTGGCCAAGCAGATCCGAATTTTGGTGCACCACTGGATACTACCAAAGGCACCATTCTTTACGTAGAAGGTATCTCGGTCAGTTTTGACGGGTTTCGTGCACTCAACAATTTAAACCTTTACATCAACGAAGGTGAATTACGTTGCATCATCGGCCCTAACGGCGCTGGCAA
>DQHS01000217.1:0-8296 GCA_003524365.1 Cellvibrio sp. | reverse complement strand
AGTGGCTGGAAATTGGCATGCTGCTAATGCAAAACCCGCGCGTATTGCTAGTCGACGAACCCGTCGCCGGTATGACCGGTGAAGAGACTGAAAAAACCGCCGAATTGTTATTATCACTCGCTGGCGATCACTCAGTGATTGTGGTGGAACACGATATGAAATTTGTTCGTTCAATTGCGCGCAAGGTAACAGTATTGCATCAAGGCTCAGTGCTCACCGAAGGCACTATGGATCAGGTACAAAATGATCCAAAAGTGATTGAAGTGTACCTTGGTGAATAGGACGGAGATAAATAATTATGCTGAATATTAAAAACATCAATCAATATTATGGCCAAAGTCATATTCTGTGGGATCTCTCCCTGAATATAAAACAAGGGACTTGCGGCTGTTTAATCGGCCGCAATGGCGTAGGCAAAACCACCCTGCTTAAATGCATTACCGGTTTATTGCCCGTGCGCGATGGCTCAATTCAATTGAATGGCTACGACATCAATAAGCTTTCTACTGAGAGCCGTGCACGTGGCGGTATCGGCTTTGTGCCCCAAGGCCGCGAGATATTTCCGCTGTTAACTGTGGAAGAGAATTTAAAAATATCGCTCGGTGCGCGCAAAGATAAATCGCGCTTTATTCCCGGTTTGATTTACGAATTGTTCCCCGTGCTGAAAGAAATGAAACACAGACGCGGCGGCGATTTGTCCGGCGGCCAACAGCAGCAACTAGCGATTGGTCGCGCGCTGGTATTAGATCCAAAATTATTAATCCTCGACGAACCCACCGAAGGTATTCAACCTAACGTGGTGCGCGATATCGGCGATGTGATCCGCAAGCTCAATCGCGAACTGGGTTTAACCGTATTGCTGGTCGAACAAAAACTGCCGTTCGCCCGCCGTGTCGCTGATGATTTTTTTATTATGGAAAAAGGTAGCGTAGTGGCTACAGGGCCGATTGCTGAGCTGAAAGATGATTTGGTGCAGCGGTATTTGAGCGTTTAATCATTTACCTTTTCATCTCCGATGAAGCAGGCGCAAAATGGATACCCGCGTTCGCGGGTATAGTCGCAGTCGCTTATTGAATTATCTCCCGCACCACACTTAACACCGAATTGATTAATGGCTCTTGTTCACGGTCGAGTAACACACCAAAAAACACATTAACTTCTTGCTGAACTTCCCCCAGCAGTACCAACTCTCCTTTCGACTGTGCATCCTCCGCTGTATCCGCATGTAAAAACCCCAAACCAACCCCTCCGGCAATTAATGTGCGCGTTACTTTTTCGTGATCAACACTAATTTGTTTGTGTGGGCGAAACCCCTCGCGTTCGAATAAATGCTCTGCGACCTGCCCGCAACAACTATTTGTTGCGGGACATATCCAAGGCATGGATGCCAGCTTCTGCCAATCAATATTATCTTTGGGATTTGCCCATCCCAGTGGTGAAGCCAAATACACACCAAATTTATCGACAACCAATTTCATCAATTCTGCGGAGTCTCCGCCAGAGTCAGCGAAGAACCCACCATCCAGCGCGCCATTACGGATGGCTGCTTCTATTTCGGCGGAGCTGCCATATTCCAGCTGCACATCAATATCAGGAAAGTTCTCGGCAAGGCGGGTGAGGAGCTTTCCCAGTAACAGTGCACTGGGGGTGCGATTTGAACCCAGGCGAATTTTACCTCCGGCTTTCCCCTTCAATTGCCGAGCTTCGTGTATTAACTCACGATGAAGTGCCAGCAACTGTTCCGCTTTAATCAACAAGCTTGCACCCTTGTCTGTCAGGCTCATCCCGCGTGGTGTGCGCTCGAATAATAAAAAGCCAATCTCATCTTCAATCGTTTTTATATGCGCACTAACAGCAGGTTGGCTCAGAAATAATAATTCCGAAGCACGGGTTATGCTGCCCTCTCGGGCGATGGTCACAAATGTTTTTAATTGATAGATTTCCATCGCCCTGCTTCAACCTCGCTTGTTCAATACGCAAACAATAATTAGCCAATTCCACGCATCGCATAATTAAATACTATCGCAGACAGATACAGACCCGCCCCAAATACTGCATGGTTCATCACGCTCTTTACCCTGGCCTGTACCGGGTTAGGTGTCTTTGCACCTGCGATACCAAAGCCAAACGCGGGTTGCATCATAAAAAAGGGAAAAACCACTGTCGCTACGCCAAGGATCAACGCTGGCAAAAGCGAAGGCGACACAAGCCAAGCTCCTGATGCGGGAATGACCAATAAAAAAGCATAGGCAATGCCGATAAGATAATGGGCAGTCCAACCAATTGCGCATTCCGCCGGTCTTTTTTCCGCTGAGCTAATTTTGTCGTGCCGGAAAATGCCGTCCTGCATATAACTGAACCAACGGCCAACAAGGCAAAAGCTCAGTGAACTGATGTTGAATCCCTTGCGCAGAAAAATTGCCCACAGATCCATAATTATCGTTGCGCCAATGCCAATAAAAATAGCACCGAAAAGATAAAAAATAACATCACTCATCAATAATCTCCCGCCAATCAATTCTGCCCAACAACAACGGCAACCAATTTACGCACCGTCGGTGTAATTAATAGAATGGTGGGAAAGGCGACAATAAATGCAAATAACCAAGCTTTTAGCCAAATCAAAACGATGTTATCAACCAAGCCCACATTAAACACTGAAATAATAAAAGACATGATGCATGACATTAGCAATGCCATAAAAAATGAAAAAACTTGCGGAGTGTATTGTTTACTAATCACGTTAGATTCCTCTGGATAACATTAGCGATGACGGACATTCACACTTATCGCAACAAGACTAAGAGCACAAGGCCGCAGTGCCTGAAGGGGATAAGTCTGCATTGAGAACAATATGCTCGCCATTCGGCTCATCGTCTAATTGAATATTTGGAGGGACGACCTCAGGATTTCTGATGGTCATTTTTTATTTGATCAAATCAGCTGCCAATGCCTTACGCATGCCGCCAAAACGTTTGCGATAGGCAGCGGGAGTTACACCTACCTGGCGGCGAAACAGCCGACTAAAAAATCCGGCATCTTCGTAACCTACTTCGCTAGCAACGGCTTCGATTGATGCATCATCGCGCTCCAACATTTGCTTGGCTTCTTCGAGACGCAGGTTGTGAACATATTCTAACGGCGACATTCCTGTCGCTGATTGAAAGCGCCGTTTAAACGATCGCTCGGCCAAACCGCTGCGCTGCACCATCAACGCTACAGGCGCGGGTAATTGATAATGTTGTGCGATCCACACCTGACAATCAGCGATCACCGCATCCTCCACTTGCGGCGGACAGGAGAGCCGCGCGAAGGGTTGCTGACCGATACTGTGCCAATTAATTAAATGAATTCGCGCAACACGCATCGCCTCTTCCACGCCGCACCAACGTGTAATTAAAACCAGAGCGAGATCCAACCAGCTGGTGCCACCTCCTGCCATCACCAACCGCTGTTCATCGCCCGAGGCAACCAATGCGCGCTGCGGGTGAACATCAATCGCGGGATATTGCTTACGCAAATAATCACAATAACCCCAGTGTGTGGTCGCCTGCCAACCGTTCAACAAACCCGCTTCTGCCAACAACAAAGCACCGGAACAGGCGGTAGCGATAGTCGCACCGCGCACATAAGCCGCGCGCAAATAATCCAACTCGCGCTGAAAGCGGCTTGCCCACTGGTCGGTGGGGGACACGAATACATCCGGCACACAGACGATATCGGGGGACGGAAAATCCGCAATCGATAAACTTGGCGTAATGCTTACCCCATTGGCCGCCACAAAGGTCTCGCTGGTGACGGCAACGAGTTCGGGCTGCATCAAAGAATCACCAGGCTCACCGGTGGTGACAAAACCCCAATCGCGCCCCACCCCCTTAAATAAGTCGTACATGCCATAGGCTGTGGAGATAGTGACATCGGGAAAAATCAGTATGGCGATACGAATGGGTTTACGAATGGGCTGCTGGGTCATGGCCGATTTGTCCAGTTTGTTGCCGAAACGGCTTTATAGGTTAACCGAAGATGACGCTAGAGTGGCATCACCTACACCAACGTGGGTTTTCGTTATAAACACTCATTAACGCTGATTTTTTGATAGGGAGCATTCACTATGCAAAACGCCATCAACACTAGCACCGCCATTCATCGCCACCATTTGCCACAAGCCAACAACACCTTGCTGGTATGCGATGGGGGAATGGAAACGACGATGATTTTTCACGAGGGCATAGACCTGCCCGCCTTCGCGTCTTTCACTTTACTCAGCAGTGCCCAGGGCATTAGCAAGCTGAAAGAATATTACGGGCGCTACGCCGACATCGCCAAACGCCACAGCGCTGGCTTTATTATCGAAACACCGACCTGGCGCGCGAACAGTGATTGGGGGACCAAGTTGGGTTATAGCAGCGCAGAGCTGGAAGCGATTAATCGCCAATCCATCCAACTTCTGGTTGAGTTGCGCGAGCAATGGAAAAGCGCAATCAACCCCATCGTCATTGGCGGAGTAATTGGCCCACGCGGTGATGGTTACAGCGCAGCAACCCGGATGACTATTGAAGAAGCGGCGAGCTACCACGGCGAACAGGTGCGTATTTTTGCCGACACCCCCGCCGATCTGGTCACCGCCTATACCCTCAACTATGTAGAAGAAGCTGTGGGTATTACGCTCGCTGCAAAAACCCACCAGATGCCGGTGGCGCTATCTTTTACCCTGGAGACCGATGGTCGTTTGCCTTCAGGACAACATCTGCGCGATGCGATAACCAGAGTCGATGCCGCCAGCGACAGCTACCCCGCCTACTATCAGATCAACTGCGCGCACCCCAGCCACTTCGAACATATTTTTGGCGAAGGCGGGGCATGGCTGGAGCGTATTCGTGGCTTGCGTGCCAACGCCTCACGCAAAAGCCATGCGGAGTTGGACGAGTTCACCGGTCTAGATGCCGGCAACCCGGAGGAACTGGGGCAGAGCTATCAATTACTCCGTAAACAATTGACCAAACTCTCGCTGATCGGCGGCTGCTGCGGTACAGATCATCGCCATATCAGTGCCATGTGCAACGCGATGCTTGGTTGAGATCATACTCTTCACCAGTTATATACTTCTTGACTATAAGCTATCATTGGGCGATCCTTGCGGCGACAAGTATACCGGCGCGGCTTCAGTCGACACTTGTCGCCATTTTGTTAGCGAGCATCATGCTAAACATAGGTGAATACGTGTCGCTCTAGCCAAAGTCCGCTAAAGTAAAAGCACCATCACATAAGAAGATATAACCCAAATGACTCAACTCCCTGCACAAAGACTATCCGTTGTTGAAAAAGTTGGCTACAGCCTGGGCGACCTCGCCGCCAACCTGATTTTCCAAACCCTGCTGACCTTCCTCGCCTTCTTCTATACGGATGTATATGGGATTTCAGCGGGCAAAGCGGCCACCATTATGGCTATCGGCGGTATGTTCGGCGCCTTTTTTACACCGGTAATGGGCATCATCGCCGACCGTACCAATACCCGCTGGGGTAAATTCCGCCCCTGGCTGTTGTGGACCTCCATCCCTTTTGGGGCAGTAGCCTTACTTGCGTTCAGCACGCCGGACTTCGATGAAAACGGCAAAGTGATTTACGCTTTTGTAACCTACATTTTGCTATTGATTATTTACGCCGCGAACAATCTGCCCTACTCCGCTTTGAGTGGCGTGCTCACCGGCAATATGTCTGACCGCAACAGTTTGTCTTCCTACCGTTTTGTTGCTGTGATGGTTGCGCAATTTGTTATTCAGGTGTTGTTATTGCCGCTGGTATTAATTCTGGGTGATGGCGATAAAGCGGTCGGCTTCCACAACACCATGCTGCTCTTTTCAATTGTCGGCACCGTGTTTTTCCTGATTGCCTTCATAACAACAAAAGAACGGATTTTACCGGTAGTTGCCGGGCGGAATTCAATTACGCAGGACGTTTCCGATTTGTTTAAAAATCTGCCCTGGATTGTGATGTTGGTGGTGACTGTGCTGGTATTCGTCACCCTCGCACTCAAAGGCGGCATGTATATATTTTATTTTGAAAACTATTTGAATGAAGCCAAGCTGGCGGAGTTCCTGCAAAACATTGGCTTCAATGGCTTTATCGCTGGCCTCAACCACGGTCTTTCCAGTATTGGTCTGTCTGAGTTCCAATGGCCGAAAGACGCGCCTACCTCCGCGTTCAGTTTGTTTAACGCCTGCGGCATTATCATGATGATTATCGGCATAGGTTTCTCCAAAAACCTGGCCGATAAATTCGGTAAACGCAACGTCTTCGCCGGTGCTTTATTCTTATCCACCTTGTTTGTATTGGCGTTCAAATTTTTCTCTGCTGAAAACATCGGTATTGTCTTTGTATCGCAAATTCTGCACGGCTTCTTCTACGGCGTAACCATTCCGCTGCTGTGGGCGATGATTGCTGACGTTGCCGACTACTCGGAGTGGAAAAATAATCGCCGCGCAACGGCGATTGTGTTCTCCGCGATGATTCTCGGACTTAAAGCCGGTTTAACCATTGGCGGCTCACTGGTTGCGGGGTTACTCGCCTACTACGGTTACGAAGCTTCGCTCCCCGCACAAAATGCCGAAACAATTGAAGGTATTAAAACGGCGGTGAGTGTGTTTGCGTCGCTGCCTTTCTTTGCTGCTGTTGCCTGTATGTTCTTCTACGCGATTAACAAACCGCTGGAGACGCAAATCGAAGCAGACTTAAATGCTCGCCGTAAATCTGCCGGCCAGTAATAGTTAAGTCAGTTTTTTCCAACATGAATTGAAATACCATTTTGAATTGAAGTAGTGAGAATAGTGTATGGCTGAAGAATTATTAGCTCCGGAAGTAGTGGCCGATTTAAAAGCGCGCGCAATTTCCCAACCGTTGGTTGAACACATCTACACCGCCGACCCCTCGGCGCATGTGTTCAATGGCAAGATTTATATTTATCCATCGCACGATATTGAAGCGGGAATTCCGTTTAACGACAACGGTGATCATTTCGGCATGGAGGACTATCACGTTATCTCATTGGATTCACCTGATAGCCCCGCAGTCGATAACGGCGTTGCCCTGCATGTAAAAGATGTGCCTTGGGCGCAACGTCAAATGTGGGCACCGGATGCCGCGCATAAAAATGGCAAATATTATTTATATTTCCCGGCAAAACGTGCGGACGATATTTTTCAAATCGGCGTCGCTGTGGGCGATTCACCCATCGGTCCGTTCAAAGCCGAACCCGAAGCAATTAAAGGCAGCTACACCATCGACCCTGCGGTATTTGAAGATAGCGATGGCAGCTACTACATGTACTTTGGTGGAATCTGGGGCGGCCAGTTGCAGAATTATCGCAACAATCAATATGACGCAAATCGTGGCGAACCAGCCGATAACGAACCCGCACTCGGGCCGATTGTCGCGCGCATGAGTGACGATATGCTGCAATTCGCCGAAACACCGCGCGAAATTAAAATCCTCGATGAAAACGGCCAACCCATTCTGGCAGGCGATCACGACCGTCGCTTCTTTGAAGCCTCGTGGATGCACAAATACAACGGCAAATACTACTTCTCGTATTCCACCGGCAACACTCACTTTTTGTGTTATGCCACGGGTGACAACCCTTATGGTCCCTTCACCTACCAAGGCCGTATCCTTGAACCGGTGATCGGCTGGACAACCCATCACTCCATCGCCGAATACCAAGGCCAGTGGTATCTGTTCTACCACGATTCAGTGTTGTCCAAAGGCATCACCCACTTGCGTTCGGTGAAGATGTCCCCACTTAACTACAATGCGGATGGCAGCATTCAAACCATTGTTCCCTATCGCGATTAATAGGGGTAGAATGCCGCCACTCGCTACTTGACGTGGGAAGCTCGCAAGAACAACCCATCAAGTTCAGCGATTGGGGTCGATTTGGATTCGACGCTGGTAACAAAGTCTTAGGTGCATGTCGTGAGGGTAGCCAATCACGTTAATCCAAAGCTGCAAACTTACAGTTGCCAATGATGACAACTACGGTGCCCAATTAGCTGCGTAAGCAGCTTTTGAAAGCACCATTTAGCGGTTCGCCGCTAACGGTCTCTAACAAGGTGCCAGTACCGCGTTAAAGCCCGTCATACAGAACTGGATCGCAGTGAAGCCTGCCTGGGGTGGATCAGCTAAAACTTATCAGGATCGCGGTTTACGTCCCGCCCGCTGGGCTGTAAATCGCTAAATCAATAGGCGGTTCTAAACATGTAGAGCCGAGGATGGAGTGCTGGCGGACGGGGGTTCAAATCCC
>DQHS01000225.1 GCA_003524365.1 Cellvibrio sp. | reverse complement strand
CATTATGCGGTCTATGCCCCCGGTGCTTTTTACCAAAAACACCGGGGGCATAGACCGCATAATGACACTCGTAATCGAACAAGCCCATAAACAAACGCTGGTTGATTCCCAGCCGCAGTTTATCCATCCAGCGTAAAAATTCTGTGACAGCAGGATCGCCCGGCTCTAACCATTGAATGGCATCACCGCGAATATCCTGATTGCGCTGGTAATCCCCCTGCCGCCCTACTCCAGCCGGTTTAAAATCCGCCTGCTGAGCGTGGAGGTTATCGATCAAACCATTGATCAAAGATACGGGCAAGGGTTGATCAAGAATAATAAAACCCGGCCCGGCAAGGGCATCGGCAATTTGATCCAGAAGCGATTTGGAGGGAAGCTGGTTTGGTAGGGCAGTCATAAAAAAATACGCGTAATCAATGAGCCATCATTATAGGCTTGATCCACATCAATTCAGTGCGGAACGCAAATTTTTACCATAGCCAATATGCTGAGGGGGAGTTGTCTATGTCAGTCGTTATGCAACACGTTGAGTGGGATAAAGATCTGATCAGCCGATATGATCTGGCTGGACCGCGTTATACATCCTACCCTACCGCGCCGCAATTTCAGGAATCGTTTACTGAGGCGGCTTTACTCAACGCCATCGCGCGCAGCAATCAGGCGCAGCGACCTTTATCGCTCTACTTTCACATCCCCTTTTGCGACAGCCTTTGTTATTACTGCGGCTGCAATAAAATTGTAACCAACAATAAAAGCCGTTCGCTTCCCTACATCCAACGCATGATTCAGGAGCTAGCACTCTACGCCGACTTACTCGACAACCAGCGCGAGGTAAAACAACTGCATTGGGGTGGCGGAACCCCCACATTTATTAGCGATGACGAGATGTCGCTGTTGATGCATGCAACGCGGCGGTTGTTTCGTCTCGCCAATGATGACCAAGGTGAGTTTTCAATAGAGATTCACCCTGGCCGCGTGAGCGTTAATACCATGGGGCACTTGCGCGAGTTAGGGTTTAATCGCGTTAGTATGGGCGTACAAGACTTTGATACGCGAGTACAAAAAGCCGTAAATCGCTACAACACCGTTGAGCAAGTTAGCGAATTAATGCAGGGTCTGCGCGCACAAAACTACCAATCCGTTAGCATGGATTTAATTTACGGCCTACCCTTACAAACACTTAATAGCATTAAAAATACACTCACAAAAATTATCGATTTAAATCCGGATCGGCTATCGCTGTTTAATTATGCCCATATGCCGCATTTATTTAAGAGCCAGCAACTGATAAGCGATATGGAATTGCCCAGTGCAGCCGAAAAACTGGATATTTTGTACTTTGCGATAGAAACACTGGAGGCGGCTGGATATATTTATATCGGCATGGATCATTTCGCCAAACCGGACGATGAATTGGTGCGTGCCCAACAAGCCGGAAAACTTCAGCGAAACTTTCAAGGTTATTCAACGCACAAAGACTGCGACTTGTTAGCAGTTGGTGTTTCATCAATAAGCATGATTGACAACATCTACGTACAAAATGCTAAAGACCTTAATGCCTATCAACAAAAAATGGATTTAGGATTGCTGCCCATCGCGCGCGGCTTTACCTTAAATGACGAGGATGTATTGCGGCGCTTTGTTATCAACAGCTTAATTTGCCACTTGGAGTTAGATTTCGCACAAGTGGAGCAGGAATTCTCTATCAATCCTGCAGAGTATTTCGCAACGGAAATTGCGCAACTGGTTCCAATGATTGAAGATGGGTTGCTATCTATTGATGCAGGGGGCATTCATGTGCACAACAAAGGGCGCTTATTGATTCGTCGTATCTGCATGGTGTTTGATGAATATTTGCAAACCGCCAAAAATAACAACCCAATTCGCTATTCAAAAATTATTTAGTGCCTATTACAGGGAAGAAGGCATGCTATCCGGTAATTTTTTGATGGTGTAGATATCGAAGCGGCTGGATTTTCCTTCCAACTGATAAGAAGGCGTCTGATTATTTAAAAACGGCGCTTTGCGCGGGCGTTTTACCACCACACGATAATTAACATGGGCCAGCGCGAGGGGTAAGATTGCATCGGCATCTTCATCTTTACCTACCACCGAGTGAAATGCCGCCATCTCTTTTTTAACATCCGCTGTTTTTTGTCGCTCGGGAAACATGGGGTCGAGATAAATAACATCAGGAAACTGCGCGGGTGCGAGCGATTCCAAATAGGTGCGACTGTCTTGCCCAAGCAACTGCATACGATGAATCACTCGCAGCAATTCAGCATCCTGTTCACGCGCAAACTCCAACGCGCGCTGCAAACCATCTTGCAATAACAGATGTACAACGGGCGAGCGCTCGATCATAGTAAGTTCACACCCCAGTGTTGCCAACACAAAACTGTCTCNNCCGACCGCCTTGGCGATCATCTGCCCTTTGCCGCCACCGAATTTACGGCGATGATCAACTGCACCTTCTGTAAATTCAGCAATGATCGGCCCGGGCGCTTTACGCCCGGTTTGCTGCAAGGCAATTCCGGATGAGGAAAACATCATCACAAAACCGTAATCAGCAATCGATTCAGGTGCTTGATCAATCAGTAAAGGCAACTGTAAACGCGCGGCGAATTGCTCCACTTGTACAAAGCGAGCCGGGTCATTACAAAGAACAGCGAGGGTATCGGACATAGAAAATACTGGGCAAAAAATAGTAGCGGCATTATCTATTTGTTACCCAGCGCTAGCAATCTTTTGTTCTCGCGCTTTATTTTTCCATCGCAAAACGAATGCGATCTTTTACATCGAAGGTTCTCACAGCAACACCATCAACCTCATTGGGTTTGTACTTCCATCCTTTCACCGCTTTAATCACACTTTTATTGAATACCGTCGAGGGTACATAACCGGTAATTCGAATGTTGTCGGTAGAACCCAACTCTGTGACATCGAACATTACGTCCACATAGCCCTCAATACCTTTACTCGCTGCAGCTGACGGATATTGCGGGTTGATTTTGATAAAGGGCACCATTTGGCCGCCCAAGCCCACAAGCCCTTTTATCGGTGGCTTCGCTGTCACCACGGGTTCATTAAAGTTGACTTCACCAATTACTTCGATTTCAACCGGATCAACCTTGTGCATAGGTGGTGGAGCTGTTTGCTCGACCGGCCTTACGGGTGGCTGCTCTTCTAGAATCGGAACGATTGTAGTATCCATCATAAATATTTCGGGTATGACCGGCGGAGTCTTCGGTACGATCATTGGGTAATCCTTATGCACCAACAAATACATTCCGTAAAGCAAACACAGCGTCACCACCAGCGCGGAGGGAATAATGCCAAACATATTCGCGATTCGATTCGCTACGTTATTCGAGAGGCCACTTTTATATTTATTGGTTTGCAGTTTGGAATCAGGGAGAGTGTTGGTAGTTATCGTTGCACTGTACATAGATATATCCTCATTTGGTTTTTTCAGGCAGCAGGAAACCCTGCTACTGGGTAGCACTCAAGTTTCAAGCGGGGGTTGATTAAAGAGAGATTGGGGGGAGTTTATCGTCGTCGTTGATCGATGGAGTTATTCTGCCCATCAGCAGCGGAAAGTTTGAAGCGAAATAATTCGGTAACGCCCTGCACAATTACCGGCTCGCCATTTAATATTTGCGGGCGGTAATGCGACTTCTTCAGCGCGGTTAAGACACTACGATCAAAAACGCGCGAAGGTGAACGCGCTATGATTTGTGGCTGAACAATCTGACCATGAATGTCAATGGTGAATTGAACCTGCACCCAACCCTCAATCCCATTTTGCAAAGCAAGCGCTGGATATTCCGGGATTACCATATCCATCGGCAAAAAGCCTTCAACAGAAATATCCGGTTTAATGGCACTCACCGAGGTTAAAAAATTTTCCTTATCTTCAATTTTAGTTAATTCTTGAAGCTCAGCCCGGGTCGGCCGGGGAACCTGAATACGCAGGGTTTCCACCCTATCTTCCATCGGTAAATGAAGGGGTTGAATAGGCTGATGTTGTTTAAGTTGTTGCAATAACTCCCAACTAAAAACCTCAACGCGCGGCACAAAAGTATTCGTGTCACCAGATTGTTGCGCTTCGCTCAGTTCGATAACTAAACGTTCGCCATCGCGCGCAGGAAGCTGTTGATGCAAAGGCAGAAGTTGCACACTCGCCAATACAAACAAAATAAATAACCCACAAATAAGCCAGTACTGGGCTGTCTCAACCGCAACCGGTTGATGTGCGCGCTGCTTATCCAGCACCGCCATAATGCGCAAATAGATTGGTGAATGACCACGCATGGATAAAGCGCTGTTAGGCTCCCTTGTTGCAGAACCACTCTCTGCTATATCCATAAGATTGCGCGCATAAATTAGATGCTTGTCGCGCAATTTATAAATGTAATCATCGCAAGCAATCTCGGCTTGATGATATATCTGCTGCGCTG
>DQHS01000298.1 GCA_003524365.1 Cellvibrio sp. | reverse complement strand
CCCGTGCCAAAATCATCGATCGATAAGGTCACACCCAAATCGCGCAAGCGCCGCAAATTGTGCAGGCATTTATCAGCCTCGCGCATAATCGCGCTTTCGGTAATTTCCAAATATAAATTCTCGGCTGGAACTTTGTGCGACTGAAGCAACTCAGCAACATACGCAGGCAAATCATCAACCAATAAATCCAGCGCCGATAAATTCACCGAACAGGTGATCTTTATTTTTTCATCAAGCAATACACGCAACTGGGCGATAGCCGTTTTTAATACCCAGCGCGTTAAAATCGTAATTTGCCCCGAGCTTTCAATTACGCCAATAAATTCATCGGGACTAACAAAACCCATTTCCGGATGACGCCAGCGCACCAAGGCTTCAGCACCCAAAGTATCGGGGCGCTCCAAATTAATTTTAGGCTGGTAATACAAACTGATGTGGCCCGCATTGAGCGAGGATTCAAACTCGCGAAACAAATGCAATCGACGCAAATGCTTTTCATCCCAACCCTGCTCATACCAACAGGTGCGCTGTTCACTGCTGCGCCCTTCATTTAATGCCAAATTGGCGCGGCGCAAAAGTGACTCTGCCGATTCTGCATCTTTCGGGTAAGTTGCCAGACCAATATTCACGTCGACACTCACTTGCAAACCGCTAACCGACAGCGGCGTTTTAAACGCAGCGTGAATAAGCTCGACTAGCTCGGCAATTCGCTCCCTCTCGCTTGCCATCAGAATTGCTAGAAATTCGTCGCTGCCTAAACGCAAGACTTCACCGTGAGTCAGGATGCGCGCAATTTTTTGACCAACCTCGCGCAATACGGCGTCACCTATTTCCTGACTAAGCTCATCATTGATTTGGGTGAAATTTTTGATGTCGACCACTAATAGAAAAACAGATTCTTTTAACGAACGCGAACGCGAAATAGCGCTTTCTAACTCAGGGAAAATACGCAGGCGATTAGGCAAGCCGGTGAGCGGGTCATGTTCAGACTGAAAGAGGACTTGCTGCTCGCGTTCGCCAATTGCTTGCTGCATGCTGATAAACGCGCGTGCCAAATCACCCAGTTCATCTTTAGAGGTAACTGCGATTGGCGTGCTATAAAAACCGCCAGCAATTTTGCGCGCGATATCAGCCAAAACTCTGACCGGATGAGTCACACTGCGCGCAGCAAATAGCGCTGCACTTCCCGCCAGCACCGAAAACACCAAAGCCAATAAAAACAGTTGCAGATTCAAGCGCGAGAAAGGTGCCAATACCTGACTCAAAGGAACCTGCAACACAGCCAATAGATGATTGTTTTGGCGTGCGGCTGGCACAGCCAATGAAATAAGTTCATCGTATACAAATACTTCACCCTGTTTGTTTTCCGTTTGCATTTGTTGCAACAGATCTGCACGATTTTCTTCGTCCTGTGTGCCACTTAGATATTGGTATTGTTTGCCATCGTGAATAACAAAGGATACTTCTAGGCCAGTCAAGCGCTGCAGCTCAACACTTAAATCCTGTTTTATTTCAAATCCCATCGCGGCCAAGCCGATCACAACGGGTGCTTTTACCGAGAACATTACAAATTGGTACGCGCGGCCATCAACAATAATTATGTCGTACGCTTGCCCTCGAATATGTGCTTGTTCTTTGAGGTTATCGAATTCATCAACAATTTGCAGACCGAATGCCTGATCGCTGGCGATTAGTTTGCCATCGCCAGTAATCAGTATGCCTATATCGGCTTTGACACGAGCGGAGTGGTTGATCAGCGCCGATGCAATGGTTTTTTCATCGTTAGTCGCTACCGCATCTTTAAAACCAAAGTCTTCAGTGAGTACTTTTACCGATAGCGCTAACTGTTCAACATTTTTTTGCATAATGCGCGTAAATAACTCACCACCCGATAAGAGTTCTGCGCGTGCATTTTGGGTAACGGCTTTGTTGATCACCAAGCGTGTAGCCAGATAGGAAATAGCTTCCAGGATCACAACCAGACCAATTAAAAAGGTAAGCAGTTTGAGCAGGTAACTAAATTTTGGCATGCACGGATCTGCTTAAAATAAATTGGAGAATTCGTCGGTGGTTTCGGAAATGTTAGTCGCAGACAAATTATTAACGGTGACTTTGCTATTCAAGGATTGTGAATCATCCAATGTAATAGCCGACTCGGGAAAATTGTCGCTCATCTGCGGATGATAGATTTGCAATTGGTATTTGCCCGCAGGGGCCACAAGATTAATTTTTCCCATTGCATCTGCAACCGCAAAATACTCCGTTTCTACCACATAAATATAAGCCACCATGGAATCGTGGATATTGCAGCCCAATACCACGGTGCCTGGCTTATCAAATAACACCGGCTCAGCGGTCATGCCGTGATACAAACGCAACTCGAATTTTTTCGCTGGGGAAAATGAATAGACATGATGGCGCACATCGTCACTGTTGGGGAAACGCACTTGGGTATTCACACGAATGGCCAATACACCCGGCACAAACATATTCTGGCGCTGATCCATAATCGCTGCGGGTGCAGCGGCGTAATCCATTTTTTGGGCAGGCACCAGTGCTGCTACAGCATCTTTAAGTGGATTGCCTTTGTCATCAACCACACTTAATTGGAATTGTGCTGATAACGCGAACGGCGACATAAACAATACTGCTACGAAACACAATTTTCCCAACAGCTCGCAGTTCATAGTCCCATGGTTTATGAATCTCATTAATTTTATCCTGACTAAGTTAGCTGACAGCGATTACGCCCATCGGATTTGGCGGTGTATAGCGCTTGGTCGGCGCGCTCAAAAGCAGACTCTAAACTATCGTTGGTTCTAAATTCAGTTAAGCCAACAGACAAAGTAATTGCCATGGGTTGGTCCTTGTAATTAAACGCTGCATTGGCAATCGCATCGCGCACTTTTTCCAATACCGCCAATGCAGTTGCGCTATCAGTTTCCGGCATAAGCGCCACAAATTCTTCACCGCCGTAGCGACAGAAAAAATCCACTTCGCGCAAACGTTTGGCGATGGAGCGGCCAATCACTTTAATAACTCTGTCACCCGCTTGGTGGCCGTAGGTATCGTTGATACGTTTAAAATGGTCGATATCAAAAATCGCAATAGTCAGGGGGCGTCCGTAGCGTTGCCAACGCTGCACTTCCGCCCCGGCACGTTCGTTGTAGGCTTCGCGGTTGGGCAATTCGGTAAGCGGATCATGCAGTGCTTTTTGGCGATGCGCTTCCAAAGTGGTGCGATTTTTTTCCGCTTCAACCTCCATGGTTTTAATTTTTGCGCCAAGTGTTTGCAATTGCTCGGCTAAAAATTGCTGCGCTTGATCGGTTTGCTGGTAGTGGTCGATTACCTGGCGAATATTGCCCAACTGGGATTTCACTGTATCTTTGAGTTGATTGATGTCGGTGGCGCTGGCAGCGGTTGTTTCCAAATCGCTCATTTCACGCATCACATCAGCCTGCAGTTTGCGCGATGCTGCGCGTTCATCTTGCGTATTTTTTACCGCGCCGCCGAGCAGCATATAAATCTCGGCCAGTTCCTGATTCACGTTTTTTAAATAAGTGGCAAAGGCTTGGTTGGCCGCAAGATAGGCCTCCATCACCAGATCGCGCACGCTGTCGAGTAGGGGGACCAAAGTGCCTACGCTCACGCCCTGCTCTAACTTCACACGCATAGCTTCTACTTTGTTTTTTATGGCCGTTTCATTTTCAAGGCTGGTAAAAAACTGATTGAGTACGCGAATAATTTGCGCTGCATATTCTGTCGTTAAATAGTTGCTAACAGGCTCTACGCTAGCGGATGGTAAATCGATCATGGGCGGCGAATCCGCGATTAAGCCATCTTCGTTTTCATTGCTAGCTTCGTCTATTTTTACGCTGGCTTTATTGCCCAAAATTTTATCGAACAAGCCGCTTTTAGGTTGCTCGATTTCACTCAGGGCTTGCTGTTGAATTTTGGCCAGTTGCTGCAGAAGCGCCGGATAGAGGCGTACTTTTTTGCTGCGCTGTGGAAGCTGAGTCAAGTAATCGTTGAGTTCTTTTTTTACTCCGCGCGATAACTTGAACGCCTGCAGGGGTTTAGTGGTATCCATGAGCGCTTGGCGAATATCCTGCACACCCTGCTCTCGATGCTGTTCAAATGCCAGGGCAGCTGTTTCCAATTGCGACAGAATACCGTTGAATTCTGTCGCACTCATTTTGCCGCGCAGGTGTTCACGCAGTTTATTCATAATCTGGTCGAGTGTTTCATCCTGTCCGTCTGCAGCGACACTAACCCTGACCAATGCGCTACGCAGTAACTCTTGCTGGCTGGCAAACTGCTTTTCTAACTGTTCCTGCTCATCCAGAGCATTAAGATACTTTTCTCGCCAGTTGTTTTTATCGCCGGAATTGACTGTCATAAAGAGGTGGAACCCTCTGGATCTAGACTGGTGGATTAATGGTATTCCTGAGTATAGCCAGTCATCGCCGAATCACCTTTTCCCTGACATAAAATAACCCTGCTTTAAAAAACCAGCACCCAATAAAAAACCCGCACCGGTTTCCCGGTGCGGGCTTTCTGGGCAAATAATTAGCTCTGTATTACTGTGCCGGGGCTTTGGTGCCACGCTCAGCACGCGTTTTGGCAACCAGAAAATCCACCACTTTTAACATTTCGGCATGACCGCCCGCCAACCGTGCGCTAACACGGTATTTACCTTCAACCACCATCTCGGGGGTGCCAGTTACCTTGTAGCCGCGCGCGCGCGCTTCAGCTTGTTTGATTTGGCTGGTTACACCGAAAGAATTAAATGTGCTCAGCGCCTTGGCTTTATCCACACCGTAGGCAGCAAAGAAGTCTGCCCACTGCTCGGCAGTCACGATTTGTTTATGCTCCAAATGAAGGGCATTAAAAATCGCCATATGGGTTTTTTCTTTCACCTTCAGCGCAATCGAGGTGTAATAACCACGCACCAGTGTCTCCATCTGGGGATTCCACATAGCATGAGTTTGGGCGAGGTAAACATCAGCAGATTGTTTCTTTTCCCATGCTTGCAGGAGTGGCTCAAAGTCAAAGCAGTGCGAACAAGAATAAGCAAATACTTCGGCCACTTCGATTTTGCTTGGGTCAGTGGTGCGTACGACCTGCTCTAATACCTCGTAGTGTTTACCTTCCTGATACTCGCTCGACGCCTCTTGAGCGCAGGCACTTAGGGAAAAAACCAAACCCAACAGGGCTACCAAAATACGCATAACTCGCTCCTCGGTACTTTTATTGTGAAAAACATAGTGTGTGAATAAACATTAGTGTTGGATTACTGCGGCATTAGTCCCGCAAATGTCATCCAAGTTCCCAATCTGGAGCCGGATTCTCCAGCCCGCAGCCAGATCTGTAAAGCAAAGATATAAAAAAGGCGACCAAGGTCGCCTTTTTTATCTTAATTAACCATCAACCAACGCCGATGATTAATTCAATCCAGCAATAAAGTTAGCCAATGCAATGATTTCGGCATCACTCATTTTGTCAGCCACAGAACGCATAATCATCTGATCGCCATCATTAGTGCGATCGCCAGCGCGAAACGCGCGCAATTGTTTTTCAACATATTCCGGGTGCTGCCCACTCAAACGGGGGAAGCCGCCAGGAATATTGCCTTTGCCATCGGGCGCGTGGCAGCCGGTACACGCAGGGACACCGGTAACAGAATTACCGGCGCGGTAAATACGTTCACCCAACTCCAAACCATCGACTTTAATACCCGAGTTCACTTGCACTTCGATTTTTTTGGAACCGGATAATTGTGTGGTCTGATTAGCGAAATGCGCAGCTATATCGGCCAGGTCTTGCTTGCTCATATTAACCAGCTGACCCGTCATTTCAGCTACTGCACGACCCGTCACCACTTTCTTGGCCGCGTCTTTTTCCAAATCCCACGCCTGAATATCGGTCAACTGCTTAAGTAAATAGCGTTCGCCTAAACCGGCCAATTTCGGGAAAGTTCCAACCATACTATTGCCATCGGCACCGTGACATGCGCCGCAAACGGCAGCCTTGGTTGCACCAGCGGCAGCATCTCCTGCAGCCATAGCACCCTGTGCAGCAGCTACCAAACCCAGCGATAAAAGTGCATTTCTTACGATATGTTTCATTGGCTAATCCGATTTGGTCGATGAATCTGATTGTTATGCGTGCGTCTTGTACTGGCAAGTATACGTAGGAATTTAGCGGATGGTTCGCTTAATGACAGGTCAACAAGCTACAATCGCACCTTTAATTCCACGTGATTCCGCATGAATCCTGCTTTTGGCGCGCACGGCGGCCGGTAAAAGCGGCGGCATTATATTACCAACGCGCTAATAACACACTATTTTGAAGGGTTATTATCTTGACCGAGATCGTATTTACCAAGGCTTATTTTACCAAGAGTGCACCCAGCATCCGCGAATGCCCACCAGAAACCGGTTATGAAGTCGCCTTTGCTGGCCGCTCAAACGCGGGCAAATCCAGTGCCATCAACGCCTTGACCAACCAAAAACTGGCACGTACCAGTAAAACACCTGGCCGCACCCAGTTGATCAACTTTTTTAATGTGAGTGATACGCAGCGTTTGGTCGATTTGCCCGGTTATGGTTACGCCAAAGTTTCGCGCGATCAAAAAGAGAAATGGCAGCGCGATTTGTCCGAGTACCTGCAGAAACGCCAATGCCTGCAAGGTCTGATATTGCTGATGGATATTCGCCACCCCCTGCAAGAATTTGACTCCACCATGCTCGACTGGGCCATTCGCGGCAATATGCCAGTACATATACTGCTGACCAAGGCCGATAAACTCAGCCGTATGCAAGCCAACAACGCCCTGTTTGCGGTGCAAAAGCAGCTCAAACAGGCAAAGCTCGACCAATTGGTAAGCATCCAGTGTTTTTCAGCGTTGAAATATGCAGGGCTTGATGAACTCAAAGCGAAATTGCAGTCCTGGCTGGCGCCAGTACAAGAACAGAGCAGCGAAGAAAACCCGCCCCAATAAAAAAATCCGATGATTTGGATAAATCATCGGAAAAAAACTGGCACCCTTGGGGTGATGCCAGATGGGCTAGGTCAGAGAGACAAGACAACAACTACGAGAGAAAAAAGGCTCCATTAAGCAAGTTGTACTTATGACCCAAAGCTCCCAAATAAAGTTCGCAGTAAAACGTAAAGCTTTGTAACTGCAACAGTTTTTGCACAATTACCCGCACCTCTTCTATACACATTAGCAAACGACAGGCAAAAAAAACCCCGATAAAATCGGGGCTGGCTTAGCTTTAAAATTACTTCGCGCTTAGCTGGCTTAAAAGCCATTAGGGGAGGAGTTAGCTCATGATCGTAAAACACACATAACTGAGACCCACCCCTTTCCACATTAGTTCAAACTATTTTTAAATAATTTGCACAATCTTTTGTTAATTCAACAAAACCCTTTAAAAACAATAGGTTAAAACTTCCGAAATTTGCAAACTCAACCCCAAAATGACGCTCAACCCTTGACCCATTAAGAATCTATTCATCTTGACTGTGACTTTTCCCGGCTTTATCCAGCAAGGGTATAAAGTCTGGCACAAACTGCATCTTCATATCACCCAACAGGGGGTTTTCGAGCTGGATAAGCTTACGCTTATCTAAATTCACCAGCGTCAAACTAGGCTGGAAATTGGCCTTCCACAGCAATTGTAAAGATCCGTCCGCGTAAGCGCGCTGCAAGCCCAACTCAATACGCTCTTTGGCAAGTTTGTTTTTGATATTCAGATAGAAAAATCGGGGCAGCGGATAAACCAGTAAGAATTGTTCATCAATAGTGAGCTCTTCTAGATGGCTAAATTGCTCCAGCTCACCCAGAATTTCATTTACACCGCGACAAAAAAAATCGACCCTCCCGCCAATAATCATTAAGAACATGCCGTCGTAATTATCTATCTCCTGCACCTTCAATCCATTGTGACGAAAGATAGTTGTATCCGCCCAGCCCACGCCATGGGCAAAAGTGTATTGCCGCAAATCATCGAGCGATTCGATCTTTTTACCACTCTCCTTGAGCTTGGGATTGATAAAACACACACGGTAGCCAAGCACCCCCAAATCCATTGGGAAATTAATAAAATCCAATTTGGCGTGATGGGTAAGCGCCTGCTCATAACTCGTCTCAATAATTAAATTGGGATAGGTATTATCAACCGCTGCTTTGACTGAACGGACATAGTTGCGCGGCGGTATCGCCCGCATGGTGAAATTACCATATTCCTTACGCGTTTTTTCCAGCGCAAGACGTAACAACTCTGTACTGTAAATATGGTGTTTATCACCTTCAGCAAAAGGCGAGCGATGACTGACGATAAATTCGGCCAACACACCCTGTGATGGTGATAATAGAAATAAAAGTGCGAGACAGCGAAACCATTTATTTTTCATAATGCTCACTTTTCCCCCAAACAAATTATTACACCCATTTATTCTCACGACCAGGATTGGACACTCAAGTTAGTCAATGCGCTTCATCCCAGTTATTGCCCACACCTGCTTCCACCAATAGCGGTACTTTTAGTGTAGCAGCGGCGGACATGCGTTCGATTAATCCCGTACGCACTTGCACTAATTGCGATTCAGCCACTTCCAACACCAATTCATCGTGCACTTGCATAATGATTCTGGCATCGAGTTGCGTTTCATCGAGCCAGGCCTGCACGTTGATCATCGCCGTTTTAATAATATCGGCGGCAGTACCTTGCATAGGCGCATTGATCGCAGTGCGCTCGGCGCCCATTTGCAGGTTTTTATTTTTGGCGTTTATCTCAGGTAAATATAAGCGGCGACCAAACAGGGTTTCTACATAACCCTGCTCGTGGGCGAGCGCGCGAATATTATTCATATAACGCTGTACGCCAGGATAACGCTCAAAATAGCGATCAATATATTGCTGCGCTTCATTGCGACCGACATGCAATTGTTTGGCGAGACCAAAGGCCGACATACCGTAGATCAAACCAAAGTTAATCGCCTTGGCGCTGCGGCGCATCTCTGACGTAACACCATCCAATCCCACACCAAATACTTCGGCGGCGGTAGCGCGATGCACATCCAAACCTTTTTCAAACGCGCTGAGTAGACCGGCGTCGTCGGACAAGTGCGCCATAATGCGCAATTCAATTTGCGAATAGTCAGCGGCAACCAATTTGTAACCTTTAGGGGCGATAAATGCCTGGCGAATGCGGCGCCCCTCTTCAGTTTTAATCGGAATATTTTGCAGGTTCGGATCTTGCGATGATAAACGCCCGGTTGCTGCTACCGCTTGATGATAGCTCGTGTGAATTCGCCCCGTGCGCTTGTTAATCACTAGCGGCAGTTTATCGGTATAAGTTGATTTTAGTTTCGCAAGGCCGCGATATTCCATCAACACCTTCGGCAGTGGGTAATCCAGCGCTAATTCCTGCAGAACTTCTTCCGCAGTCGATGGTGTGCCGGTCGGTGTTTTTTTCAATATGGGCAATTTTTGTTGTTCAAACAAAATCACACCGAGTTGTTTGGGCGAACTTAAATTAAATTCCTGCCCAGCGATATCATAGGCTTTACGCTCCAACTGCACTAATCGCTCGCCCAATTCGATGCTTTGCTGTCCGAGCAATTTGGCATCCACCAATGTACCATTGCGCTCAATATGCGAGAGCACCGGTAACAGCGGCATTTCGATAGTTTGAAAAACTGATTTTAAGGTAGGAACTTTTTCTAATTGCGGCCAAAAAAATTGGTGTAACCGCAGAGTGATATCGGCATCTTCTGCCGCATAGTGACCTGCGTCTTCCACTTTTAATTGATTAAAGGTAAGTTGTTTTACACCTTTGCCGGCAATCTCTTCAAAAGTTACCGTTTTGTAGTCGAGATAATTCTGCGCAAGGTCATCCATATTGTGGCGACTGCCGATGGAATTCCACACGTAGGATTCAAGCATGGTGTCAAATTCAATACCGCGCAATTCAATACCGTAATTAAGTAGCACACTGCGATCATATTTTAAGTTTTGGCCGATTTTTATTTTACTGGTGTCTTCCAAAATCGGTTTTAATTCTTGCAGCACCCAATCAATCGGCAACTGCTCTGGCGCGCCCATGTAGTCGTGGCCGCAAGGAATATAGGCCGCAACGCCCGCTTCAATTGCGAAACTCACACCAACAATTTTTGCATCCATAATTTCCAGCGCAGTCGTTTCAGTATCAAACGAAAACTGCGCCGCTTGTTGCAAGCGTTTTAACCAATCTGCAAATAAAATTTTATCGGAAATAATGTCGTAGTGAATATCAGTAGGTACGGCTGGAGAAGTTGGCTCGCTATTGTTTTCTTCTGGCGTACTCACCGCTGCAATTGCAGCGGGTGAATTTGCATTGTCATCACCTAAATCTTTTACCCAACTTTTAAACTCCAGGTCTTCAAATAACTCGCGCAGTCGATTGTTATCAGGTTGCCCGCAATGGATAGATTCCGGTGCAATCGCCAACTCTACATCGGTTTTAATGGTGGCGAGGCGATAAGACAAATAAGCCATCTCGCGGTGTTCGATTAATTTTTCCGGCATGGTTTTCGCGCCGCGAAATGAAAGCGTACGCACTTTTTCCAGATCAGCGTAAATCGCATCCAAACTACCAAGCCCTTGGATTAATCCCTGCGCGGTTTTTTCGCCAACCCCGGGCACGCCGGGAATGTTATCGACCTTGTCACCCATGAGCGCGAGATAATCGATCATCAACTCTGGACCAAAGCCATATTTGGCATTGACGCCGGGGATATCCAACACCGTTTCGGTCATGGTATTGACCAAAGTGACNNGCGAGCGTGCCTATCACATCGTCAGCCTCCACTCCATCAATCACAAATAGGGGCAAACCCATGGCTTGCACTATGTCGTGAATAGGCTGCACCTGCGGGCGCAAGTCATCGGGCATAGGTGGGCGATTAGCCTTGTACTCGGCGAACATGTCATCGCGGAAGGTCTTGCCTTTAGCATCGAAAATGACTGCGATGGGACTGAGGGGATAATCCTTCAGCAGACGGCGCATCATATTTACTACGCCTTTAACTGCGCCCGTGGGTTGACCCTTGGAGTTGGTGAGGGGTGGCAAGGCGTGATAGGCGCGATACAAATAGGAGGAGCCATCAACCAGCACCAGCGGGGCGGGAGAATTAGGAGATTGAGTCATAGTAAAAATCTGCATTTAAGGCGGCTTTTGATGGCCGCAGGATACACCAAACACCTACCTGTCGAACCGCGACGCACATCCGCTAGTGACGCAGGTAACACCTAAAATGCCAATCAAGCCAAAAGTGTTACCGGCGATAAAATGTGTTACCAGGTGCCATACCTAAAAGAAAAATCACCTTATGGCGCTAAGTTTCGGTATTTATTCACATTTTATAGGTTTGTATAACTAAAAAGTTTAATCTGGGGCTAGGCAAAATTAAAATCTCTGTTACTATGCGTTACATAAGGTAACAAAACGAGCTCACCAAGCCCTCTTTGTTACTGAGTAACCCTTAACTCAAGACAAAAAAGTTGCTCACAAGGCAACTGGATTTAAAAACCATCGGAGGAACCCACGATGAAAAAGACCGCACTGATATTTGCAACTTTAGTACTAACCGCTACCGGCGCTTTTGCCGACGAGGCCACTAACACCGAACTGACTCTGGCTGCTGCCGATTTAGGCGTTAAGACAGCTTGGGTTGAAACCCAGGAAGACGCGGAAACACGTATTGTTGAAGAATTGGCAGCCAAGACTGATGTATTGAACGATAAGGCTAACGCCAAACTCGAACAAAAATTGGAAGCCAAGCTCGCACAAGAGTTCGCCCTTTAATTTAGGTTGTAGCCGCAGCGATTAGTCATCGCTGCAGTGAGCTTTCTTTAAGCTGTTGTTTTGATTGGACTATCTCCCTTATTTTTCTCTCGTGTATTAGCCCCGTATTTGACCTTATAACTTTTTGTTTGGTCACTGCGGGGCTCTTTTTTTATGCCAGTCACAAATTTGCAATTTGCTTTTCTGCTGGCACCTAAACCCCGCTCGATGTTCACTTATTGACCTAGAATCGATTTGCGAAGCTGAAATAGTGAACAGTTTCCTCGTAAAAAACATGCCTAACCGCTTATAACCGCAATGGAGGATGTCATGGACACCTTAATTTTTTCCCAAACCGCTATTTTTCGCATGCAACAACTGGCGAGCTGTGTTTATCACAAAACGGGAACTCGTCATCGCATGGCGACGCAGGATGGGATGTTGGCACTGTTGAGGGACGCAGGCTCATCGGCCGATAGAGATATACGCCAGTACTATGACTCGTTTGTCATGGAGCTGAATAAGCGTCAATTGGACATGTTGGAGGCGCGCGATGTCAGCATGCGCACACCCTTCTATGCCTCAGTGATCACGCCGATCCGCAAGGCAGGTTAAAAAACTCTGGCTGAGCTGTTGTAATAGTTGTTGGTAGCTGGATACCTGTTGCTCGCCAATAGGGTCCAGCAAGCCGATTTGCAAGTTAAGTGTTTTCGCCATTACCTCCATACCTTGCGCTTTGTAGTAGGGNNGCCAACTGCTGCGCCAGTTGCTGATCCAATAATTGCACCGCCGCAGCAAAACGCTGGGCATTAGCGCGAAATATTGCAGCAGATTCTGGTTGCAACTGTGCCAAACGTGTAGCTAACACCGCTGAAATCAACACCGCATTACGGGGATCAAGCCAGATATGGGGATCTTTTCCTGAGTGTTTGTGGTTGCTGTGTTGATGATCACTCTCCACTTCATCTGGCCAATGCAATCCAGCTAGTTGATAACTGGTAATTAGCTTATCCGCAGCAATATTGCCGAGCGGGCGGGCGAGAAAACTTTCCAGTTCCGGCCCTACCCAGAGCACAAGATCCACCGAGCGCAGACGTTTGTGGTCGGACATTTTGAGTGGATAGTCATGCGGCGACGCGGTAATCGGTAGCAATGTGATGACATCGGCCTGATCTCCCACTACTTCTTGCGCGATTAGCGCCAACGGTTTGATACTCGCAAGCACCTGCAATTTCGCCTGTGCCGGTAGCGCCAGCAAAAGGGCCGCACCCGCCAGCGCCAGGCTGCTCCGCAAAAAATGCCCCCAATACCCCATAACCGATCCTGTGAAAATCATGCCAGATTAAAGGTTATAGAGTAACATAGCTGGACATTTTCATCGCCCTTTAGCTGCTCGATCCTGAGGTGCTTGGCCGGGCGCGTCTAGCCAGAGAAATCTATGGAACACACACCCATCGCTTGCAGCCATCACGACCACAATCATTGCATCAGCGATGCGCTTGAGGCCGCCCGCCAGCTTTGTTTAGGGCGCGGAGTGCGGCTAACCGATTTGCGGCTGCAAGTGTTGGAACTCATCTGGCAAAACCACAAACCACTCGGCGCTTATACGTTGATGGAGATGCTGGCCAAGGCCAACACTCGCCGCGTGGCACCACCGACGGTGTATCGCGCACTGGATTTCTTGCTGGAACAGGGATTAATCCACCGTATTAATGTGCTCAATGCTTTTATCGGCTGCCCCTCTCCCACGAAGAAACATCAGAGCCATTTTTTGATTTGCCGCGCTTGCGGTATCGCCATCGAATTGGATCAACCGGAACTCAGCCAACAGATTATTGGCATTGCGCAAGATGCGGGGTTTCAGGTGGAAAGCCAGTCGCTGGAAGTCTCCGGCCTGTGCGCCAATTGCACCAACAACCCTGAGCAGAGTGGGCACCGGCATGAGTGACTATCTGATTAAAGCGCGCGGATTGGGCGTGCTGCGCAATGGCCGCCAGATTTTACAGCGTGCCGATTTAACCCTGCAGGTGGGCAAAATTGTCACGCTGATCGGCCCCAATGGCGCGGGCAAAACCACGCTGGTGCGCGCGGTGCTCGGGTTGATCAAAGTTGATGAAGGCGTTATCGACAAAGCGCCGGATTTGCGCATCGGCTATATGCCGCAAAAACTCCATATCGATGCCAGCCTACCGCTGACTGTGGCACGCTTTCTCGCACTCGGTGGCAAAGCGCGCGCCGATCTAGCGGAAACACTGGCGCTAACGGGCATCGATAAACTGATCGATATGCCCATGCAATCCCTCTCCGGCGGCGAAACCCAGCGTGTTTTGCTAGCCCGTGCGCTATTACGCGATCCGCAATTACTAGTGCTGGATGAACCCGTGCAAGGTGTAGATGTGACCGGACAATCGGCACTCTATGCGCTGATCAATGAGATCCGCAACCGCCGCCAATGCGGGGTGTTGCTGGTATCACACGACCTGCATCTGGTGATGGCCACGACCGATACGGTGATCTGCCTGAACCAACATGTCTGCTGCGAAGGCCACCCCGAGCAGGTAACTAACGACCCCGCCTACCTCGCGCTTTTTGGTGAAGCAGTGGGTGCGATTAATCCCCCGCAGGTCGCGATTTATACTCACCACCACGATCACCAGCACGACGCCCACGGCAATGTGATTCACGCCAAACCCGGCGACCACGTACACACCAGTTCCTGCGGACACGACCATGCCTGATTTTTTACTGCTCGCCCTGCTCGCCGGTATCGCTGTGGCGCTGGTCGCCGGCCCACTCGGCGCCTTTGCTGTTTGGCGACGCATGGCCTATTTCGGCGATACGCTCGCCCACTCGGCATTGCTCGGCGTGACTTTCGGTCTGCTGCTCGATATCAACCTCAACCTCGCCATCGCCCTCGGCTGCCTGTTGCTGGCGCTGATTCTAGTCGCACTGCAGAACAATCGCTTTCTCGCCACCGACACCCTGCTGGGGATTTTGTCCCACTCAACCCTCGCACTCGGACTGATCTGCGTCAGCGTGTTTAGCGACAATCGCATCGATCTTATGGCCTATTTATTTGGCGATATCCTGTCTGTAAACCAGACCGATGTAGTCAGCATCTGGCTTATTTCCCTTGCAGTGGTAGGCGCGCTTATCTGGCTCTGGCGCCCGCTACTGGCGATTACCGTGCACGAAGAATTGGCGCAGGTTGAGGGCGTGCCCGTTACGCGCGTGCGTACGGCGCTGATGTTATTGATGGCGCTGGTGATTGCGATTGCGATGAAAGTGGTAGGTGTACTGCTGATTACTGCACTGCTGATTATCCCCGCCGCCGCCAGTCGCCGACTTACTCACACACCGGAGCAGATGGCGGTGGTATCCAGCCTGCTCGGTATTGTCGCGGTGCTGGCCGGACTAGCGGCGTCCTACTGGTTGGACAGCCCTGCGGGACCCGCGATTGTGCTCTCTGCCACCCTGTTGTTCAGCCTGACACTATTGAAAAAACAACAGGCATAGGCTGTTGATGGATCGCAAGGCAGCAGTAGTTTTGTAAGCCAAATCGCACAAGCTTTAGCGAGAATTGCGACTATTATCACACTCAGGATTCGAGGATACTGTCGAACATCCCGCCTTGACACTAACGTAAAGTTTGGCGGCAAAATCAGCAAGGACAACGCCCACATGACAATTCTAAATATCGGTAATGAAGCCTTTAACAGCACGGAAGTTGCCGAAAAGGTACAAAACGACATCAATTTTTTGCTCGCGCGAATTGAACATTTGCAACAGCAGCCCAATCCCAATCCAGTAGTGTTGCAGACTTACAGAGAGATGTTGGAAAGCCGCCAGGCGGTGTTGGAGTGGCTAATGCATGACCAACTAAGCACTCCTGGTGTCGCTCAGAAAGCCGGCTAGCTGTCACCCAAAGTTCATCAAAATGTTGCGTTTTCGTCATATGTTCGCCGCAAACTTGGGTGAAACAGCCATGGAAATGCACTATGACTCCTTCTGCCCATGCCCTTGTTGCGCCCCTGCCTGTTGCTGCTAGCAGCGACCACGTCGACACACCTAAACCCGCCAGCTTCCTGATCAATGCGCGCACCGTGTGGATCTCGGATATCCACCTCGGCTTCCGCGATTGCAAAGCGGATTACCTGCTCGACTTCCTCAACCGTATCCACTGCGACACCCTCTATCTGGTGGGTGATATTGTGGATTTATGGTCGCTCAAGCGCCGCTTTTGCTGGCCGCAAAAACACTATCAAGTGATGCTGAAATTCTACGAACTGGCAGCCAAAGGCGTGCGCGTAGTATACGTTCCCGGCAACCACGATGATCCCATCCGCCACTTTAGCGGCCAGCTATTTGGCCCGATTGAAATCGCGCAGGAACATGAGTATGTAACTGCCGACGGCAAACGCTTATTGATCATGCACGGCGATGCCATGGATGCCTATATCAACCACAGCTGGTTAAAGCGGGTGATGGGCGACCACGGCTATGAGCTACTGCTGTTTATCAACCGCTGGTCTGACCGCGTGCGCAAATTATTTGGACGCCCCTACTTCTCGCTCGCGGGTCTGATCAAAAGCAATATCAAAGGTGCCAAAGCGGCGATTGCAACCTACGAACGAGAGGCAATTGCAGAAGCCAAACGCCGTGGTTACGACGGTGTCGTGTGCGGCCATATCCACTATCCAGCGCTACGCGAGGAAGGTGGTTTGCGCTACGCCAACTGCGGCGACTGGATCGAGAACTGCACCGCATTGGTCGAAGACCATCAGGGCAAAATGCGCCTGCTACATCACAGCGATAAGATTCATTGGCAGGAATTGCAGAGCGCACAAACGGTTTGATCGAACCCGCGGATCAAAAGGACTCAAACGCCAAGGAGGGTACAAGGATCGGTTTTGTTTTCATTGCCAGTACCGACGCATAACTCATCGAATTGTCATATTACTCTTCTAAACTGGCGCGCTAGCCTGTAGCGAGAGCCCTCCCATGCTTGACCCTCACTGCCCCACACCTGTGCCGGAGCCGCTGGATGAACGCCTAACCTCGGCAAGCGGGCCGCTCAAACGCTATATTCAGCGCATTGCGCCCAATAACAGCGATGCAGCCGATATCTATCAGGAATCTATCCTGCGCGTGATTGAACAGGCACGCAGCCAGCCGCTGCGCAACCCACTCGCCTATGCTGTGCGCATCGCACGCAACCTTTTGATTAATAAACCAAAACTACAAACGCTGGCACTCGATGCGGTCGATGAACTGCTCTGCCCGACGCCCTGCCCCGAAGAGCGCACCAGTCAGGCACAACGTGCGCAACTGTTGCAGGATTTTCTCGCGACCATGCCAGCTCAGCGGCGCGATGTGTTAATTCGCCGCCGCTTGCAGGGCGAATCGCGTGAGCAAATCGCGGCTGCAATGGGCATCAGCGATGAAGCAGTTAAAAAGCACATGACGCGCGCGCTCGCGGATTTACAGCGCTTTCTCGATACTCACAACCACTTTTAATCGTCATTATTAATGCTATGAACCCAACGCCCCTTAACTCTGATAGCGACGACGATTACCAGCGCGCCGCCGAGTGGATCGATTTTTTGAGCGAGCAACCATTGGATGATCTGTCCAGACGGCGCTTTTTACTCTGGTTGGACGGTCNNCCCGAACGTCGCGTCCTGTTTGAACGCATGGTCACCAACTGGGCCGACCCGGCGCTAGCTCAGGCAACCCAGGCAGCATTGATGAGCGCACCGCTTAGCCGTTCGCCACGTTTTAACTGGCAGCGCATGCACACCGGCGCCGCTCTGGCAGCCTGTGTAATGCTTTGTATTGCACTGCTGATTGACAGACCCTGGTGGGATGAAAGTTCCGCTGCATCCAATACTGTGCATTTTGCCACCGCTGTCGGCCTGCGCCACGACCTGCAGCTGGAAGATGGCTCATTGTTGGAGATCAGCCCCGCCAGCCGGGTGGAGATCAGCTTGAACGACCAGCGCCGGGACATCAACTTGCAGCAAGGGGCCGCCTATTTTCGCGTCGCCAAAGACCAAGCTCGCCCCTTTGAAGTCCGTATCGGCGATGCCAGTGTAATCGCCGTGGGCACCGAATTTAATATCGATAAAATGGCCGACCAGGTTGAAGTGACGGTCTACGAAGGTGCCATTGAGGTGCGTGAGCACCCCGCTGCGCAACCACATTTATTGCGCGCGGGTGAGCGAGCGTTCATTGGTGATGGAGGTATTCGCACCCTCGCCGTCAATTTGAATAA
>DQHS01000119.1 GCA_003524365.1 Cellvibrio sp. | reverse complement strand
GCCATTTTGTAAACGGGCGAACGCTGTGCGGCTTCAATCCACGCCTGTGGAATACCTTCTGCCTGAGCAGCGGCGATAACGCCGGGTGAATTGGGGTCAAGAAAAATATCCAACTGCGCCTGATATAAATCTTTTTCACTCGCCACACTGGCGGCTTCAGCAATGCGATCAGCATCGTACAAGAGCACACCCAAGTAGCGAATGCGGCCCACACAAGTTTCCGAGCAAACAGTGGGTTGGCCTGCTTCAATTCGTGGATAACAGAAAGTACATTTTTCTGATTTTCCGCTTTTCCAGTTGTAATAGATTTTTTTGTAGGGGCAGCCCGATACACACATGCGCCAGCCGCGACATTTGTCTTGGTCGATTAATACAATGCCGTCTTCTTCGCGTTTATAAATCGCCCCGGAAGGGCAAGAGGCAACACAGGCCGGGTTTAAGCAGTGCTCACACAACCTCGGCAAATACATTAAAAATGTTTTTTCAAATTGACCGTAAATTTCGGTTTGCACTACATCATCGAAATTTTTGTCTTTTCTACGCTTGGCGAATTCGGTGCCGAGAATTTCCTCCCAGTTTGGCCCCCAATTAATTTTTTCCATGCGTTGACCAGTAATTAATGAGCGGGGGCGGGCGGTAGGCTGATGCTCACTTTTGCCTGCGGTGTGCAGGTGTTGGTAATCAAAGTCAAAGGGTTCGTAATAATCGTCAATTTCCGGAAGATCCGGATTGGCGAAAATATTAGCAAGCACTCGCAATTTGCCACCGATACGCGGTGTTAATTTTCCGTCAGCGCTACGCTGCCAGCCGCCTTTCCATTTGTCCTGATTTTCCCACTCTTTGGGAAAACCAACACCAGGTTTTGTTTCTACGTTGTTAAACCAGGCGTATTCCACACCTTCGCGTGAAGTCCACACATTTTTGCAAGTAATAGAGCAGGTGTGGCAACCGATACATTTATCCAGGTTCAACACCATGCCAATCTGGGCACGAACTTTCATTTTTTTTTGCCTCTGTAATTTGAGAAATTTTTTGGGGATGGAACCCCCTCCTGGCCTCCTCCTTCGCAAGGGGGAGGAATAGTTCCCTCCCTTTTTTAAGGGGAGGGTGGAGTTAAGGTGTATCTAACCAATCCACTTCTTTCATTTTTCTCACCACCACAAACTCATCGCGGTTGCAGCCAACGGTTCCGTAATAATTAAATCCGTAAGCCTGTTGCGCGTAGCCACCAATCATGTGAGTCGGTTNNCGTAGTAGTTAAAACCGTAAGCCTGTTGTGCGTAGCCACCAATCATATGCGTAGGTTTCATAATCGCGCGGGTCACTGAGTTGTGCATGCCACCGCGTGTTTTAGTGAGCGACGAACCGGGCATATTAATAATGCGTTCCTGGGCGTGGTACATGAGGCTCATGCCTTGCGGAACACGTTGCGATACGACGGCGCGCGCAGAAATTGCCCCGTTGACGTTGAAGACATCAATCCAATCGTTGTCCTCAATGCCCGCCGCTTTTGCATCGATTTCGCTCATCCACACNNGGCCGGTGATGGTGCGCCATGGAATTAACTCATGCACATTGGTATAACCCGCGTTGTAAGAAACGTGTTCATCTTCCAACCCCGACCAAGTAGGTGCGGAAATAATTTTTCGCGGTTGGGCAACAATATCGTGGAAGCGAATTTTTTCGTCTTCTTTCGGCTTGGCTAAATGGGTGTGATCGCGCCCGGTAATTTTTGANNACTTCGCAGGCATCAATCGCCGTTTCAATTTTTGGTCGCCCCTGATGCGCCCCTTCTTCAGTATGAGTGCGATTTAATTTGCCGAGAAATGCGACTTCTTCTTTGGTATCCCATTTAATGCCTTTGCCACCGTTGCCGAGTGATTCAAGTAATGGTCCAAGTGAAGTGAAACGTTTATAGGTGTTGGGGTAGTCGCGCTCTACCACCACCATATTGGGCATGGTCAGACCTGGAATGGCTTCGCATTCACCTTTCCACCAGGCTTTAACACCGTAGGGTTGTGCTAGCTCATCAGGCGAGTCGTGCATCATCGGTTGGGTGACAAAATCTTGCTCTACACCTAAATGGCCATCGCATAATTCCGAGAATTTTTTGGCTATGCCTTTAAAAATATCCCAGTCACTGCGCGACTCCCATACCGGGTCAATGGCTTTGGTGAGTGGGTGAATAAATGGATGCATATCCGAGGTATTCATGTCGTCTTTTTCATACCAGGTGGCGGTAGGTAAAACGATATCGGAATACAAACAGGTAGTAGACATTCTGAAATCGAGCGTCACTAGCAAATCTACTTTGCCAACCGCGCCCTCGTGATGCCATTTCACATCTTCCGGTTTTTTTCCATCAGCGCCCAAATCTTTACCGAGCAAACCGTGTTTGGTACCCAGCAAATGGTGCAGCATATATTCATGGCCTTTGCCGCTGGAGCCTAATAAATTCGAGCGCCAGATAAATAAATTGCGCGGAAAGTTTTGCGGTGCATCCGGGTCCTGGCAGGCGAATTCAATTGCGCCGCTTTTTAATTGCTCGACAACATAGTCTTTTGGTGCTTTACCGGCTGCTTTTGCAGCGGCAACAATGTGCAGTGGGTTAGTGCCGAGCTGCGGAGCAGAGGGCAGCCAGCCCATACGCTCAGCGCGGGCATTAAAATCAATGATGCTACCGCTCCATTTTTCTTTATTAGCGAGTGGTGAAACGACTTCACTCATGTCGAGCTTTTCGTAGCGCCATTGACTTGCATGGTTATAGAAAAATGAAGTGCCGTTCATTTGGCGGGAAGGGCGCTGCCAATCCAAGCCGAAGGCCAGTGGTAGCCAACCATTTTGTGGGCGCAATTTTTCTTGCCCTACATAGTGCGCCCAACCGCCACCACTTTGGCCTACGCAACCGCACATCATCAGCATGTTAATCAGGCTGCGGTAATTCATATCCATGTTGTACCAGTGGTTGAGTGCAGCGCCCACAATCACCATGGAGCGACCGTGGGTTTTGTCCGCCGTGCGCGCAAATTCGCGCGCAACACGAATCACATCGGCACGCGGCACGCCGGTAATTTTTTCTTGCCATGCGGGAGTGTAGGGCGCGTCATCATCAAATGATAAGGCCACATTGGTATCGCCCAGCCCGTTATCGACGCCGTAGTGAGCAACCATTAAATCGAATACGCTGGCTACCCATGCGCTTTCGCCGTTGGCCAGTATCACCTTGCGTGCAGGGACTTTGCGTAGCTGAATATCACTGTGATCAGTGTGTTTAAAATAATTGTATTCGTGTTCGTTGCCGCCAAAATACGGAAAAGCCACATCCAGAATTTCATCGCAATTATTTTTTAGCGATAAAAGCGTATCTGTATCAGCTCCGGTTTTTCCATCGCGCTGCTCCAGATTCCATTTACCACTTTGCCCCCAGCGATAGCCGATGGAGCCATTAGGGCTTATTAATTCTTGCGTGTGTGAATTGATGGCGATGGTTTTCCAATCGGGATTGTTTTCTTGTCCGAGATTGTCTACCAAATCCGCTGCACGCAAAAAACGCCCTTGTGTTAAATGCTGACCCTGTGGCTCCAGCATGACCAGGNNAATTCTTTTAAAATCACATGACCAAAGGCCATACCCAATGCCGCATCAGTTCCTTGTTTAGGCGATAACCAGGTATCGCCAAATTTGGATGCTTCGGAATAGTCAGAGGTAATGACGCAGGTTTTCGTGCCTTTATAGCGAACTTCCGATAAGAAGTGGGCATCTGGTGTACGTGTTTGGGGAACGTTAGAGCCCCACACAATAATGTAATTGGAGTTATA
>DQHS01000230.1:5718-13408 GCA_003524365.1 Cellvibrio sp. | reverse complement strand
CAGCAAGGTTTCGGTGGCCATTCGCAACGCCGACACAGCAGTAAAAGAAGCAGAAATCCCGCGTAAAGATAAAGCACTCTCTGATCACTTGGTCTTTGTTGCCGGGCGTGAAGTGGATGTGGCCTGGGCGCAAGCCAAGACTCGTCAGCTTGAAGACCAGCGCGCTGGTTTGACTGAGCAGCGCAATGCCGAGCGATTGGATTCACGTACCCGCGAAGCAGATCAAGCGCAGGATGCAGCTGAACGGGCACGTTTGGATGCCGATATGGCACGTGAAGATAGCGATGCGTTGCGTCGCCAAATTGCCGAGCTTAATGCGAAAGAAACCGAGCGTGGTTTAGTAGTTACTCTGGGTGATATGTTATTTGAAACTGGCAATTCACAGTTGAAAGGTAATGCTTTTGCAAACCTGAGCAAGCTGTCTGCCTTTCTCAATCAATACCCGGAACGCACTCTGGTTATTGAAGGCCATACCGACAGCGTGGGTAACGAATCAAGCAATCAAGCGCTATCACAACGTCGCGCAGATTCAGTACGCCAGTATTTGTTGCAACAAGGCGTTGCCTCTAATCGTCTCACCGCATTTGGCAAGGGTGAAAACGCTCCCATTGCGAGCAATGATTCAGTTTCCGGGCGTGCATTAAATCGCCGCGTGGAAGTGATTATTGCCAATACTTCAACAACAGCAGAATAAAACTCACACCTGATCGGTGCTAAGCGCGGGTCAGGTGTCATTATTAACTATTAAAGACTGAGGAAAAATGTATGAGCATAGGAACGATTTTATTAATTGTTTTGATTTTGATGTTGATCGGTGCAATTCCCAGTTGGTCGCACAGCCGTAACTGGGGCTATGGACCCAGCGGCGGTTTAGGTTTGATTGTGGTGATCTTACTGATTCTGGTGTTAACTGGTCGACTGTAATTTTTTTGGAGGCAAGCACACCATGTTTCGGCAAAGTTTCTTCAATCGCTATCCGCGTGTCGTTCTTAGCCTTATTGCGATAATGTCATGCGGCATTATCAGCTTGGGTATTCTGGCGCTTAGCGCCGGTTACCTTGGTTAATTCAGTCAGCAATTATTTTTGATTTGCTTCACATTTATTCCGCTTGTTTTTCCCCGCCGCTATTTTTCTGCTTTTTTGAATTTTTACTTAACTCTGCTGCCCACAGTAATCTCTTCGCTGCCCGCCTGCTAATTGCACGGCTAGCGCTAATTGGTTGGAGAACAAACATTGGGGGACTCTGCAGTGAGTGGTTACAAAAATGCGCGCGTGGACTAAGCCCCCGCGCGCAACGCATTGTGTTTTAGAATCAAGCGACGATGGCGCCCATATCCGGGCGCTCGTTAAAGCGGTGATTGGCCACGGCGCCAATAAATGCTTTTACAAACTCGTCGGTGGGCGTGTTAGGTCCGGCGGTAATAACACCTGGCCCTTTAAACACATCTGACATTACCGATGAGCGCGCCGCGCGCGTAATCAGCATCCCCCCCTCATTGCTGGCTGCCACAGCTTTACCATGCTTGTACGCCTCTTTTACAAAGAGTACCGCATTGGCATCCCTGCAAAGTGCTTCGACACTGCGTTGCCCGCCAGGAATATAAACGGCATCAAACATTACTGAGCCGACAGTCGCTAAACTATTGTCAACTTGTAGCGACTGACCCTGATTGCACTTAACTGCACCCAGACGCGACGAAATAATTTTTAATGAAGCACCACCGGATAACAATGCAGCGCACACTGCTGTAAAACGCTCACGCTCAAAACCATTCGCGACCAATACAGCAATGCACCGACCGACAATTAAATCTTTACGCGCGTGAGCCATGCTAAAAGAAGGCTCAACAAACTGGTTGCTCGTTCCCGATGATGCCTCTTTTCTCACAATAGCTGTTGGCACTATCATGCCTAAGCCTTCCGCGACACGAGTTGCCAACGTGCTATCAACCTGGGTGAGATGAGACACAATACGCTCCCGTATTTCAGGCACACTCACCTTCGCCAACTCAAAACAAAATGCGGAAACTAAATGATTCTGTTCCCACACAGATTGGCTGCGCCAAAAGAGTGCTGCTTGCGAATAGTGATCATCCCACAGTGAATTTGTCACAAGATTTTTTTTGTTTTCCACAGCTGCGGGATCATTGTGGTGGGCAGTCGACCAATAGCTTGCTGCAGACTGCTCGCTCACAGATGAGTGCGATTCGTACTCAGTTCGATCAGCATGGGTGAGCCCACGCAATTGAAACTCGCGCTTGAGCCTATCCAACATGGCACGCGCGCGATTAACAGGTGACGCATTAAACTGAGTACTGCAAAGACGCGACATTTTTGCATCTGAATAAGAAAATTTCGTTAACAGCGGGTTTTCAATAAATTCTATACCGGCAACCAGATGCTGGGAGTGAAATGCAACCTGTTCAATTTCGTCAAAATAGTTTTCCGGATTGCGATTGNNTAGCGTGAGCCTGCCAATAAAACGCAGGGGAACCAATGACTCCGGAATAAGCTTGGTAGCATCCTGCAAATCAAAATTAAACTTGCCAAGATCCTCCTCCGCCACTACTTGCACACCTAACTCCCATTCAGGAAAGTGGCCTTGATCAATTAATTCCCACAAATGTCGTCGTTGAAAATCAGCATCCTTGGCAGATAATTTCATCGCCTCATCCCATACTAATGAATGCACACCCAGCAATGGCTTCCAGTGAAATTTCACTAAACTGGATTTCCCCTCCGCATTGGTGAGGCGAAAAGTATGCATACCAAAACCTTCCATCATAGCGAAGCTGCGGGGAAGAGCCCGGTCGGACATTACCCACATAAGGCTATTAGTTGACTCGGGGGTGAGTGATATAAAATCCCAAAAAGTATTATGAGTTGAAGAAACATGGGGGGCTTGATTATTGGTTTCCGATCGCACTGCACGCATCAAATCACTCAAAATTGACGCGTCCTGAATATAGGACACCGGAATATTGCTCCCTACCAAATCAAAGTTACCTTCCCCGGTATAAAAGCGAACAGCAAATTCACGCGGATCGCGGGCACAATCGGCTGAACCACGGCCACCGACCACACTGGAAAAACGGACGAAGACCGGTGTAACAGTACCTGGCGTTTTTAAGAACAACGCTTTGGTCAATTCACACTGTGACTCGTAAACAGTGAATACACCCTGTGCTGCTGCGGCACTGGTATTGATTTCGCTCTGCGGAATACGACCGTGATCGAAACGTATAATTTTGTCGCGCAATGCATGACCTTCAAACAGCACTGCACTGTTATCATGCAAAGATAGTTTTTGATCACCATCACGCATACCTTCAACAGACACATATCTTTCGTCTGCGAGCGGGCTAGCAATCATCTTCATCATTTGGTTATCACCCTTGAAATTTTCCATTCAACTATCCTCGTAGAAACTTTCATGAAAAATAATTAAAGTTAAACAAGGCAAAAAATCAATCCTAATTTAAAACCATCCCAATTCAAACAATGCCCCACATTACATGCGCAAACAGATGCGCCACATTAATCACAAAAAATATCTTTAACCCACAGCAATAACAAATATATTCGACCTCATTGCCGAATAAAATTTTAATGCAGAATTAATTTGGTTCATTATTAGAAGGGATTTTATAGCGATAGTAACAGCAAAATATGAACGTAATAGTAACCGCCCTACTAAATGTGAACATATTCACATCATAAAATTTTTAGTTAAATTTCACATAAACTTAACTATTTAAAAAACGGCAACTAAAGAGCATCTGCCACACGCAGGGAGTTAAAAAAATGACGCGAAATAGAAATAAAAGTGTGCTGCACCTAACAACTGAAAAACTTAGGACAACACAACCTTCTAAAATTCAGCTTTGATTCATAAAACTTACTGTGCAACTTGCACATGTGTCGCCGAAAAAACGTTATGCCTAATTTTGCTTCTTCACTTCAATTTTGTCGTCTACCACACCCACACCAGCCACACCGGTTGCAGCCTGCAAAGCTTGATCGTGCTGTTCCTGACTATCGACGACACCGGAGAGCCGCACTTCCCCGTCATTTGCGATTACAGCAATATCGACATCAACCAGAGACTCTTGCTTTGACAAAGCCACTTGCACTGCATGGGCGAGTTCCATATCCATCACTTCAGCAGTCACACTGGTCAATGTATCCTCCGCAGTATCTTCCCTGCTGACTATCCCTTCAGACTTGTCACAACCATAGATCCCCATCACTAATACTGCAGTAATAGTCATTTTTAAAACCAGCGATCGCTTTTGGTTGATCATTTAATGTCATCTCAATTAAGGTTAATAAGGTGTATGAAAAGGCAACCATTAGACTACCGAGACAGCCTGGTTTTCCGTGCGATACCGAACCCAACCTGCACACTTCTTAATACCAGATGCGAATGACGATATATCTTTCCTGCGCAATTGGATGTAGCCTAATGCCGCAGGACTCCTTTTCCCAACCAGTGAGAAATATCATGAGCAAAGCACAAGACAGTAAAAAGGAAACAAAGAAGCCGGCAGCCAAAACCGCCAAAGAAAAACAAGAGGCAAAAAAAGCCAAGAAAGCAGAGAATGCACGTAAAGAGTTTTAAAGCCGTTTTTTTAAACCGTGTTACGCTTGAGAATATTCTGAACCTTTTTAAAAACCCGTTTTTAAAGAACGGATTTAAATATTGTTGCTAACACCGGATAGAGAAAAGCAGGCTAACGTCATTGGCATTAGCCTGCATCCCTTCTAAAGCCCCGAACAAACTAGCCCGACACTTTGTCAAAGTGCCGGCATATGAATGAGTGGTTTACAAGACATTAGGGATTATTCATAACGGGTTTGGGATTTTACGCCATAGTAGGTATGAATATCGTTTGACCAGGATTGATCTGCCATATTAGGCCACTGTTCTTTATTAAAGCCCGGCGCATCTTGCAGGCGATCTTTGTCTACATCCAATACAAAACGTTTGTTTTCTGTATCGAGGGTTAACGCCTTCCACGGCACTGCAAACAACTTTTCACCCATCCCTAAAAACGAACCGAAGGACAAGACTGCGTAACAAACTTCACCAGTGCTCATATCCAACATGATTTCTTTGATATCCCCTATATCTTCATCCTGCTTGTTGTACACGTCATTGCCAACGAGGGTATCTGCTCCCATTAAACGGGGGCCGGGGCCGCTGCCATTGGTAGATTTGTACATACCATAGGTATCGCGATTTTCATAATTCATGGTGGTATCCTTTTTTTGTTGATGTAACGAATGACGTACATTAAAAAAATTACTGCTGCAAAAACCGGCGCTCTGAATCACTGCAAAAAAAGTATCCGGCAGTATTCGGGCAATCGGTGACAAATCCGTAGATCACAAAAGCAAAAAAAAGTATACACAACACAGCCAACAATACTTTTACTCCTTTTATTGTGCTCATTAGTATCTCCTCCCATTTTTTTACTTGGAAAAAATCTCACTAACATTTGTGGCCGGAAAATCATCCAGCCAATCCGCCAACTCATCCGCATGCGCTTCTTCTGTCGCAAGAATTTCCTTAAGCATGCGACTGGTAGTGGGATCATCGTTAGCAAGGTATTGAATAAGGTCGCGATAGCTATCGATGGCAATGCGCTCGGCGATTAAATTCTCCCTGATCATTTCCGCCAGGGTTTTGGAAGCCGTAAATTCAACATGGCTGCGCGCATTAAGTCCGTCCGGCGAAAAATTCGGCTCCCCGCCCAATTGTACGATGCGCGCGGCGATCATATCGGCATGTATTAATTCTTCGCTCGCATGCACTAAAAATTCTTGTGCAATACCTTTGGCATGAATTCCACGCGCCATAAAGTGGTGTGAACGGTAGCGCAGCACACACACCAATTCTGTCGCCAACGCTTCATTTAAATAATACAGAACTTCATCGAGATTAGCGGAATAGCCAGGGGTCACGGCGCCCTGTTCCAAATTCACCAGTGCTTGCACGCGTAAATTTTCAACATCATTTTCATGTTCGCTTGGATTAATTTTCATCATATTTCTCCGAAAGGTTAACGATAGCTTGCCGTGAGTAGCGCCGTGAGTCGGTGCGCAAACGCACGCAAAGATATACAAATCCATATCGAGGAATAATTCGCTTATTTATTCAGAGAGTTAATTAGAACTGCTAAAGTGTCGTACCGAACAGAGCCATGAAAACCAATTAGGCAAGCTAGGGAAGCGAGATTGCACGGCACCTGTCTCGCGCCCTTGTCGGCGCCGCAGTGCTATGGATTAATTAAATGCACGTCCGATCAGATTTGCAAAAACCAGAGCCATTGGAACCTGCGACCAACCGTTTATTGGAAGGTCTACCAGTAAAATTACGCGATCATCTTGTCGATGCTTGCGAGCTGGTCAACCTTAAATTTGGCACCACTTTGTGCGAGCCAGAACATCCCTTTAAATATGTTTATTTCCCACTAACAGCGTTTATTTCTTCAGTCACGGTTGTTGAAGGCCATCAACCGCTTGAAGTGGGTTTAATAGGTAATGAGGGGATGCTGGGCTCAACATTATCACTGGATATTCCCACCGCCCCTATGCGTGCGTTAGTGCAAGGCTCAGGTAAAGCATTGCGCATGAGCGCCATACAATTGCGCCGCGAATTACATGCAGCACCCGCACTTGTAAAGCAGTTAAACCGTTATGTTTATGTAGTACTGGAACAATTAGCAAAAACAGCAGCCTGCATTCACTTTCATGAAACTGAACCACGGCTCGCGCGTTGGCTATTGATGACCCACGACCGCACTCACGCCGATCAATTACATTTAACCCAGGAATTTCTAGCCGACATGCTCGGGGTACGTCGCAGTAGTGTGACTGTCGCAGCAGGTGTTTTACAAACTAAAGGAATAATCCATTACAGCCGCGGCGAAATTATGATTCTCGATCGCAAAGGTTTGGAATCTGTTGCATGTGAATGCTACAAAATGATGATTCGTGATTATGACCATGTATTTTCGTGACTTTCACAATTAGATAGCAAAGCGATGCTGGAGCGGACTTTGAAAAAATCTAAGGAAGCTCTGAGTTATTCGTCATTCCTGCGAAAGCAGGAGCCGTAGACCAGCGCAGCTAATCCAAGCTGTTGATTTTTATGGANNAGTGAATATTTCAGAGCTTCCCTAACTACATTTAAACAATTCGCGCAACCGGCACTACATTATGCGGATTCATATCCGCGCGGAAAAACTGGTAATTATTCCGCCCGCCAGTTTTTGCGCAATACATAGCAGCATCGGCATGCTGGAATAAACTCTCTACATCTTTACCATCATCGGGGTAGACACTCACGCCAATACTCAAGGACACATCTAACTCGCAATCATGAATGATATGAGGCAACGAAAATGCTGAAATCAATTTTTCTGCCACTTGCGCCGCATCCTGAGACTGCTCTATTTCAGTAAGCAGAATCACAAACTCATCTCCGCCCTGGCGGCAGACTGTATCTGTCATGCGTACAACTTCCGTCATGCGTTTNNGCGACCTGTTTTTTCTTACGCTGTGCAAGCCCGAGCGCGCGAGTGAGCCGCTCGGTTATGAGCGCGCGATTAGCGAGGCCGGTAAGAAAATCATGCTGTGCCATATGCAACATTTTTTGTGCCATTGCGCGCGTTTCACTGACAT
>DQHS01000230.1:215-5666 GCA_003524365.1 Cellvibrio sp. | reverse complement strand
TAGGAAGTTTCACCGTGGTGTTTGTTTCAACTGCCATATTTTCCGGGTTGACAAAAGGCTTGCGCGTTTCCGCATCAATGAGCGTAAACACTTTTTCCAATGGCAAGCCCAGTGCATCTTTCAATGGCCATCCTGTCATAGTTTCTGCGACACGATTCAGGTAGCTGACTTTCCCAGCAAGATTCGTAGTAAGGACGCCGTCGCCAATGGAATTCAATGTAACCTGTGCGCGCTCTTGCTGTTCAAAAACCGTTTCTTCCGATACCTGTAAAATTTTCTCCATGGCTTTTCGATCGCTGATATCTTCAACAATCTGCACATAACCCAATGATTTTTCTTTGCTGCCGTCGGCGTGAATCATCGCTGCATTCAAACGTGTCCAGAGCACCGATTTATCCTTACGCAAGAAACGCACTTCTGCAACAAACGGAGCCTGATTACGCACTGCATANNAAGCGTGATTACGCACTGCGTCGCCCCAATCGGAAATGGCTTTCATGCGATCTTCAGGATGAATGGCGCTGGTCCAATTAGTGCCGAGCGTTTTCTCTAACGTAAGCCCTGAAATAGTGTGATAGGCCGCATTGGTATAAATACAATTACCCTGCGGATCAGATACAAAAATTCCCAGCGGCGCAGCATCACTCATCGCGCGGAAACGTTCATCGCTATCGCGTAATGCAGCGGTCGACACTTTGCGCTCTAAAATATAATTCAGCGCACGTGGCAACCAATGTGCATCGATATGGCCTTTGGCAAAATAATCGTGCGCACCGCGCTTCAAAGCCGCGCGCATGAGTTTTTCATCTGTTGCTGCGCTTAACACTAAAATTAATGCATCGGGTGCTGCAGCCATCACTTTGTCAAATGCGTCCAACCCTTTTCCATCGGGCAATGTTAAATCCAGCAATACGACCTCAATCGGATTTTTAGCAAGGTGCTTCAGCGCTTCCGCGAGCGAGGTCACCCACTTCACGATGAAAGTAGTGCTATCGTTGCGCAACGCATCCTTGATCAGCTTGGCATCAGCGGGATTACTTTCGATTAGCAATAAATGGGTCGCGGAGATCATCATGACAAAACATCACCCAATAAGAGAAATACACACCGAGGTTAACGCGATGGATAATCCACTTCAGTGCGGTGACGTACAGAGATGAGTTAGGCGATAAGGAGAGAAATTTAATGATTAAGAAAGTCGGATCAGATTATTGGTGCGGATAACCCAAGTTTCGTTTTATCGCCGCCGCCGCTAATGGCTTTGCCCATTCAGGCATATCGGCAATGGGAGGCGATCTGAATTCATCGCCAGACAACGAAAAAAGAAGTATTGGTGCGGGAAGTACTCCGTCGATTATCTCGGCAGAATTGTCATAAACCATCACTGCAGAGCAGCGGGGAATCAAGGTCATCAGATTATGAATTGAACTAGACCAACGCTGACGAATTTTTTCTTCCGGTATGTCATGACCACCTTTGCCGACCCTCGCAGCAACTCGCTTGATGTGAAGTTCAGGCGCGGCCAATCCGCAAAATAGAATCCTGACACCAATGGGTTTATCAAGGGCCGCATGAAGCAATTTACAAATCGAATTACCACCCAAGGTAGTTTCAAAAGTGTAATCCCTATCGTTTTCAATCGCGCTTAAGAGCGTATCAAACCCCATTTTCCATGCCTGACCATTTGCTTCATCAAGCGTTAGATTTTGATTCTCTTCCATTAATGCACGCGTTATTTCATCGGGATTGAAATATGCACCACCACCCGCACGTATCCAGGATCCGACCACCGAACTTTTCCCTGCTCCATTTACGCCTGCTATTACCGTTATCACTTGGCCTCGGTCCTTCCCGGTTGAAAAGTAGGAACGAAATCCGCTCCCGTTGTGTGAAATAGTGCATCCGTAACCTTACGCGATTGCGCCGATGAAATACGCGCGAAAAGCTCATCAAACTCATTACCCGCCTGCGCAATTTCCGCTTCTCTTACTCGCACAACCAAGTCGGCAAATTGCGCTTTCATACTCAGCATTTCCTCGTATTCATCGATACCGATTACCACGGCAGCTGGCCGCTTACGGACGTTAAGCCGTATTGGCGCATGGGATACTTTAATCGTTTCGATGTAAGACTCGATATTGCGCCCGAACTCGCTACCAGTACTGGTTTGCAAGGTATCTGCATCAGCAAGCCAGTCAAGCGAGTAGTTGGCATCAAGATTGGTCGGATGCCCCTTACCTATTTCGATCGTTTTTGCGCTCATAAAATAGCCTCGTAGGTGAACTTAACCATAGCCTACCACAAAGTGGTTCAAATACCACTTTGCAGTTTTAGTGGTATTAAAACTATTTAAATACCACTAACGCCACAATTAACCACAAACACGACCATATGCGACAGCACCTCTGATTTTTTTCATCTACACCGAAACCCGTATCTCTGCCCTCCTCTCTACCCCGTCATCCATCAATGGAATTCCCGAGCCCTGCAGCTCGATACCATCTAGCAGAATCTTGCTACCACCCCCAAGGTTCTGAATCACCTCGATGTGATAGACCGTATTACCAAAACGATAATCCACGCTGTAACCCGGCCAATCTTTGGGCAGGCAGGGGTTGATATGCAGCTCGTTGCCCGCGCGGGTGATACCGAGTAAGGATTCGACCATCAAGCGATACAGCCAACCCGCCGAGCCGGTGTACCAACTCCAGCCACCGCGCCCGGTGTGGGGGGCGATGNNGCAGCGCTGTTGCCGTGGTTGACCGGGTTGATAATGTTGAAGAGTTCCCAGGCGCGCTGGCTATCGCCTAATTCGGCGAAGGCCATGGTCGCCCAAATGGCGGCATGAGTGTATTGACCGCCGTTTTCGCGCACGCCCGGTACATAACCTTTGATATAGCCGGGGTTCATGGCGGACTTATCGAACGGCGGATCGAGTAGCTGGATGATGCCCTGGTCGCGGCGCACCAAATGCTTATCGAGCGAGGCCATAGCTTGGCGGGCGCGCATAGGATCGCCCGCGCCTGAGAGCACTGACCAGCTTTGGGCAATGGAATCGATCCGGCATTCGTCGTTAACTGCTGAACCCAAGGCCACGCCGTCGTCGAACCAGGCGCGACGAAACCAAGCACCGTCCCAAGCGTATTGGTCGATATTGTGTTGCAACAGTTTTGCCTCGTGCATGCAGCGATCGGCAAAAACTAAATCGTTGCGCTGGTTTGCGATTTTGGCAAAGGCGAGCAGCACTTTGTAGAGCATAAAGCCGAGCCAGACGCTCTCGCCTTTACCGTGAATACCGACCAAATTCATACCGTCATTCCAGTCGCCCGAGCCCATCAGCGGCATGCCGCGCTCGCCAAAACGCAGACCGTGTTCGATGGCGCGCTGGCAATGTTGATATAGGCTACCGGTGTCGGTGCTCTGCCCCGGTAAATCGTAATAGGACTCCTCATCGTCATTGAGCAGGCGCCCGGTCAGGTAATGCAATTGTTCGTCGTGCACGCCGGTATCGCCCGTGTTTTGCAAGTAATGGCAAGTGACCAGCGGCAGCCAGAGATAATCGTCTGAACAGCGGGTGCGCACGCCGCGCCCTTGCGGTGGATGCCACCAATGTTGCACATCGCCTTCGTGATATTGGCGCTGGGCGGCGCGCAATAATTGCGCGCGCATCATGCCCGGTTGGCTGTGGGCGAGCGCCATAGTGTCTTGCAGTTGATCGCGATACCCGTAGGCGCCGCCGGATTGGTAATAACCGCTGCGCGCCCAGAGCCGGCAGGCGAGCGTTTGATAGAGCAGCCAACCGTTGGCGAGTACGTTAAAGGCGGGATCAGGTGTTTTGACTTGCACGGCGCCGAGGGTGCGTGTCCAGTATTCATGCACTTTGGCGAGCGCGGTGCGGGCTGAACCCATACTGCGCATCCGCTGCGCCAACGCGCGTGCCTGTTCCAGATCCTGCCCCGCGCCGAGGCGGAAAATAATCTCGCGCGACTCGCCTTCATCCAACTCAAACGGGACTTGAATGGCACCGCAAGGATCGAGGCCTGCGCCCAATCGGCCGGAGAGACGCGTGCGGGTCAATGCATCCGGATTACCAAGCGAACCGTTGCGGCCAAGGAATTCGGTACGATCACCGGTTAAGCTACGAGCGTTGTCGTCCACATCAAAGAAGCAGACGCGCCCACCAAATTCGCTGTTGTAGGCGTTGCGCGCAAACAGTGCGCCGCTGGCGGAATCAATTTCAGTCACCAGATGCAAGGCAGATTTTGTGCGCAAATCACCCAGCACCCACTCCACATAACCCGTGGCCGACAAACGCCGCAGGCGCTTGGACAGGTTGGTGACTTTGAGCACCGAGAATTTGACCGACTCGTCCAAATCTACATAAACCCACAGCTGGGCGCAGATGCCATCTTCCGTGTGCTCAAACACGCTGTAACCAAAGCCGTGGCGCGTCACATAAGGCGCATGGCCGCGTTTGGGTAAGGGTGTCGGCGACCAAAAATGGCCGGTGTCTTCGTCGCGCAGGTAAATTGCCTCACCACCGGAACTGCCGACCGGATCATCGCACCAAGGCGTCAAGCGGAATTCGTGCGCGTTTTCGCTCCAGGTATAGGCGAGCCCGCTCTCTGAAATCACGGTACCAAAGTTGGGATTGGCGATGACATTGACCCAGGGCAGCGGCGTCACCTGCGCTTGGGTGGTGGTAATGATGTATTCGCGGCCGTCAGCGGTAAAACCGCCGAGCGGATTAGTGAGAATCAAATCAGCACGCGGGGCGATATGCTGGGGCTGATTGACCTCAATTGCCTGTTTGCGAGCGGGCACCAAACGCGCGACTTTTTTCTCGGCCAGGCCTTTCCAATTGACTTGCTCCGCCAAACTGCCTTTGGCGCCGTCGATAATTGCCCGCGCCACGGATTGAAGCAGGATGCGGTCTTCATGGGAAATCTGCTCACCCGAGCGCACAAAAATACCGCCGGGGCGATCAATCGCATGGCTTTCGCTGCCGGTCGCAATCAGCCCCATAATCTGGTCTTGCAGGCGCTGGCGATAACCGATGTGGTCTTCGTTCCAGATCACCAGATCGACCGACAGGCCTTTTAAGCGCCAATAGGCGTGACATTGGATCAGCTGGCGCGCCAGCTCGATGTGGTCACCGCTGGCGATTTTAAGCAGCACAATCGGCAAGTCACCCGAGATGGCGTAACCCCACAAACCGGACTGGCCGCGCCGGTTCTGGATAAGCACACTCGCCTCGGCGCGCAGGGCGGCGTGCGCATAAAGTACGCTGCTTGCCAACCGACGATAAACTTGCGCATCGGACTCACTCGCATTGATCTGGCGCAGCGTCACGCCGCTGTGAGTGGCAGCAAGATCGAAAACGCGATCAGCCAAATGGCGATCCTGATAACGGCTGACTAAAGCCATGCACGCCTCGCGGTTGTCAGCAGT
>DQHS01000230.1:0-197 GCA_003524365.1 Cellvibrio sp. | reverse complement strand
GAACGCGGGCGACGGGTGCACAGTAGCGCGCGCCGCTCAGGCAAAATTTCGGTCTGTACAAACAAATTACCAAACGCGGTTTGGGTGGCATCGGCGGCGGGTAAAGCCAGTACCACTTCGGCGTAACTGGTGATTTCCAGGGTGCGCGTGCGCGCTGAGCGGTTGGTAATGCGCAGACGGCGCAGCTCTATATCGTC
>DQHS01000094.1 GCA_003524365.1 Cellvibrio sp. | reverse complement strand
CGGAAATAAAGTCACCACAAAACGAAAGGGAATAAATTCGCGCAGTGCGAGGGCATCAGCCATTGCGCACCTCTACCTGGACATTACCGGCTTGCCCATAACCTGCTTGCAAGTCATTGTTGTGGCTGCGCAGATCGACTTGTATGCGATCTATCGCAATAGCGGGTGCCAACTCTATTTCGATCACCACCAAACCTGAATCATTGCCCTGGCGACGAATACTAAAAGCATCCTCCGGGCGCCGACCGCGCAATGCTCCCTGGGCATGCAAGCGCGTAAAAAAATCGCGCAGTACAATTTCGCTCTGATCAACTACATGTTGATTTTCAAATAATAAATTCAAACCCAAATTTTCCAGCGCGCGTTGCAAACCGCCCATAAAGCGGGCCAGCTCACCAGAATTAGTTGAGGGTTGACTTGCCACATAGGGCACTGGCAAACGCTCATCATCCAATTGCAACACGGCATTTTCTTCGCGCAACACAGCCAGACCGGGGCCGGGATGATCACGCAATTGCGCTGTGAGTTTGAGCGAGACAGTCGGGAAAGTTTTTTTGGGCGTGGGCAGTGCAATACCGGCGATGGAGCGCCACTCGCCGCGCGTTNNATAACTCGCCGCGCGTAGATGCAGACACAAGTGTTTTACCGGCTAGCAGTGCGCAGGGGGAACTCAAATTGCCGCGCGCATCTTGTAAATAGGGAAATACTAATTGCACGTGGCGCAGCAAGTGCGCGTCGGCACCCTGCTTCCACTGATCCAATTGCGTTATCGCCAGTTGTGAATACTGCGGTAATTCCGCATTGCGATTAACATCAAACGGAAATGCGAGTAACAAATTAATATCGCGTCGGAATGCTGCGATCACACGCAAAAGCCGCTGTAAATGTGTGACGAAATAAATCGATTCATCTGGCTGCGCAGTTTGGGGAGGACTGACTTCTGCGATGCCATCATTACTATTAGTTCCGCAAGGTAAAAATGCGGGTACCGGATTAGCAACACGTAAACGCGGAATATGTGTTAGAGACGGAGGAATATGCACACGTTCAAAATCGGGCAAACACAGCAGGCCTAGATTGGGTAAATCCAATGCGCGCAAAAGTGCGGGCTGACGCTGCAACAATTCTGCAATTTGCTCTGCGCGCGCGCGCGATCTCAAAACCAAATCAGGCTGCGCATTACTCGCCGGTGGCACGGCTGAATCCGGTGTAAGAAAAGCGGCTGAACCCTGTGCTTGCGCCACCACAACAATCCACAGTCGCCGTGGCAGTTTCATAACCTCCGCTTGAAAAAAATCGTCAATCGCAATAGGGAGCCACGGATAATTACCACCTAGACGACTGACAAATTTTTCACCCTCAGACACTGAGCTTGGCAGCGAAAATAATTGTTGAAACTCTTCCAAACTGCGCAGCGGAATCGGCAACCCCTGCAGTGGATGTGCGCGCAATGGCTGTTCTGTGTTTTCATATTCGGCGCGCAGTAAATCCAACAGATCACTGTAGCCTGCCATGCGCATATCATCGAGCATCGCCGAATTACTGAATAAGTAATCCAGCGATGCATCGCGCTCTAAATGCCCTATCATCGCTACATCAAACAGCGGCGTGCGATGCAAACGCGTTTCGGGCAAAAGACTGACTCGACCAAAATGAAAATTCATTATTACTCGCCCGATTGCTCAATATATTCCACCGATAACACCAGCTCTTCCATCGCCACATCACCGCCACCTTTGGCGGTGAGTGTAGGCCCAGTCCATTTGATCGGCGTGACGCCTTTTAATGTCCAGGTTACTACCGGTGTGTCATCGCGCTGTTCGTTAAGCAATTTAATGGTGACTGAATCTTTTTTGGCATTCAGGTCGCCGCTGCGTGCAAGGTTCAACCATTTAAAAATATTATCGCTGCCGATTACGCCGCGTTTTAAAGTGACATCGCCGCTTTTATTGACGCCGGGCACTTTGGATACATAATTTACCTTGGCATTTCCCGCGCGATATTCGGCCATAGTGACTTCAGCATTCAAACCGGATACTTCGGAGAATCCGCCGACATAATCCATTTCGTCGATGCCATCTATGCCCACTAAAAAATTAAATGCGGAATAGGGAGTAGGACGTTTTTTTGACATAAAATTTCTCCGTTAATCAGGCATCTGCTGTTTTTTGGCCGATTCTGAATACGACAAACTCAGCCGGGGTTAATGCTGCTACGCCCACTTCGCAGACCAGGCGGCCATTGTCCAAATCGTTCTGGCTCATGGTGGTGCGATCACAGCGCACGAAATAAGCCGCTGCCGGTTGCGCACCCAGCAGGCGACCATTTTTCCATTCGTTAAATAAAAAACTTTCCACGGTAGTAACCAGATTGGCCCAGAGGCGTTCGCCATTGGGCTCAAACACCGCCCACTGCGAACCTTTTTCGATGGAGCGTTCGAGGTACAGGAAATAGCGGCGAACGTTAACGTATTTCCATTCCGGATCGCTGGAGAGTGTGCGCCCGCCCCACACTTGATGACCGCGCCCGCTGAAAGACCGCAATGCATTAATGCCTTTAGGGTTGAGCAATTCTTGTTGAAATTTATTGATGTCTTGCGAAAAGCGCAGCGCGCCCAACACCGGTGTATTAGCAGGTGCTTTGTGCACACCGCGATCCACATCTGTGCGCGCATAAATGCCAGCAATAAAACCGGACGGCGGCACCGCGATATTGTCCTGCGCACCAGTCGGGTCTGAGGCTATAACCCAGGGGGCGTAAAGCGCTAAACGGGAATTATCGAAATTATTGCGGAAGGCTTGTATCTCACCGAGCGACGCGTCTTGCGGGCTATCAATCAAACCAAAACGGTAACGCATTTTGACGCAGTGTTTTTCCATCTCCACTGCGATCGCTTGGTGCTGGGATGGATCTATAACAGCAGCAGGTGTTGCGACTATGGAAACATCCTCAACATTTTCCAGCGCCGCAAATCCGGTCGGCCCCTGCTCGTCGCTTTCACCGGCGTAATCAAGTGCGAGCGGAAAATCGCCATCGCTGCCGCCCGTCAGTGCAATTATATGGCGCGGCTCTTCCAATAAATCCGTGGGGTTAAGCGCGCCCGTGTTAAAGAGTTTATATAAATCCTTAAATAAATCCGCCGCGCTAGTGCCGGGGGTTGCATGACTTACCAATGGCAGCGTGAGTTGATCCACTTTCTTTTGCGGATCGCGCTGTAACACTCTGCCGATAAAATTGGTTTCGTCTTCATCCAACGACAACAGCGGCGATGCATAAATGGTTTCGCCCATGCCGATTTTTCCATCCGGTTCCTTCAAGGTTTTTTTACGGCGAATAGCAATCAGCGAAAAATCACGCTGCAACTTCAACGACTTCACAGAACTGGGGAACGCGGCAAAGACCGCGAGCGGAATATCTTTTAACTCGGGCGTCTCGGGCACAGCGCCCTTGGCTAACACCTTGAGCGAGAGCGAACCTTCATTCAAGGTGCCACGCAACAGCTTGTTATTAATCGGCTCCGGCGTAATAAAGCGCGTCACATCCAGTGCAGAATTCAACACCAATTCGAAATCACTACCCGTAGCAGCGGCACCACCTGCGGGAGTATTGATCCACACTTGTTTAAATTCAAAAGCGAGGGTCGCCAGTGATGCCTTTTTAATACCCGTCGATAAAGTATCGGTAAGCGTTGCTGCGACATCATCGGTATCGACAACTTCTTTTTTGCTATCCGATAAAAACTCAAATCCGGCGGCCGTCTTTTTCACCAGCGCGGTGAGTTGCTTAAGCGGGAACTTATCGGACGCAAAGGTGGGATCGCCAATAAAATCGGCCTCTGCGATAGCTTTAGTTGTAATAACACCTTCAGCATCATTCGGAATCAAATCGAAATTGACAAAGCTGCGGCTGCGAAATAAGTTTTCCTGATCTTGCCAAATAATTTGCACATCCAGATTGCCGCCACTACCAGGGTAGCGAGCTTCAAAGCTGATATTGGCACCAGCAGCAACAGCTTTAGCCACCGCTGCCGAGCCGCCAGTGCCGTAAGCATTGGTATCATTACCACCAGCAAGAATGCGGGTGAAATATAATTGCTTGCCGCTATTCTCAAAAAAAGCACGCGCTGCCAGCGCAGAATAATTGGGGACTGTAATGTCGCTTGTCTCAGTTTTAAATTTCAATGGTGCAGGATCACCAAATACTTTTTCAAATTCACCGTAACTGGTGACAACTTCAGGTGTGCCACGCACCGGTCCAAACCGTGTAGGCCCCACCATACCGCATACACTGGTGCCCACCCCTTCAATCGACTTGGACCTGAAACTCACCTCTTCAACAAACACACCTGGCGCTAGATATTCAGACATTTGTTGTCTCCCTCAATGGGCTGAAAAATTCAAAAAATAAACACGAATATGCAATCGAAAAAAATTGTCCGCACGATAATTGTTATCCACTGGGTTTTACCAAAAGCGCGGACTGCTGGTGACTGTATAATTGCCGATGTTCGCCGGGCCGCACGTCAACGCTAATACTGGCTGCAAAAATCGCTGCATCGTCTTCGGGTAGCAGTTCTAATACGTTAAGGTCTTGCAGATCATCCGGGTCGGGCAGATCGGATTTGATTGCGCAGCGCTGCACGCGCAACTGCGCACGGTAAATCGGTACCGGCATATCAAATTCTGCGGCAGGCAATTCATTTAAAGGCAATACGAAATCGCCAAACTGATTGGCCTGCGCCTGCACCAGAACTATCGGTGCAGGTGGTGGAGCCTCTTCACCGTCTTCCGGCTCGGGTAGTTGTAACTGCAAGCTCAAACTTACTATCGCCCAGGGCACTGCCTCACCCGATTCCAATTGCAGATTGCCGCGCAAACTCCCGCCAACGCTCAGAGCCGTTGCCTGGGTGTGGCGAAATAAACCGATTGCATTTTGTTCAAGGTGTGCTGCATCCAGCGCGAACAAATCGCGGCCGAACCAGCGCGAATTAAATTGGCGAGTGGGATCAACCAGAGTGCCTTCGATACGTGTTAATAATGCTGCACCTTGCTGTAATTCAGCAGGCGTGACCGGCAATTGTTCAATAGTAATACTCAAACCAGGATTGCTCGCGCGCAGGGTATCTTTACTCTTTTCTTTGTTGCGCCCAGCGTGTTGCGGCAACATGATCGCAATACGATGACCTTTATTGATCAAGGAAAAATGTAACTTAGGTATGGTGCGTAGAATGTTGACCGTTAATTGTTTTTGAATGCCCGGCTTATGCAGCGCGGCAGCGCCGGTTGCATCAAATAACCAGAGGCAGTTTTCAGCCTGATACCAGCGAGTCTCCAGCAGTTGCGCATTAACGTCCATGCGGAAGTTCTCCACGGCTGTAATAAGGTGTGACAACGCTGGTAACTGGCTTGCCGTCTTCTACTTCAGGCACGGGCAACAAACGCAGGGTTTTAACAATGTACGGGACCGATAAAATATAATTGCCGGGCAGCGAGTCCCAAATGCGCAATAGATCTTCAGTGCTCATTTCTTCCGGCTGGATTTGAATCACGTCCTCCACACTCCAGCTCGCATCGTAACTGTGTAAGTGGGAGTAGCCCAATTCCAACGCTGAGCCCAATTGCTGCATCGCCCAGGTAGTCAGTACAGCCTCGCTTTCACCATGAGTGGTCCAGGCGAGTAAAAATAAATGCAAATTAATGGCGAGCTCTGGCTGTGGAGCGGTATTAGGTAGACGCGATTGTAAATAGCGGTTGCGGCCAAACGGATCAACCGATACCCGATGCAAATAGATTCCAATGCTGTTTAACTTCGGCGCGTTTTCGCCATTGGATTCAGTAGGCGGCTGGCGTAAATCAACGGTACCCAAAATGCTCACGCCGGGTGATTCGAGCACTTTGTCCAAATCGTCCTGCATACGCAATTTTAAAAAATCGCGCAGTGCATAAAGAACGCCTTGTACCGCTTTGTAGGAAGCCAAACACTTATCTCCTTATTGCGAAATTATTTATTTACATCCAACGCTATTTATCGTCTACAAGAGGTAGCAAGCCTTATGCCAGCGAATTTTGGCTTCGCAATATGAGCAATTAGTTTTTAGGCGTGACGCCTTATCACTGAAATATTTTCGGTAAATATTGACGATGAGATGTAGTGGGAACGCGGGATGAAGACTTGTAATGAAAACTTATAACGACGAACACACCGCTTATTTTTAAGCACAAGGTTGGCAAATGAACGGCTTGGGAAATCCGGGTAAAAAAATACCCGGAGGGTTAAAANNGAATCAGGCAGATTATGCCCTAGCGATACCGGGATTTATCAATCGCATATTTCTGTAACAATTTTCCCAGTGCGCGCCGCTCCTTGCCCGCAATTTTTGCCGCAAGCGTGACATTGCCGTGGGTTATTTGCATGACCTCGCGCAGGTAGTGTTGCTCAAAATCCACTATCGCTTGCGCTTTTGCGTCCTGAAAACTCATGGTGGCGCATCGGTTGCCCGCGCCTGTATCGGATTCTCCATCCACTACTGATGTATAAAAGGATGGAACTACACCCTCATTAATATCGATATAGTTACCCGTCGATAACAGAAAAGATCGCAGCAGTGTGTTTTCAAACTCACGCACGTTGCCCGGCCAATCTTGCTGCTGCAAATACTGCAAGCTCTGCTGTGACAGGAGTCGCGCGGGGAGTTCATAATCGCGGGAAAAGCGCTGCAACAGACTCTCGGCAATAATCGCCATATCGGCTTTGCGCTCGCGCAATGGCGGCATCGTCAGATTTAATACGTTCAAGCGAAAAAATAAATCTTCGCGGAATTTTTTATGCTGCACCAATTGTTTTAAATTCGCATTAGTGGCCGCAATTACTCGCACGTTCGCACGCAATATTTTTTTTGAGCCCACGGGCCGATATTCCTGGGTTTGCAAAAATCGTAACAGAGATGCCTGTGCCTTGGGGCTTAAACTATCAATTTCATCCAGAAATAAACTGCCGCCATTAGCGACTACCACTAAACCCTCTTTGGTTTGGTGTGCATCAGTAAAGGCGCCCTTTTCATGACCAAATAGTTCGCTTTCCAATAAATCGTCGGCAATGGTTGCACAGTTGATCGGCACAAAAGGACAGGTGGCGCGCGCACCCAAGTAGTGAATTGCGCGCGCCGCATTTTCTTTGCCAGTGCCGGTTTCACCCTGAATCAGTACTGTGGCCTGGTGCTTTGAAAGCTGTTTAATTAATTCCAGTACCTGAACGAATTTGTCGCAGTTACCACACAGGTTTAATTTGTAAAATTCCGCATGCAATTCCGGAGAGATCGATAGGTCAGCCCTATTCATAATAAATTATCCTTTTAAACACATATTTTTTAATGCAATTAAGTAAGAACCATTACGAATAATGGCCCTAACTTTGGCGTCCTGCCGGTTTATTGAAGCTAATTTACTGGAAAACTATCACAGGATAGTGGTGGGTCGCAGGTATTTTTTGCATGGTGTGTGTGACTTTTTCACCTTCCTCCATATAGCGACAAAAGCCAAGATAATCCGGCAAATTTTGATGACAATTTATTTTTATCATGCCCACCGAAGGTGAAGGTTTTTTTGCTTGGCATAGGATTTGCGTTGGCTAAATCCACCCAGGGTTTCATCAATGAGGGAAATAACCGATGACCCAAAAACCAACTCAAGATGAGCAACTCGAAAAAGTTGCCGACGAAATAATCCGCTATCTGCAACAGCATCAATTCGCAGCAGATACCTTGGAAGGAATTTCGCATTGGTGGATCACTCGCCAACGCATCGAAGAAGATAAACAACGAGTGCTTGCTGCGCTGGAATATTTGTTAGAGCGCAAGCAACTTCACTGCCGACAGTTACCCGACGGCTCAGTGCTTTATTCAGGCACGACTAATACAGATCCTGACTCCGATGAACCACTGCACTAGCAACAAGGTTTACCCGTAAATTAATTTCGTTTGAATCAACTGAATCAGTAAAGGAGCTAAACATGGAAAGCACACATGGTATGAGTTTGGGTTGGCATCGCGACTTGCCGGATATACGCGATCGCACCGAGGAGTCGGTTTCAGTCAATGAAATTTTGGTGAAATCAGACCGGCTTACCGCTGTAGTAAAAAAGAAGTTGCCTAAAAAAATTGATTTGCGCAAATGGTGCTCGCCCATCGAAGATCAAGGCAGTATTGGCTCCTGCACCGCACATGCGGGGGTTGGACTAATCGAGTATTACGAGCGACGTACTACTGGAAAACATTTAGATGCCTCGCGCTTGTTCCTTTACAAGGTCACACGCCAACTGCTGGGCTTTAAAGGTGACGACGGGGCCTACCTGCGCTCAACCATGAAGGCCATGGTGTTATTCGGGGTGCCACCAGAAAAATATTGGCCCTACAAAACCGACAAGTTCAACGCGGATCCTGATAATTTTTGTTTTGCCTTTGCCCAAAGTTATAAAGCCATTCAATACTATCGCCTCGACCCTGCGGGGCGCACCCCCGCCGCCATTCTCGCTGAAGTAAAGAAAAGCCTCGCCGCCGAATTGCCTGCGATGTTCGGATTTTCCGTTTACAGCTCTATTCCGCCCATTGGGGAAGGTACTGGCCAGATTCCCTTCCCGGGACGCGGCGATAGCTTGGATGGGGGCCACGCGGTCATTGCCATCGGCTATGACGATGACAAAAAGATCGGCAGTGAAACGGGCGCACTATTAATCCGTAATTCCTGGGGTACACAATGGGGCGAAGACGGATACGGCTGGCTGCCGTATAAATATGTCTTAAGTGGCTTGGCAGATGATTTTTGGACGCTGGTGAAGAAGGATTTTGTGAATACCGAATTGTTTAATTAGTCGATATTTTTCTGACACTAATTCAAGCCAAAAAACGTAGCGTTCAAGATTGGGAACGAGCGCTGCGTTTTTTAAACGAAATTACGCACAGCATAGGTGTTATTAATGGTTTCCTATTTACAGAAAATCATCGGTGAAGTTCCTGCCTATGTGAGCCAGTTTGTCAGCTGCTTGATGCATCCGAAAACTAAATTGTCCGCAACATGAATTGGATTTTTGCTGAGCTGCACTAGATGTTCCTGCAACAAATATCCCCCTATGCCCTGTAGCGGACAGACAGGGAAAAAACCATCCAGTAGACTCTGACTCCAAGACTTGTGGTCGCTTAAGGTAATGACCACGAGCCTATTTTGTTATAGGACGCTCGATGCCAGCCCTCACTACCGCTCCCGTGGTCAATCGCCTTATCGAAAGTTTATCGCCCAAGGCGCGCCAACAAATTTTGCACAGCTGTGAACACGTAGAGCTAAGCTCCGGCACGGTTCTGTGCGAACCCGACCAACCTTTTCGTTACGTTTATTTTCCGCTTACCAGTTTTATTACTCTGGTTACTACGCTACGCGATCATCAACCGCTGGAAATGGGTTTGATCGGTAACGAAGGCATGCTCGGCGCAACAGTCGCACTTGGAATAAATAGCGCACCCATGCGCGCGATGGTGCAAGGCTCCGGCACAGCGCTGCGTATGACAGCTGAACAATTACAGCAAGATTTACAAAATAACGCCGCGCTCACCAGCACATTTAATCGCTACTTATATGTATTGATGGCCCAACTCGCCCAAACCGCCGCCTGCGCACACTTTCACGCAATTGAACCGCGCTTGGCCCGCTGGCTACTCATGACCCACGACCGCGCCCACGCCGATTATTTTCATCTGACCCAAGAGTTTCTCGCTAACATGCTCGGCGTCCGCCGCAGTGGAATTACTGTCGCCGCTGGTGCATTACAAGAGCGAAAATTAATTCAATACGCGCGCGGAAAAATCAGTATTTTGGATCGCGTGGGATTGGAAGCAGTCGCCTGCGAATGTTATGACGCGGTGACTAAGGATTATGCGCGGTTGTTTGAGTGATTTTTTTTATAAAACTTTACGGAAAATGAAATTATTTTCTGAAATAAAAACGCCCGCATCTCTCGATGCGGGCGTTTTTGTTTAGCTCAATGCAGAGAAAAATTACTCTTCAGTAGTTTCCGCTGGTGCTACACCTGACTCTTCAGCCAACGCTTCTTTGATAGAGAGTTTGATGCGGCCGCGTTGGTCTACGTCGAGGCATTTAACTCTTACGACTTGGCCTTCTTTCAAATAATCGCTCACGCTGTTTACGCGCTCGTCGGCGATTTGAGAGATGTGCACCAAGCCGTCTTTGCCCGGCAGGAAGTTAATGAATGCACCGAAGTCTACGATACGTACTACAGTACCTTCGTAGATCGCACCGATTTCCGCTTCAGCAACAATGCCCATTACGCGCAGGATTGCTGCTTGCAATGCGTCGTTGTTGTCGGCGTAAATTTTAACGGTGCCGTCATCATCGATGTCGATTGACGATTGAGTCTCTTCGGTGATTGCACGAATAGTCGCGCCGCCTTTACCGATGATGTCACGAATCTTGTCCGGATGGATTTTGATGGTTTCAAAACGCGGTGCATTTTCGCTAACCGCTGAACGCGATTTGGCGAGAACTTGATTCATCTCGGCGAGAATGTGTAAACGCGCGGCCAGAGCTTGCTCCAGTGCGATTTCCATAATCTCTTCGGTGATGCCTTCGATTTTGATATCCATTTGCAGTGCAGTTACACCGCTAGTGGTACCGGCCACTTTAAAGTCCATATCGCNNCGTCGCCGAGGATGTCGGTCAATACCGCGAAGCCGTTAGCTTCTTTTACGAGGCCCATGGCAATACCAGCCACTGGCGCTTTGAGTGGAACACCGGCATCCATCAACGCCAGGCTCGCACCACACACAGACGCCATTGAGCTTGAGCCGTTAGATTCAGTAATTTCGCTCACTACACGCAGGGTGTAAGGGAAATCAGATTCTTTTGGCAACACAGAAGTCACACTGCGACGCGCCAAACGGCCGTGACCGATTTCGCGACGACCAGTAGCGCCCATNNAGGGTGGGAAGTTGTAGTGCAGCATAAATGCGTCTTTTTTGGAGCCTTCGAGGAAATCGATAATTTGTGCATCGCGCGCGTTACCCAAGGTCGCTACTACGAGCGCTTGTGTTTCACCGCGAGTGAACAATGCAGAACCGTGCGCTTTGCCCAAGACGCCCACTTCTACTTGAATTGGACGAACGGTTTTGTTGTCGCGGCCATCGATACGTGGCTCGCCCGCTACGATGCGTGAACGCACCAAACGGTATTCAACCATACCGAATTCGCCTTTCACTTCATCGCTAGAGAAACCAGTGGTCTCATTCGCTAATTCAGCAACAGCCTGATTGCGCAATTCGCCCAGACGGTCGTAGCGCTTTGCTTTATCGGTAATGCGATAAGCCATGCCGATTGATTCGCCAAAGTCTTTTACCAATGCATCAGTCAATGCAGTTTTTGCCGCAACTGGCTGCCAATCCCAACGCGGTTTGCCCGCATCGCGTGCCAATTCAGCACAAGCTTGTACTGCGGCTTGCATCTCCTGATGAGCATAAAGAACGGCGCCGAGCATAATATCTTCAGGCAATTCTTTTGCTTCAGATTCAACCATCAACACCGCGTCTTTAGTACCGGCAACAACCATGTCCAACTCGGAGGTTGCAAGTTGTGCAAAGCTTGGGTTGAGGATGTAGCCTTCTTCTTGCGTGTAAGCAACACGGGCGCAACCGATAGGACCATTAAATGGAATACCGGAAATAGCCAATGCGGCTGAAGTACCGATCATGGCAATGATATCGGGATCGTATTGTTTGTCGGTTGATACAACAGTACAAACAACTTGTACTTCGTTGAGGAAACCTTCGGGGAACAATGGGCGAATCGGACGATCGATCAGACGTGAAGTCAGGGTTTCTTTTTCGGAAGGACGGCCTTCACGCTNNTTGCCGTATTGGAACTTCTTAATAATCGGATTCACTCTTTTATCCTTTATATTCACTAAAAATCAATTGCGTTAATTGTTACGCGTCTATTTAAGTTTGCTCTTTTTCATTCATATCAATACAAAATCAGTACAAACGATGCGTCCTGCATGAGCGCCAACATCTACTCTCATGAGCGCAAAATCCCTGCTTACTTTCTGCTCTTCAAAAAATCTGACAACAACTTTTATCACCAGTAGAAAAAAAGTGCCCGCAAGAGCGGGCACTGGACAAACTTAACGGCGCAGACCTAATTTTTGAATCAGAGCAACGTAACGAGAAGAGTCCTTACCTTTCAGGTAGTCCAACAATTTACGACGGGCGTTTACCATACGGATCAGGCCGCGACGTGAATGGTGGTCAGCCTTATGGCTAGCGANNAGTGACCTTGCAGTTTGTTGATGTTAATAGTCAACAACGCTACTTGAACTTCGGGCGAACCAGTATCGCCTTCTGCTTGTTTGTATTCGTTTACGATTGCAGCTTTTTCAGAAGCACTCAGTGCCATGATGTTTTCCTCGATTAATATGCAATTCAATTACAGCCCGCCCGTGCATATTTACAGGTGGGTTGTTGCGGTGATTATCCTGTCTTTATAAAGAACAATGGATGTCATCCGCGGCTTTTTATCGATTGGCAATCTGCCGTATCGATAAATTCTTTTACCCCGCTCGCTCAGCTTCCAACCTACGTTTCGTTGGACGAGCAGTTCGCCAAAATTCGTTTAGGGGCTACGCCACCTTCGTCGGTAATGGTTCCCAACCCGAGAAATGCGCGCGGCGATTGTTCGGTTTCTGCACAAAAGACGCGCACAATAGCACCTTGCTCGCCAAATCGATAGACCTTGGACACCATCACCGGATTGCCTAAACGGAAGTAATGCGCGCTGTTGGCGGGCAAGTCTACCGCTGGCAGACTGGCGACTGGCGCATCAGCGCTGAGCAGGTACGAATCCAATGCCGCATAGCCCGCTTCGTCACCCGCCGCTGCCTGCCGCTCATCAAAACGTGCCTGCAATTCTTCAAGCGTGATGCACTGGTTTTCATTAAACAGACCGGCAGCCGAGCGATGCAAGGTTTTGACATGACCGCCGCAGCCTAAGGCAACACCCAAATCCACTGCAATCGAGCGGATATAAGTGCCTTTGGTACAGCGGATATCCAATTCCACTTCAGCCTCTTCACCCGAGCGAAAGGCGAGAATATCGATACTGTGAATTGTAACCGGACGCGGTGCGCGCTCCACTTCAACTCCCTGGCGCGCCATCTTATACAGCGGCTGGCCATTGAGCTTTAGTGCGGAATACATGGGTGGGACTTGCAAGATATCGCCAGTCAGCGGTTTAAGTGCCGCTTCGACTTGTGCGAGCGTAATACCGGCAGTGGATTTTTGTTCGAGGATCTCTCCGTCGGCATCGCAAGTATCGGTAGTCGCACCCAGGCGAATACAGGTGCGATAGCCTTTGTCGGCATCGAGCAAAAATTGCGAAAATTTAGTTGCTTCGCCAAAACACAGTGGCAATACGCCGGTTGCGAGAGGATCGAGGGCGCCGGTATGGCCCGCTTTTTCCACAAAAAACAATCGTTTGGCCCGTTGTAGCGCGTGATTGGACGTCATACCTGCGGGTTTGTGCAACAACAGTACGCCATCGACGGGACGGCCTTTTCTACGCGCCATCAGTGCTGCTCGCCTTTGGAATCATCTTCTGCCGGAGGCTCATCATCGTGCTGATGCAGACTATCTTCTTTTAACGCGCGCTCGATCAAGGTGGTCAGGGTTTGGCCTTGGAACGAGGTTTTGTCGTAAATAAATTGCAGTTTGGGCACCGTGCGCATGCTCAATTCTTTAGCCAAAAACGTGCGCAAAAAACCGCTCGCTTTATTGAGAATCGAGGCGGCAGCGATACTTTCTTTTTCGTCCTCAACGCCGC
>DQHS01000130.1:15391-21538 GCA_003524365.1 Cellvibrio sp. | reverse complement strand
TCAAATAATAATTGGCGGTGATACCAGCGAGGGTTGCAAACACTAAAGTAATGGAGTGACCAACAGTGAATGCCGTGATCAAAATCAGGATGTCTTTGAAGCGTGTTAAAAAGAACATCACGCCAAATAAAAACAATAAATGATCGTAACCACTGAGCATATGGGTAGCGCCGAGGCGCAGATACTCCAAATAGCCCGCATTCAAAATCCGCGCTTGATCCTCTGCGGACATGCCGTGCGCAAACGCGAGGCTGCTGGCAAAGGTTAAGCAAAGTAACAGTAAAATTTTCACAAATAATTCCTCAAATTTTATGACAAGGGTTAGTTGGCCGGTTGCTGGTTATTGTTATGCGATGGCGACTCCCGATGCAGTAATGGATAGAGTGCGGGTAATACGGCTAGCTTTAATAATGTCGATGACAGCATCCCACCAATAATCGCAGTCGCTAAGGGGCGCTGCACTTCTGACCCTATGCCGCTTTAAATGCCATGTGCTCAAAGCCCAATCCGGCTACTAATCAGTGCCGGGCGTAAACGTTTTAATACAGCTGTTGCTGAGAGAGCGATAAAACCGACGGCTGCTGGACCGAAAAAAATATCGCTCCTTAACTCTACTAGTAATGCTCCGGTCAATGCGAGCGGTACACCGAAAAAATTATCAAAGCGTCTTCAGGAATGCACTGCCATCACCAATAACGTGGGAATCAAATCCAGCGTGACTGGTATTACCAATAGAACTTGCTGAGAAATTTGATGTGAATTACTAGCAGAATAAATGTTGAGCTAAGGACCGTTTTGGGCAAGGTTACCGCCCTTCAATCTGTTGCGGTTCGCAAGCTCACCAGCAACCTACCTTGATTGTGCCATTGGTCAAAAATAGCCAAAACAACCCGCACTATAACCCCCAACAATATTCAAAAACCATTACATCGCTAGTCTTTAATTCAGCGCCTTATTTACCCGCAATCTTTCTACCATTAAATCCACAAAGCAGCGTATTTTTGCAGAGGCGTAGCGGCCTTCGCGGTGTAGTACGTGAACGGGTAGAGGGGGTAATTCATAATCGCTTAATAAAATTTTGAGTTGTCCATTTTCTAATTGTTGTGCAACTTGATACGACATTTGGCGGACAATTCCGAAACCTGCAACGGCGGTGTCGATGGCGGATTCATTAGTGGTGAGGCTTAAGCGCGGTTTAATGCGCACGGATTTTTCTTGGCTGAATTTCCATTCAATACTGGGGTTCACACCATTGGCAGACACTATGGTGTGTTCAAGTAAATCTTCTGGTTTTTGTGGCAAACCCATGCGTGCAATGTAATCGGGTGAGGCGCAGACTACGCGGCGAACTGTGCCGACGCGCGCGGCGCGCATGCTGGAATCGGCCAGCTCGCCTACGCGTATACCTACGTCCAATCCTTCTTCTAATAAATTCACCACGCGATCAAGATAGAGCGCGCTAACATCCATTTTAGGGTAGCGATTTAAGTATTCGATAACGCCGGGTTGTACAAACATGCGGCCAAGTACAACGGGCGCGGTGATGGCAATGTGGCCACTGGGTTCACCGTTGATACCCGCCGCCGCATCATCAGCTTCGGTGATTTCACTCAAGATGCGTTTGCAATCTTCCAGATAACGTTTCCCTGCATCGGTGACCCTTACATAGCGCGTGGTTCTGGTCAGCAGTTTAACGCCGAGCCTTGACTCCAGATCCGCAACTGCCCGCGTTGCAACCGGTGGTGATATTCCCAATTTTCGTGAGCCGGACGCAAATCCTTCGGTTTCGGCCACGGCTACAAATACCTGCATTTCTACAAATCTATCCATCGCTTATCCCGGGATTTGATTGTTTCCAAAATGGAAATAATGAATTACCTATTGTGCGTATTCTTTCGAAACGGGGCAATAAGCAAACTGGCTTCACTCGCTAAGCAAACCACGCAAAGCGTTTTAGACCTGAAGTCTTAACCCTAATCAACGATTGAAATGAGGAAATATCATGAGCCGTTTACATATCCCTAGCGTCGAAACTTCTCCAGTTGCATCTGTACCCCTGTTGGACGCGGTGAAAAAACAATTGGGCGTTGTGCCCAATTTAATGAAGTTAGTGGGCAACAGCCCAGCGGCTCTGGAAGGTTACCTAAGTTTGAATGGCGCTTTGGCAAAAGGCAGCTTGGGTACAAAAACCGGAGAGCGCATTGCCTTGGCAATTGCAGAAATTAACCGTTGCGATTACTGCTTGTCTGCGCACACTTACCTCGCGGCTCACGTGGCGAAATTAGACGCGGCGGAAATTAACGCAAATCGTAATGGGCTTTCTAACGATGCTAAAGCTGATTCTGCTGTCCGTTTTGCCGCAAGTGTGGCGCAACAACGTGGCCATGTAAGTACAGATGAAGTACAAAAAGTTAAAGCAGCGGGTTATAGCGATGCGGAAGTGGTAGAAATTGTGCTTCACGTAGCGCTAAACACTTTAACCAATTACATCAATTCTGTTGCAGAAACTGAGATTGATTTCCCAGTTGTACAAGCATTCCCTAAGTAACACAGACAAATCCGCTGGTTGAAAACGCGGGCGGATTTATTAACAATTTTAATACACTTTTTTGGATAAAAATTATGAGCCGTATCAATACTGTGACATTCGAAACCGCCAACGACGAACAAAAATCCCTGCTCACCGCTATTCAAGGTCAGTTGGGCATGGTACCGAATTTTTTGAAAATTTTTGCCAACTCGCCATCTGCACTGCGCGCATTTTTAGGTTTGCACAGCATTGCGAATGAAGGCAGTTTGGATCCGCAAACACGTGAGCGTATTGCGCTGGCCGTTGCCCAGGAGAATTCGTGTGAATATTGCGTGTCTGCCCATACCGCTATCGGTCGCAAGGCGGGCTTGAGCGGTGCAGAAATGGAAGCTAACCGTGCGGGTACTAGCCAAGATGCCAAAGCAGCGGTTGCGGTAAAACTGGCGCGCGCGTTGATTGAACATCAGGGTGATATTACAACTGCCGATTTAGTCGAAGCACGCAGTGTGGGTTATACCGATGCAGACATCGTTGAAATTATTACGCATGTCGGCATGACGTTGTTAACGACCATACTGGGTAAGGCAAGTCGTGTAGAAATCGATTTTCCAAAAATCGCTTTGTAATTGCGTTTTATCCTGCATTAATTTAAGTAGCCGTTACTTTTTTGGAGGTACATCATGGCTCGGGCATTTGCGGACATTAGTTTTACTGACAGCGTGAAAGCAGCGCAGAGTTTGTATGGCAGCCGGGAAAGTAATCGCAGTTTTGAATTGGCGGATGATCCACGTAATACTTTGGGCGATGCTGAAGCAGAATTTATTGAAGCGCGCGATAGTTTTTACCAGGCAACAGTGGGCGAAAATGGTTGGCCTTATGTTCAACATCGTGGTGGGCCAATTGGATTTGTAAAAGTATTGGATGAGCGCACACTTGGCTACGCCGATTATCGTGGCAATCGCCAGTACATCAGTGTGGGAAATATTAATTCGGATGATCGCATTAGTTTGATATTGATGGATTACGTGAATCGCCGTCGCATAAAAATTTGGGGGCGCGCCAGGATTGTTCATGAATCAGAAAATATGGAGTTGGTTGCACGTTTGGAAGATTCGCATTATCGCGCGCGCATCGAGCGCGCCGTCATCATTCATGTTGAGGCTTATGAATGGAATTGCCCGCAACACATAACGCCCCGCTACACAGAAGACGAGGTGCGTGAAATTGTTAAACAGGTGAGTGAGCAGCAAACAGCTAATGTTCATGCGTCACCTGAAAAATTGACGGCATTGGGTTCGGGGCAACTGCCCTTGGTTATTACAGGCGTGCGGCAGCTGACGCCGCGTATTCGCGCTTTTGAGTTGCGCGCGCCTGATGGTGCCGATCTCCCTCCTGTCTCAGCGGGATCGCATCTGAGAGTCCCGGTATTAATGGCGGAAGGTAAAACAGAATGGCGTCATTACTCTATTAGCTCTAATCCGGCGCGCCGTGACATCTATGAGATTGCGGTGCAGCGTGAAGACAATGGTCGCGGTGGCTCAGTCAATATTCATACCCAGTACGAGTTGGGATTGGTTTTGCACTGTGATTTTCCGCAAAATAATTTTGTACCAGAACTGGCTGATGGACACTCTGTGTTGATTGCTGGTGGTGTAGGAATTACGGCGATAAAACCTTCGGTGCAAGCCATGCTTGCGCAGGGTATTTCTTGCGAACTGCATTTTGCAGGCCGCAGTAAAAATGAAATGGCGTATCGTGATCGTTTGCAGCGTGAATTGGAAAACGATTTTTACGGCTACTACAGCGGCGGCCAGCGTATGAACATAGAGGCGATTTTGCGTAAGCTTGAGCCTGAATCACATGTTTATGTTTGCGGACCACAGAAATTAATCGACGAGGTGATTTCAACCGGAATGCGTTTAGGTGTAGCGCGTAAACGTATTCACTCGGAACGATTTGGGGTTGAACACCAAGCATCGGATAAATCGTTCGTGCTGGAGCTTCCTGGTCGGGATCAACTGATTGCAGTAGCCAACAACGAATCGGTGCTGGAGGCAATCGAGAATAGGGGGCTGGCGATTGGTTCGGAATGCCGTGTTGGAAACTGTGGTCAGTGTGTGGTCAAAGTGTTAACGGGCGAAGTGGAGCATAGGGATTCGGTATTAACGCGCGCAGAAAAAGCCGAAGGGAAAATGTGTAGCTGCGTGTCGCGTGCACTGAGCGAAAGATTAGTCATTGAAATTTAAATGATGCTGAAGCTAATGTCGAAAGTAATGCGCACCAGTGTGCCGGGAGAAAAAAATGATTGAGCTATTTGAGTTTGGCTTGTCGGGAAATTGCCATAAAGTTCGCATCATGCTGTCATTATTGGGTTTGGAGTATCGCAGCCGCGCGGTGAATGGCGGTGAGCGTGAGCACAAGTCAGCGGAATTTTTGGCGATGAATCCGTTTGGTCAAGTACCGGTATTAAAAGATGGAGATACCCTAATTCGAGACAGTCAGGCGATTTTGGTGTATTTGGCCCGCAAGTACGGCGGTGACAAGTGGTTTCCACAAGATCCCGCCACAGCAGCGGAAATAGTTGCCTGGCTGTCTACTGCTGCGAATGAAGTTGCGCGCGGGCCTAATGCACTACGCTTGCATTATAAATTCGGGCGCGAGATTAATGTAAAAGATGCTGAAATAGTGACTGAAAATTTATTGGCCTTGCTTAATCAACATTTGGTACATCACACGTGGTTGGCAACCGATACCATCACTATTGCCGATGTGGCGCTTTATCCTTACATCGCTTTGGCACATGAGGGTAAAGTGGATTTAACACCTTATCCGCAGGTTGAAAATTGGCTCGGGCGATTGGAGTTGCTGCGTGGATATGTCGCTATGCCCGGTATTCAGTTGCGTAACATTTAACATCAAATTAATAGCTACCTGCAGGAAAAAATTATGAACCTATTGGAATCACGCCCACCTTTTCCGCCGTTTACGCGCGAAACGGCTATTCAAAAAGTACGTGCCGCTGAAGATGGCTGGAATAATCGCAATCCGCAAAAAGTGGCCTTGGCTTATACGTCTGATAGCCAGTGGCGCAACCGCGACCAATTTATTAATGGTCGTGATCAAATAGAACGTTTCTTGGCTGCCAAATGGACAAATGAACTGGAGTATCGCTTGATTAAGGAGCTCTGGGCATTTGAGGTGAATCGTATTGCGGTACGTTTTGCCTACGAATGGCGCAACGAACAAGGGCAGTGGTTTCGCTCTTATGGTAATGAAAATTGGGAATTCGATGAACAGGGTTTAATGCAAAAACGCTATGCCAGTATTAATGATTTGGCGATTGCTGAAAGTGACAGAAAGTTTTTCTGGCCTCAGGGACCACGGCCAGCAGATCATCAAAGCCTTAGTGAACTTGGTTTATAAAAAAGGCTGGCGTATCCGCTTTGGTTGAAGCAATTACAAGTCAAGATTAAAAAAAGGGTGATGATTTTCTCATCGCCCCTTTTATTTTTTAAACTAAGTTTTATTGCACAGAAAACCTATTTCAATTGGAACTCAATTTTCTTAAAGCTTAAATCCATTTCTTTAAAGGTTTCTGGGACGCTAGTGCTCCAAGG
>DQHS01000130.1:0-15321 GCA_003524365.1 Cellvibrio sp. | reverse complement strand
ACGCTGGGGATGCTGGTATTGGCGCTGTTGACTTTGATATCCACTACCAGATTTTCAATATCACCAAATTTGTAACCGTGGGCAAGGATGTTGCGCTCAAAACCGTTTGAATGTTGACGATCCCAATCAGCGATTTTTTTCACCAATACGATGTTGATGCTATCTGTGCCGTTACAGCTATCGGCCGCGTTAGCAGTGGTGCTGAAGTTGTAAGTAGTCCCGGCCTTTTTCAGATTTGCCCACTCGCTTGTGCTGCCGTTAGTGGTGTGGTTCCAGCCGCTAAAATTCAGGGTAGCAAGACTTTGGTTTTGCGCGCCACCATCGTAGTCAGCAAAAATTGCGAAAGTTTTGTCTCCAGCTGCTATGCCTTGGCCACAGTTATTAATAGTCGCCACCGAATAGTTGGTGTAAGTGACGGGTGTGTTTGTGCTTTCAGTCAATACTGCAGTGCTGGATGCGGTGCTACTAGCTAAGGCCGATGAGCTAACTGGGGCGATTGAGCTCGCTGCTACTGAGCTGGCAGGAGTAGAGCTCGGTGCTTCTGAGCTGGCTGCTGCTGAGCTAGGTACGGGCGATGGTGCGGGTTTGCTGCCGCCGCCGCCTCCGCCTCCGCCTCCGCCGCAGGCGGTCAAGCTGAGGAGCACAATGGGTAAGGCACAGGTCTTGATCAGGGATTGCATGATTATTGGAATTCTCCGTTGTTGTTATCGTGTAAGAATATTTATTACGAGTGTTATTCGCTCCTGAAGACGCCGTTTGGAAGCGCTATCTTGCAGGGTATAAATGCTGCTTTTGATGGGGGTTGTTAAATCAGCACTGGCGAATATATAGGCGGGATTGGCGGTGGTAAATGATTTATGATTGCGCTAACAAAGATAGCGCCTAAATTCTCATGTGCGTACTATGCGTAGGATATATGTCCGCAAGCAAATGATCGATAACAGTATGTTTGGTGTTAAATCATTATGTTGATGGTTGTAACAAAGAGAGTTAGCGCTGTTGCTGGATTTTGGGCTCGTTTTCCATCCGCATTTGCTCCAGCGGTAAGGCGGTCAGGTCTTCGGCATTTTCGGCAATAGGTTCAACCAGCGGGTAATCGAGCTTCAGCACCGCTTTCTGCAAGATCAGGGTGTTGGGGTAGGTGATTAGGTTACCGTCGGGGCGCTGCAAAATTACATGAAACATACTGATTTCCACGATGATACCGCTCATATCGTCGTCTTTATCAAGGATCTTGATGCGGTCATTTACCTTGTAGGGAAAGCCAAAGAAAATAATCATGCTCGCCGTGACATTGCTCAGGATTGACCACTGGGCAAACAGGGCGATGCCGACGACGGCGAATATGGACGATAAAAATACCGATATCTCGCTATAACCCAACCCCAAAATCAAACACATCACCACCAGACAGCAAAACACCATGCCAATTTTCATTAGCCGGGTGATATAGAGTACCCGCAAATCCCCCAAGGCGCGGCGTACACTGACATCGTGAATAATCTTGTCCAACAACTTGGTGGCGAGATAAAAGGCCACCAAACAACCGAACACAATGAGTAATTTTGAAAAGACTGAGTGAGTCAAAATTTCTTCTAGACGGGGAAAGCTATCCACAGTGGTACCTGCGTTGATGATTCAAGGAGCGACTGCCATACTTCAGCGATCACATCATTTCATAATGATAATTGCGCGGCATTATACCGGCTGAATGACTGAACGAGTGCTTTATGAAACCTTTGTTATGTATTGCCCATCGCGGTGGACCCCAGTTCGCCCAAACCACACTGCCTGAAAATAGCTTGGCTGCTATTGCTCGTGCGCTGGAGCTCGGTGTCTATGCGGTTGAAATCGATATATTCCACATTGAGGGTGAGTTGCTCGTCACCCACGACCGTCGCTTGGGGCGGGTGGTATCAGGAGAGGGAATAATTACTGAACAGACTTTGCCTTATTTGCGCCAGCAGAAGCTGGAAAACGGTGAGCCTATCCCGACTTTACAACAGGTGCTGGAATTGGTGGGCGATAAAGCCCTGCTTAATATTGAAATCAAAGGCGCCAATTCAGTGCCGACACTTAAGCGAGTGTTAGAGGAATACGTGAATTCGTATCAAGGTAGTTACGAGCAATACGTCGTTTCCAGTTTTGATCACCAGCAACTGTATCAGTCTATGCAGCAATTGCCGCAAGTAAAACGTGGCGTATTAATTGAAGGCATCCCACTGGATTATGCCGTATGTTGCGAACCGCTTAACGCGTATTCATTTAATACGCACTTGAGTTTTCTCACCCCTGAATTAATCCAGGACGCACAAAAGCGCGGCCTGAAAAATTGGGTGTACACCGTGAATCATGAAGATGATTGGGCCTATGTGCAATCACTGGGAGTGGATGCCGTGTTTACCGATAAGCCCGATGCACTGCTGGCGTTTAATAAAAAGTAAATTCCATTTTTGACCATTTAACTCGACGTTTTTAAGTTATAACAGCAAAAATTCAAGCGGCAGGTAGCATTAACATGATGATAAAAAATATGCGCCATTATCTACAGTCTTATCTCTTTCGATTTTCCTGGTGCGGTGCAGCCGTCTTTTTGGTTGCCTGTGGAGGTAGTGGAGGTGGAGGCTCGACAAATCCCGTCGTCACCAGTACTCCTGCCAGTGTGGCTGCGTCCAGTGTTGGTGTTTCCAGTGTGGCAAGCTCCAAGGTTGCGCAATCCAGCTCCACGCCGACATCCAGCTCCACGCCATTTAGTGCAAAAGTTCCTGCACCTGATTTATCTGCAGATCCAGCCTTGCCAATAAAAGGTAGCCCCAACTACGCCAGTGCAACAGAGGCGGCGCGGTTTTTAATGCAGGCGACCTTTGGGCCGACCGCGAAAGAAATTGAGCGTGTACGCAGTCTGGGTAAAAACGCTTGGATTGAGGAGCAGTTTGCTCTGCCGCAGACATTGCATTTGGCTTTGTTAGATAAACGTTTTGAACAAATAGGATTGGTGGTGGAGCCGGCGCAAGACGACTCTGATGAGGGCTACCAGCGCGATTTGCAGCGCAGCGATATCTGGTGGGAGGTGGCGCTATGGAGTGATGATCAGTTGCGCCAGCGCATCGCTTATTCGCTCAGCCAGATTCTGGTGATTTCTAATGTGTCCGATGTGCTTTATAACGATACGCGGGGCATCGCCAATTATCAGGATATTCTTGCGCGGCACGCGTTTGGAAATTACCGCGATTTATTAAAAGCCGTCACGCTCAACCCCATGATGGGCGAATACCTGAGCATGGTGCGCAATGAGAAAGCTGATGCCAATCGTAATATTCGCCCCGATGAAAATTATGCGCGCGAAATTATGCAATTGTTTTCAATTGGTCTGGTGCAATTAAATCTGGATGGCACGGTCAAGTTGGATGCACAAAATAATCCCATCCCCACCTATGATCAAACCACTGTAAAAGAGCTGGCGCGAGTGTTTACTGGTTGGAATATGGCGACGATTAACAATTGGTGGGAGTGGACAGAAAGCGGTGCCAGCGAAATTCTGCCGATGAAATCCTTTGCGAACTATCATGATTCCGGAGCGAAAGTGTTGTTCGGCGATAAAACTATCGCGGCCAACAAAACCCCCGAACAGGATATAGATGCAGCGCTGGATATTTTATTTGCACATGAAAATCTTGCCCCTTTTATCAGCAAACAATTAATCCAGCGGTTGGTCACCAGTAATCCATCACCTGCTTATGTTAGCCGTGTTGCCAATGTATTTAATAATAATGGCACAGGCGTTAAGGGCGATATGAAAGCGGTGATCAAAACTATTCTGCTGGATGATGAGGCGCAGAATGGCTATAAAAATTCCCCGCAGACATTTGGAAAATTGCGTGAGCCAATTTTAAAAACCGCGCATTTGTGGCGCGCATTTAAGGGCACTGGAACGCCTACTAAATTGGAGAATGGTACTGTCACGCCGCCGCGTATCCGCTTTTTGGGATCAAGCCGTACCTTGGGGCAGCGTCCTTTCGGATCATTTTCGGTATTTAATTTTTATCGCCCTGATTATCAGCATCCAGGCGAATTAAAAGATGCCAATATGAATTCACCTGAATTCCAGATACTGACCGAAAGTATGATCATGGCAAAAGCCTCGGGCTTGAGCAGCGCAATTTTCTGGCGCGATACCCCCCACGATTGGTTAGAACCGGTGATTGATGCAAGTTGGGATATATTCTGGCCGCGTCTGCATCTGGATCGTGAGCGTGAGTTGGCTGCTAATCCCGCTGATTTATTGGATCATTTAAATGTATTGATAATGGCAGGGCAGATGAGCCAGCCAATGTATGATCTGATTCTCAATCATTTAATTAACCATAAAATTGATCCAACGTGGGATGCAAGCGGGCAAATGTGGCAGCGGGATATGCTGGTTTATGAGGCGCTGTTTTTAGTAATGGCATCCCCTGAATACGCGGTGCAGAGATAATCCTATGAAAAATTCCAATCCTTACCGTCGTCATTTTTTAAAGCGCGCTGCGCATTTGGCATTGGGTTCCAGTGCTGCCTATGCCACTACCTCCGGATTACAGCTCGCTAATGCACTGGCCCAACCAGAAGAATCTTATAAAGCATTGGTGTGTATTTTTTTATTCGGTGGCAACGATGCATTTAATATGCTGATCCCGCGTGAAGATGCACATTACGCTGCTTATAAGGCCTCGCGTCAAACCCTGGCGATCGATCAAAACACTTTGTTGCCACTTACGCGTGTGAGCGGCTCCGGCATTGAGCTGGGTTTGCATCCACAAATGCCGCACGCACAGCAATTATTTAATAACGGCAAATTGGCGCTTTTAACCAATGTGGGGGCGTTGATTGAGCCGGTGAGTAAAGCGAATTATCAGGGCAATAAATCCCTATTGCCACCGCAATTATTTTCGCACAATGACCAGCAGACTTTTTTGCAGAGTTTGCAATCTACTACCCGTCGCAACGGTTGGGCCGGGCGCGCGGCCGATGCCATGCAATCCATGAATATCAACCAAAAATTATCCATGAATATTTCGCTCAGCGGTTCCAATATTTGGCAGAGTGGCAACAATGTCTCGCCTTATTCGATTGATGCGTCGGGAATTAAAGAGCTGGATAACTTCAATAAAAAAACAACGGACGAGCGTGAGTTGACACGCATTCAAATATTTCAAGCGTTGTTGGCGCAGCAGCAAGACAGTATTTATGCGCGCGAATATGCCCGCACCCAGACTATTGCGTGGGAACTTGCAGGCGATGTAAAAACCGCGCTGGATGCGCAGGCGCCACTACAAACCGTTTTCCCAACCGGAAACCCGCTCGCGGCCAATTTAAAAATGGTGGCGCAGATGCTCTCGGCGCGCGGCAGTTTACAAGTTACCCGGCAGACCTTTTTTATCGGCATGGGCGATTTTGATACCCACGGCGACCAGTTGCGCCGGCACGATATTTTGCTTGCGCAATTAAGTAGCGCTCTGGATGCATTTTATAAAGCCACCGAAGAGCTCGGCATCGCCGATCAAGTCACTACTTTTACCACTTCTGATTTTGGTCGCACCCTCACCAGCAACGGTGATGGTACCGACCACGGTTGGGGTAGTCATCAGCTGATGATGGGCGGCGCAGTAAACGGTGGCGCAGTGTATGGCAGCTTCCCTGAATTAATTGTTGGCGGGAAAGACGATATAGGTGAAGGTCGAATTATCCCCACTACCGGTATAGATCAATACGCGGCAACGCTCGCAAGTTGGTACGGTTTACCCGCGGGAAATTTTGCCGATGTGTTTCCGAATTTAGCGCGATTTAATGAGAGTGATTTGGGTTTCTTTATAGTTTAATTGGATGACGGAAATGGTGCAACGAGAAGAATATGCAACTATTGGTCAGGCTTGAAGCTAATTCTGAGTTGTGCGCTCACCTATTAAAATAAGTTGGAAGCCATAGGCAATTATTCCCTGGCATAGATTATCTTTGGGGGTATACATTTGATATAAGTTCAGAGGGTGAGAGATTTTCCGTTCAGTAAATAATTCTTTCAGTATAAATCAAGAGGTATTGTGTGACTAAATCAGTAAAAATCCTGTGGGCGATACTTACCCTGCTGCCCATTGCGTATTTTCTTTTCTTCATTAGCTTTGTTTCATCATTGGATCAGACCCAACCGGCAGCTGAATTGAATGAGCAGCTTAAAAACATGTTTTATTTGCATATTGTCAGCATGTCGTTGATGGTGGCGCTTATTCTTTCTTATGTGGTTTATCTGTTTAAATCGGGAGTTGTGCCTAAGGAAAAGAGAATTCTTTGGACTGTTGTTTTGGTCGCGGGGAATATGTTTGCCATGCCATTTTTCTGGTTTTTTTATGTTTGGCGGGCACCGGTTAAAAGTGTTGCTGAATAATTACTTCGGTAGCCCTTACTTGGCAATCAGTTGGTGTGATCGATTTTTTTAATCAATCCACCAACTCAATATCCAAACTATTCAATAATCTCACTGCTTCGTGACGGCTAAATATGGCTTTTTTAATGTTATTATCGAAAATATCTATATCATAGTTTTCCGCTTCACTAAAATCTGCTTCACGTAAATCAGTTTTCATAAACAGGCTGTTGGTAAGGTCAGTGTATGAAAATTTTGCTTTGGTGAAGTTGCCATTTCTAAAGTCTACGTCATGTGCCTTGCAGTGTTCCAACTTCAATTCGCTTAAACCAAGCCCGAAAAACGATGAGTCATTGAGAATGCACCCGGAGAAACTAATTGGTGCAGTAAAATTAAAGCGTGGCCAATCTGCTTTGGTCCAGTCTACGCCAACCAGTTTGCTCTCGTTAAAACTGACATCAAAAAACTTGCTGCAGTCCAGGTTGATATTGCTGAGATTGGATGCAGTAAACACGCAGTCTACAAATTTGCATTTATAAAATCGGGTGCCAGAAAAATTGCATTGCTGAAATGTGCAGTTTTCAAAAATGGTTTCAGTAAACGATTCGTCTGTGGACCCAAGGTTGTCGAAGGTTTTGGAAAAATATTCCTGACTGTTTTCGATGTTCATGTCGTTGCTGCACTTCTTGTAGTGAAATAGATTAGTTGGTCGTCGGAATAGTCGCACTTAAGTCGCTGCAAGAACAGTCTTGTCCTATTGGATTAGTTGTGAGCAATTGAGTACTTTGATTGGTTTAAGCGATTTACGTTTCTTTGTAGTCTGGCGATAGCATTTATCATTGTGGCCGATTAGTATGACTAATCATAACAAGACTAACAGCCCTAAAAACGTAATTCCTGATGTGAGCTTCCTATGAAAATAATCCACACGCTTTTGCTTGGCGCATTGTGCTTCTCGGGCTTGGTGATGGCCGAGCCGGTACAGACGATCAGTGCTGATAGTAAGCAGTATTTATACACTGGCCGTATCGACTTCAACGATAAAAAAGCACCTGCGCTTTCCTGGGCGGGTTCCAGTATCAAAGCCAATTTCACGGGTGCTTCGCTGGCGATTACATTGGATGACCAGCTCGGCAAAAACTATTTCAATGTTTTTGTTGACGGTGAAACCCAGCATCCCTACGTGTTGGAAGCTAAAAAAGGTGAGCAAACCTATGTGATTTCCACCGCGTTAACCCCGGGCAATCACACTGTGGAAATTTACAAGCGCACCGAAGGGGAAGAGGGCGCTACAGCTTTTAAAGGCTTGGTGTTGGATGCTAATGCAAAATTGCTGGCACCACCCGTGCGGCCAACTCGGCGCATTGAAATCTATGGTGATTCGATTACCTCAGGGGCAGGTAATGAAGGCGCTGATAATGGCGCAGATCACCTGCTGAACGAAAAAAATAATTACTGGGCGTATGGTGCAATCACCGCGCGTAATCTCGATGCTGAATTGCACACCATATCGCAAAGCGGAATTGGGATTATGGTTAGCTGGTTTCCGTTTATCATGCCGCAGTTTTACGACCAATTAAGTGCGGTGGGTGATAACGAGAGTAAATGGGATTTTACCCAGTGGACACCTGACGTTGTGGTGATTAATTTACTCCAGAACGACAGCTGGTTGATCGACCGTGAAAAACGTTTGCAACCCATCCCAAGTGATGCACAGCGCGTGCAAGCTTATATCGATTTTGTACGCAGTATTCGTGCTAAATATCCTGAGGCGCCCATTATTTGTGCACTTGGCAGTATGGACGCCACAGCAAATCCCAAATGGCCTGGCTATGTTACCGCTGCGGTTGAACGGATGAAAAAAGAAAACAAAGATACAAAACTGGATACGATTTTCTTTGAATTTACCGGTTTCGGTGGCCACCCGCGCATTGCACAACACAAAGCCAATGCAGAAAAGTTGACTGCGTTTATAAAGCAGAAGATGAATTGGTGATTAGTGGTAAGAGCATGCCCAAACCCTGCTTGGGCATGCGACTATTTTTTCTTTTTTGCGTAAAAGCTTGCCTCGCCTTCCGGGCGTGTTTTAAAGCGTCTGTGCACCCATAAATATTGATCCGGTTGTTTGCAAATCATCTGTTCAATCATCTGATTCACGCGTGTGCCGTCAACCACATCATCGCCGATTGGAAAATTCTCCAAGGGTGCACTTATCTCAATCCGGTAATGTCCGTCCGGTTCGCGGTAATGCGAAAACGCCATTACTTGTGCATTGCCTAATGTTGCAAAGCGCGCTGTACCTGGAACTGTTGCAGCGGGAATTCCAAAAAACGGTGCAAAAATACTGTGTTTGACTCCGTAATCCTGATCCGGTGCATACCAGACAATATGCCCTGCGCGTAGGTTGCGCACCAATTTTCGCGTCTCAACGCTGATGATGGCGTCACCGTAATAACGCTCGCGTGCTCTCACCAACATATACGCGAGGAGAGGATTGGGATCTTGCCGATAAAGAAAATCGGTTTTGACATGAAGGGCGAGTAAGCGTCCGCCGATGTCCAGTGTCGTCATATGACAACCTACGAGTAATACTCCTTTACCAGCTGCTTTGGCTGCTTGCAGATGTTCTAATCCTGCAATTCTGTGGCAGGCATGCAAGCGCTTTGTTGGCCCCCACAATGCCATGGCACTTTCAAAAAAACTGATACCGCAAGACTGAATAACACCACGCACCATGTGTTCGCGTTCGGTGTTATTGAGTTTGGGAAAGCAGAGGCGGATATTCGTATCCGCAATTCGTTTGCGACTGGGGATTAGATGAAAGAGCAGCCAACCTAATCCACGCCCCAATACAAAATTAATTTGCATGGGTAGGTAGGCTATTAATTGTAAAAATCCCAACATGATCCATGTAGACCAATAACGCGGGCCCAAAAATGACCAGCGAAATACCGGGGGGAGATGTTTAGCTTGGAGCGGTTTTTTCATTCGGGTTGTTGTAAACCTTGCTGTGTTTTAACGCAAGCCTACAACAACCCGACGTGAAGGGTAAGGAGAAGGGTTAGTTATTTTTTAAGATCGAGCAAGCGGAAGTAGGCGCTTTTAGGTTCCTGCTTGCGGTCAAACAACAATGGATAATTGGTGCGACCGGGGATCGGGAAGCCATTCAACCAACTGGCGTCATCACTTACTCCCCAGAAAGTGACGCGTTCAATTTTTTCTTTGTGTTTGATTAAAATTTTAAAGAGGCTTTCATAGGCTTTGGCAAGCTGCTCATCAATCTCTTTCGGCAAGCCTTTGATGTAGGGATCTCGCTCTGGCTTGTATTCAAAGCGGGTAGAAATTTCGGCCACCGGTAGATTCCATACTGAAGGCAGTACATCGATATCCAATTCAGTGAGATGGACTTTCAAGCCCAAGGCAGAATAGGCGAGGATACTGTCTTCAAAGTCCTGCATATTGGTTCCGAGTCCAATGTGCGCTTGCATGCCCAAGCCATGAATAGGCACGCTGCGTTTTTGCAGGCGTTTGATCATCTCAACGGTAGCCTGACGTTTGTCTTTGCGCTCGTTGTTGTAATCGTTGTACATCAAATGTGCGTTTGGATCTGTTTCATGGGCAAGGTTAAATGCATTAACGAGGAAGTCGTCCCCCATGATTTTATACCAATGGCTATCACGCATTTTGTTGTCGTCACCAACCGCCTCATTCACAACATCCCATGCGTGGATTTTACCTTTGTAACGATCAACCAGGGTGGTGATATGTTCTTGTTGTTTTTTTACCAAAGCGTCTTTGGAAATATAGCTGCCATCTTTATTTTTGAATACGCTCTCAGGAATCTGGCTGTGCCAGCCAAGCGTGTGGCCAACCATATGTAATTTATGTTTCCCGGCAAAGTCCACAATGGCATCACTGTCTTGCCATTTCCAACTGCCATCTTCATTGCGGATCTCGCCCCATTTTTGGCAATTTTCTGGTGTGACTGAATTAAAATCTTTGTTGATCAGTGCAACGAGTTTTGGATCTTGTTGTTTGATAATCGACACACTTAATGCTGCACCAATTAAAAAGTCATCTTTGTATGCATCTTTCAACCCGGTTGCCGCTGCCGCTTTTTCCGCCGCCTGCAGTTTTGCACTGGCGATTAGTGCGGCGGTAGCACCGCTCATCGCTAATAAGTTTCTACGGGAAATATTCATCGTGGTTGTTCCTCTGACAGGTTGATTATTCGATGGTGGTTAATTGATTGCTGGCAACGGGTGCATTAGCGTCGGGAATTGATTGCGGATCAAACCAAAGCTCTTTGCGCTCAGTTGGCGTCTCTTTGGAAAGCAGGGGGTTATCCAATTTAAATAGTGTGCGACTTCTCATATTCGCTTTTTGCAGCACATCCTGAATGGATTTATCGCCATAAAAGATTTTATCGAATTCGCCATTGGCAATGGCACGTTCAAAACCAATTTCCAAATCTTTTGCCAATGCCTGATTGCTGGGTGACACAAATAAATAAAATGGCATTTGGTAATAGACCATCAAATTTTTTTCAACAGTCAGATCCATGGTGGGGCGCGCTTCAAGCTCACCAAAAGGTTCGTGTACGCCGCGAGGAAATCCATCAAAGCGGCCGCCTTCAACCATGTAAAATAAACTCGGGTATTTATTGGTTTTGATAACGTTAAAACCATTGGCTTCGAGTATGCGACCATCCGCCCAGGTACGCCCCTGACCGATAGTTAATTTTTTCAAATCATTTAAGGTTTTGACATTATCAAATTTGGCTTGATTATCTTTATTGATGATAAATATGCGATAGCCCAACAAACCCTTGAATAGTGGAATGCGAATAGGGCGCAACTGTGATTCAATTTCTGCATCAGAAGACGCCCAACACAAATCCAGCAGGCCACCAGAACGCACTTCTTCATTGACGCGCGCTTGAGTGAAATCTTCTTTAATCACCTCTATTTTGTAGTTGGGGCTATCGCTGTGATCAATTGCGAGCTTGAGCATTTTGATGGCATAAGCGGCGTTGGGGTCACTGAAATCGTTTACGCGGATAGTTTTTTCAGCGGCAAATGCCTGAATACCAAATAGAGAAATGAGGCATAAAGAAATAATTTTTATCATTTTTTGACCGAAATAAAGAGTGTTAAGGCTGATTTTAGTGTTGCTGCGCCGGTGCGATCCTTTACATTTATTAGGTTGTGTTCTTGTATGCTAGTGTTATATTTGTTGTGACTATAAGATAGCAGTTATTTAAAAATAATCCATGCGGAGATACAGGTGTCCAGACGATTCTTTACCAATCTATTCATTTTGTGGGTGTTTTTTCTTGCTGGAGTCGCACAAGTCAGCAATGCTGAAGATGGTTATGACATGTGGTTACGCTATCAACCAGTGGCCGACAAGACCTTGCGCAAAACCTATCAGCAGCAGTTCAACCAGATTCTGGTTGAAGGTGATACACCCGGTTTGAGTGTAGCAGCCGCCGAGCTACAGCGCGGTTTAAGTGGTTTGTTGGATAAACCTATCGCCATCACTAATAAAAAATTGTTCAAACAGGCATTGGTAGTGGGTACGCCTGCCAATTCTCCGCTTATTGCATCGCTGCAGTTAGGTGATCGCTTGGCTGCATTAGGTGATGAAGGCTATTTAATTGAGCAGACACGCATCAATAAACGCCCGGTCACCGTTGTCGCCGCAAATTCTGATGTGGGTGTGCTTTACGGCAGTTTTCATTTACTGCGTTTGATTCAAACCCAGCAATCGCTCGATAAAATTTCCATCGCCAGCACACCCAAATTACAGCACCGCGTGATTAATCATTGGGACAATTTGAATCGCGTGGTTGAGCGCGGTTACGCCGGTTTGTCGCTATGGGATTGGGGCACATTGCCTGAGCATAAATCTCAACGGTATGTTGATTATGCGCGCGTCAATGCATCGCTCGGCATCAATGGTACAGTGCTGAATAATGTAAATGCCGATCCGCGTGTATTGAGCGACCAGTTCTTACAAAAAATTGCGGCGCTTGCGGATGTGTTTCGCCCTTACGGCATCAAGGTATATCTATCAATTAATTACAATTCACCGCGTGCATTTGGTGATTTGGATTTGGCTGATCCACTCGATCCGCGCGTGCAACAATGGTGGAAAGAGCGCACCAAAAAAGTCTATGAATATATTCCCGATTTTGGCGGCTATTTGGTAAAAGCGAATTCCGAAGGTCAGCCAGGCCCGCAGGATTATGGCCGCAATCACGCCGATGGTGCGAACATGCTCGCCGCTGCGTTAAAACCTTTTGGTGGTGTCGTGTTTTGGCGCGCGTTTGTTTACAGCCCGGATATAGGTGATCGTTTTCGCGGCTCTTACGATGAATTTAAACCACTCGATGGAAAATTCGCCGATAACGTAATCCTGCAAGTTAAAAATGGCCCCATCGATTTTCAACCGCGCGAGCCCTATTCATCACTTTTTTCCGCGATGGAAAAAACCAACATGATGATGGAATTCCAGGTCACGCAAGAATATTTTGGTTTTGCAACCCATCTGGCTTATCAAGGCCCTTTGTTTGAAGAATCGTTGCGCACGGACACCTACGCGAAGGGCGAGGGTTCAACTATCGGTGATATTCTCGAAGGAAAGGTATTTAACACCAAACGCACCGGTATGGCCGCGGTAATTAACCCTGGCACCGACCGCAATTGGACCGGGCATCCGTTTGTGCAATCCAGCTGGTATGCTTTTGGGCGTATGGCCTGGGATCACGAGATTTCTGCAGAATCCGCCGCAGAAGAATGGCTGCGCATGACATTTTCAAACGATAAAAAATTTATCAAACCCGTTAAAAATATGATGATGATCTCCCGCGAAGCGGGCGTGAATTATCGCTCGCCTTTAGGGTTAACTCACTTGTATTCGCAAGGCGATCACTATGGCCCCGCGCCTTGGACTACAAATCTGGAGCGCCCGGATTGGACGGCAATTTATTATCACCGCGCGGCAAAAGACGGCATTGGTTTTGATCGCACCAAAACCGGTTCTAATGCGATTGCACAATACCCCGCGCCGCTTGCAGAACTCTATGGCGATGTGAATGCAGTGCCGGAAGATTTTTTACTCTGGTTTCACCACGTGAGTTGGGATCATAAAATGAAATCCGGCCGCAGTTTGTGGGACGAGCTGGTCCACAAATATTACCAAGGTGTGGAGCAAGTGCGCAGCATGCAGCGCGATTGGGATAAGTTAGAAGCCTATGTAGATGCGGAGCGATTTGCGCAAGTTAAAGCGTTGCTTATTGTGCAGGAGCGCGATGCGGTAATCTGGCGTGATTCCTGTGTACTTTATTTCCAAACTTTTTCGGGCAAACCAATTCCAGCGGGTTACGAAAAACCGAAACAGGATTTGGACTATTACAAAACCCTGGCGCGTACCCGCTATGTGCCCGAGCCTTGGCACCCCGCAAGTTCGAGCCGTGTGTTGAAGTAGTTTTTTAACCGCTCGTCCCTCGTTCCCAAGCTCCGCTTGGGAACGCCTATTCCCATCTGTAACAAACCGTATCTGCTAGTGAACTACCTAAATTGTATTTTGTCGATGTTGCACCATTCATCAATTATTGAAAGAGAGGCTGCAATCGTGAAAGTACTGATCCTTTTCTCCTTGTGTATTCTGGCCGCTTGTTCCCAGCGTGATATTTACAACTCAGTGCAAACAAACCAGCGCAACGAATGCGAAATCTTGAGCGGAGTGCAGCGCAAGGAGTGCTTGGCTCGTTTAGCACCTGACTACCAAACCTATGAGCAGCAACGTCAGGAGCTATTAAAGAAATAATCAGCTCAAATTTTCAAATCAGAGGGTGCATGGTGCTCTTTGGGCGAGTCGGGTTGCCTTTTGTGTTAATATGTTACATTATAACATTATATTTATGGTTGAGAGTTGGCCAGATTCCCAATTTCCGGCCCGTCCACCCGTCCACCCGGCAGCTGCGTAGCGTTAAGTGACGTGCGGGTGATATATCGCAGCAAAATCACAGGCAACTGTTTATGAATTTACTCCCCGTTACCGTCTTATCCGGCTTTTTAGGTGCCGGTAAAACCACACTGCTCAATCATATTCTGAATAATCGCGAAAACCGCCGTGTCGCTGTAATCGTGAACGATATGAGCGAAGTGAATATTGATTCATCGCTCATCCAAAATCAGGTGGCGTTAAATCGCGCCGAAGAAAAATTGGTGGAGATGAGCAATGGCTGTATCTGCTGCACCCTGCGCGAGGATCTGCTGATCGAGGTCGGCAAGCTGGCGCGCGAGGGGCGGTTCGACTGTCTGCTGATCGAATCGACCGGAATCTCCGAACCCATGCCGGTCGCCGCCACCTTCGACTTCCGCGACGAGGACGGCTTCAGCCTGTCGGACCTGGCCCGGATCGACACCATGGTCACGGTGGTGGACGCCTTCAACTTCCACCGCGACTATCCCTCGACCGACCGGCTGAAGACCCGCGGTGAACATCTGGGCGAGGACGACGAACGCACGGTCGCCAATTTGCTGATCGACCAGATCGAGTTCGCCGACGTCATCCTGCTGAACAAGTGCGACCTGCTCGACGCTGTGCAACTCGGAACGCTGAAGGCGATGATGACCCAGTTCAATCCCCGCGCCCGGATCCTCGAGGCGGTGCGCGGCGTCGTGCCTCTGGACCAGGTCATCGGCACGGGCCTGTTCGACATGGAGCGGGCGGAACAGGCCGCCGGCTGGTCCCAGGCCCTGCGCGGCGAGGTGACGCCCGAGACCGAGGAATACGGTGTCTCCACCTTCGTCTACAGGGCGCGGCGACCCTTCCACCCCCGACGCTTCTACGACCTGCTCAACCGCGAATGGCCCGGCGTCTGGCGCTCCAAGGGCTTCTTCTGGCTGGCCAGC
>DQHS01000293.1 GCA_003524365.1 Cellvibrio sp. | reverse complement strand
TCATTAAGTAAACAACAGTAGTTTTTTATGGTGCGTCGCAGACGGCAAGAAGTTCATGTTAATCAAGAGCGTTGGCTAATTTCTTATGCCGACTTTATTACCCTGCTGTTTGCCTTTTTTGTAGTGATGTATTCTATTTCCCAAGTGAACGACAGTAAATATCGTGTTCTGTCTGATACCTTTATTGAAGCCTTCAATCAGCCTTCCCATACACAACCTATTTCGGATGCGAAAGACAATGTTGCCTCGTCTACATCCACCATTGCTCCTATCGATTTAGGCAATCTGGCAGTGACCGAGACTGCATCGGTAGATGTCGATGAGCCGGTTGCGCCGAATGAGCCAGTCAGAACCAGTGATGAACTGACCCAAATTTCTGATTTGGTGAGCGAAAAATTTACGCAGTTAATTAACGATCAAATGATCCAGGTATCCAGCAACGAGCTGTGGCTGCAAATTGAATTGAAAGACAGCATTTTGTTTTCATCGGGCAGTGCCGACACCAGCGAACAAGCGCAAAAAATATTTGATGAAATTGCGGACATATTGAAGGGCTATTCCAATCCGGTTCAAGTAGAAGGGTTCACTGATAATATTCCGATCAAGAGTGTTAAATATCCTACCAACTGGGAATTATCCACCGCGCGCGCAAGTGCAATTGTTAAGTATCTAGCGAGTAAAGGTATTGCGCCTGAGCGTTTATCTGCAGTGGGATATGGTGAATATCAACCTGTAGCCGCGAATGATACCGAACAGGGTAGGGCGCAAAATCGCCGCGTTACCATTATGGTTGCCAAACGCAAAATGGATCGACCAAAAGTGAGCCCTGTCCCCGCTAGCCCGTTACCTCAGTCAGCATCATCTGTATCTACACCAAATTAACCTACTGGCGCTTTCAGGTTGTCAATGTCTGCGTTACCGAGGTCGGATTACTATGTTGCAATTTATGTATCTATTATTTTTGCAAAGGGTGTATTTGCGTCGCAAGTATTTCTTATTGGTTCTAGTTGCCTGTTTTTACATGGCGTCTCCGCTGAATTCACTCGCCGATGGCGCAAAACCGGTAATGACGGTAGTGATTTCGCGGGAGAAAAAACTAACTCCCGAGCACGACGATTATTACTTCAGTAAAGTGTTGGAGCTGGCGCTTACGAAAACAGTGCCCACTCACGGCCCTTATCGAATTAAATTAGTTCCGGTAATGCCCATTACCAACCGACTCCTACGCGAAATCGAGTTAGGGCGTGTTGATATTACCTGGATGCCGTACAACATTAATGCGCCTGCCCGGTTAATACCAATTAAGATTCGCCTGTTAAAAAATCTGAGTGACCACCGGGTGTTTTTAATCCGCGCTGATGATCAGGCGCGCTTCTCCAAGGTTAAAACCATTGAAGATTTGCGCAGTTTGCGCGGAGGGATTGGCTCCCACTGGCCGGATAGAATCGTGATGGAAGAAAACGGGCTGCCGCTGGTGTTGAGCTTGAGTTATTTTAATTTGTTCAAGATGCTCGCCTCCAGCCGGTTTGATTATTACTCACGTGGTGTCCATCAAGTCTTACCTGAGGTTAGCGCCTATGCGGATAAAGGTTTGGCACTTGAGCAAGAATTGCTCCTGCGTTATGAAAACCCCGTATATTTTTATGTGAACAAATCCAACACTTTGCTTGCTGAACGGCTCTCTCTTGGGATGAAAATAGCAATGGAAGATGGCAGCTTTGATGCATTGTTCCATCAGTTTGAAAACTTCGCTTGGGCGGAAACTATGCTTGAGCGAGGAAATCGTCTGGTGATCCCGTTGAGTAATTTTAGTTTCAGTGATGCACCTCAGCAGTAGACGGTTGACATAGAAAATCTACTATTCCGTCCGCACCATCCATGCAGATAATTGTGATACTTATCGTCGCTAAATATTCCCTAATAAATGCCGATAACTTGACGTTCTTTGACGCTGGGCAATACTTAACTTCCGGTTGGTCGAAAAGTGATCCTGCTTTTAGCCGAGTGGGCATAGAGCTTGCTTCGCTTGGTGTAATAGCAAAAATGTCTGGTGTTTGACGCCAGCGAGGATTCAAACGTGCGTATTCTGGCAATAGCAAACCAAAAGGGTGGGGTGGGTAAAACGACCACTAGCGTGTCGCTTGGGGGGCTGATCGCCTCATCCGGGAAGCGAGTGCTGTTGCTGGACATTGATCCTCACGGTTCTCTATCAACTTATTTCCGTCAGGATCCTGACACGCAAACCCTCAGCAGTTACACCTTATTTCAGGAGCGCAAAGAGCTTTCTCGCGAATCCATCCGCCGGCTGATTATTGCTACCGACTTTCCCAATCTTCATATTCTTCCATCCACAACGGCATTGGCGACGCTGGAGCGCCAAGCGATAGGGCAGGATGGCATGGGCTTGGTGCTAAGCCGCGCGCTCGCGCATATCGCAGTTGATTATGATTATGTGTTGATAGACACACCACCCTTGTTAGGTGTGTTAATGGTAAACGCATTGGCTGCTTGTCAGTATTTGGTGATTCCTGTGCAGACTGAATTTCTCGCGCTCAAGGGTTTGGAGCGTATGGTCAACACACTCAAGATGATGTCGCGCTCGCGCAAAAAAGCGCTGGCTTACGCCATTGTTCCTGTCATGTTTGACCGTCGTACCCAAGCGTCGGTGACCAGCTTGCGTACCATTCGCAATACTTATCCTGAACAGGCGTGGCCTGGCCATATTCCTATTGATACTCGTTTTCGCGATGCGAGCAAAGCCGGTGTGCCACCCCATCTATTCGATGCAACCAGCCGCGGCGCAGAAGCCTATTTATCTCTTTGGAACTGGCTGGAAAAAGCCATTCGCGCCGATGAATTAAAAATCGATGCCCCACCCGTTGTGGTTGCCAATAAGACGGGTGTGGTTTCGTGAGTAAGCGTAAAACTCCTGACGATATTATCAAGCCGCCCGACGACAGCTTGAGCAATTACTTTGATGACTTGCTAGGCGGTGAAGATTTACTTGACCAGGCGTTTGCGGCGATCGACGAGCGACCTATGCCTGTCGCTGCCAGTTCTGGCGGTGCGCGAGTCGTATCTTTGTCGACTAAAAAGAATTTCGAGGAAAAGCCTAATAAGCCCAGCGTACGTGCTGAGCCAACATTTAAATCTGCCCCCAAGCCAATTGCCGTTTTTGCTGAGCCTGAGCAGGTTCAAACGCTGGAGCAGAAGCTTAAGCTTGAAAAGCTTTTACAGTCGGCAAGAACACAATTATTAGTCGAAGCACCTGTGATCCCGAAGGTTACGACGGAAATAAAAACTGCATTTATCGCCAACCCTGAAGAAATTCAGGAGTGGATTATTGAAGCTCCCGTTGCCGATGTAGTCCTCGCAGATACGATAGTTGAGGTGTCTGCTCTTGATGAGGAGTTTGAAGAGCAGCTTCTTCATGACGAAGCTGCTCTTCAAACTCCTCATC
>DQHS01000229.1:12491-13316 GCA_003524365.1 Cellvibrio sp. | reverse complement strand
CGCTGCAGTGCTCGTTTGTCTGTCGCCGAATTAAAACTGAGCTGATTGCCGGTCAAGTGCAAAAAACTGTAGATGATATGGGTGAGCTGGCTGACGTTATAGCGCTGTAAATCCGAACCATCACCCATGTAGTAGGCAATGATTTTGGGTGGCGTTGGTGTGGTTTCAGCTAGTGGTTGCGCAGTCTGTGATGAGCTGCAGGCGCTGAGTGCAAAAGCAAATACGGTCGCACTAACAATGGATAAAAACAATTTCATAAGCATCCCTCGGTGAATAGATTCATTATTTATCATTCGCGAGAGCTGGACGGGAGTGGTAGTTGCATTTTGCTGTCGAGCAGCAATTATATTTTGTGGTGGTATTCTACCCGCAGAGTTACAGCCTAAGTNNATGTAACACTTTCTGAATTAACCGCTGCAACCAACTGGCAACAGCAGTACCGGTTGATCATCCAGTGGGGGAAGAAGGTTCAGCCCAAACCGGATATACGATTACCAGGGAATTTAATTAAAGGCTGCGAATTACCGGTTTGGTTGGTGCATGAGCAAGAGGGCGAGCAACACTATTTCGCGTTTGATTCCGACAGCAGTGTGATGAATGGCTTGGCGGTGCTGTTATTGGTACAGCTAAATGGCAAAACTTCCGTGCAGATCGCAGCGGGGGATCTTGCGCAATCGTTGCGGAGTTTGGGGTTGGAGAAGCATCTCACGCCATCGCGCAATAATGGATTCAATCGTATTATCGAGCGCGCCTTGGTCTTGGCGGGTGATCAACCCGCGTAAGGATTTATTCTGCCACTTTCTGTTTATCACCCATCTGTTTATC
>DQHS01000229.1:0-12440 GCA_003524365.1 Cellvibrio sp. | reverse complement strand
TGATCGTCCACCGTCACCGCTTGTGGATTGCGTTTCCCGCCCGAGGAACCAATGGTAATCAGGCGTACTTTTATCGCCAGACAGTAAGCGACCAAGCGCGCTTTTAAATGTGCTGCATCAATCGCATCAATTACCACATGGTGCTGTTTACCGATCAGGTTTTTCATATTGTCCTGATTGATAAAATCTTCAATTGAATGAATCACCAGCTCGGGGTTGATATCGCGCAAGCGCTCGGTGATTACCTGATTTTTAGGGCGTCCGAGATTGGATTTAAGCGCGTGGGATTGGCGATTGGTATTGGTGACACAGACCTCATCCATCTCGATCAGGGTCAGCTCGCCCACGCCGCTGCGCGCGAGGGCTTCAGCCACCCAAGTGCCNNGGCCTACACCACCCAAACCTATTACCACAAAGTGGGCATTGTTCAGCGCGGCCAGCGCGCCTTGCCCATAAAGCCGGGCGATGCCGCCAAAACGCAGTAAATAAGCAGGGGAGGGGGATCTGATCATGGAGAAACCATCGGATATAAGTTGTGCAGGCGCGCAAAGAAGCGGCTTTTTAACGGAGATCAGAGGCGGATGCAAGCGCTACCAAGGGTAATTTAGGATTGCTCTGCTACACTCATTTGGGCACCAGCCTATTCTTTCTATACGAACCTGGCTTTCTGTATGAATTAAGAGTGTTTCATGATCAAAACTGCTACTGCAACGGCCTATCTGATTGACGACGACAGTATCACCCTCGAATTAATGAGCGGCATTGTTGAATCTACCGGTGTTGAACCTATGTGTTTCAACAGCGCCGNNGATACTTATACCCCGCGCCCCTGCGAATGTGTGATCTCCGATATGCGGATGCCCGGCGTCAGTGGCTTACAGTTGCATAAAGTCTTGCAGCAGCGCTACCCGGTGCCACCGCCGCTCATTATTGTCACTGGTTATGCGGAGGTGAGTGCAGCGGTGGAGGCGATGAAACAGGGCGCATTCGATTTTGTCGAGAAACCCATCAACGGTCACCAGTTTCTGGAAAAGCTGCAGGCCGCACTTGCGCTCAGTCGCCAATTGCATCAAAAACGTCTGGATTTATCAGTCCGCGAAGCGCGCATTGCGTTGCTGACACCCAAAGAGCAGGAGGTGCTGCAGGCGGTACTCGACGGCCTACCCAGTAAAGACATCGCCAGCAAGCTCAATCTGAGTGTGCGCACTGTAGAAAACCATCGCGCGCGCATCATGGAAAAGCTGCGCGTCAATTCAGCCATGGAATTGATGCGCGATTTTATGCAGCCGGTGGCCAGTCGATAGTTTTTCATAGATATCAGTGACTTACCTTTCATTTCACTCGTATGTAGCGGGTTGCAATTCCCTGTGTTTCCCCTTCAGCCCTGAAGGCCGATGCAAACATGTGTCGGCACCGGCGCTATGCACCTAGGTGTTATCCCTCATACCCGCTGAGTATTTTTACTCTCACGACTTTTTTGCCAAACCTCCACACTGGGAACCAATGACGGTGAATCGCCTCCGGGCCAAACACCGCACTGTAAGATCAAGGAAATTCACAACTTACGGCACCTGATGGTGCTTATAACGATAAACCCAGTAGTGGTGCAGGATTAATGAGTACACATACCCAAATAAGCCCTTTTGCCTTTCACAAGATCCGCGATTACGTCTACCGTACCGCGGGCATTATCATCGGCAACGACAAAACCGCGATGGTTACTGGCCGTCTCTGGCGTCGGCTGGAGTTGTATGGGCATACGACTTACGAAGCTTATTTCGCTTATGTATCCAGCAATGAAGGTGCACAAGAGCGCGCCACTATGCTGGATTTACTCACCACCAATGAAACTTACTTTTTTCGCGAACCAGCGCATTTTGATTTTTTGCGCGATGAGATCATCCCACAACAACGCAACAACAAAATGCGTATCTGGTGCGCGGCATCCTCGACCGGTGAAGAGCCGCACAGCATTGCGATGGTATTGGCCGATACCATGGGTAAAGGCGATTGGGAAATTTTGGCGACCGATATTTCCGGCAAGGTATTGGATCATGCGCGCACTGGTGTTTACCGCGCCGAGCGCATTAATCACATTCCTGATGATTATCTAAAAAACTATTGTCGCCGTGGGATTGGCGAATATGACGGTATGTTAGCGGTGGTGCCCTCACTGCGCTCACGGATTAAGTTCGAGTTGCACAACCTGTTGCATGCACGCCAGGGCAATGAACAATTTGATGTGATTTTTTTGCGTAACGTGCTGATTTATTTTGATCAACCCACCAAGCAAAAAGTGATTGAAAATCTGATGCAGTCGCTGCGCCCTGGCGGTTGGTTGATTCTCGGCCACTGCGAGAGCCTGCACGGCCTGAACCTTGGCTTGACCACCTTGCGCCCGTCGATCTACCGCAAACCTGTTGCCAGCGCTACGGTGTTGCGCAAGTTGGCAGTGTGATAAGTGGTTGCGCGCAGGCGTTATCTGCGGGTCAGCGTAAATTTACTATCCTTCCCCATTTTGGAGTCAGTGAGCAACCTATGATCGCACTCAGTACCTCGACCAAGTTGGAGGCCGCCTGCCTGCCTGATCAGATCCACCAGCAGGGTGTGATGGTGGTGGATGACAGCAGCATGCACAGGTACAGTGCCCAGTTGTGTTTGAACGCCTTTGGCATCAATCAGGTGTACGAAGCTGCCAACGGCCAGTTGGCACTCGATTTACTGGCGCAACTTGAACAGACGCCTGCGGTGATGCTGCTGGATTTGGAAATGCCGGTGATGGATGGCATTGAAGTCTTGCAACAACTCGCGTTGCTGCCGCATAGACCTGCAGTGGTGTTGGCCAGCAGTTCCGACGAAGTCCTGATTAGCGCCGTAGCAACCATGGCCGAAGCCTTGGGCATTACGCTTTTGGGCGCTTTTCGCAAACCGGTAAACCCCAATGATTTAGCCGATGCCCTCGCCAAGTACAACGCGGGTGCCGGCTCATTAGCGGTCGCTCATCCCCCTGTCGATACCGATGTTGGGCAGTTGCAGTTAGCTGTGGAGCGCGCCCATATCCAGGTGTACTACCAGCCGAAAATTGATTTGAGCACCATGACTGTCGCTGGAGTGGAGGCGCTGGCACGCTGGAAAACTCCTCAAGGTGAGTGGATTCCTCCCAGTGTTTTTATCCCCTTGGCAGAAGACCATGGTTTGATCTGTGCGTTGACCCTGTCGGTGCTCGATCAGGTGTTGCAGGATATGAATAACTGGTGGGAGCAGGGGCAATATATTCCCGTAGCGATTAATCTCTCGGCCAAATCCCTCGCCGGATTCAATCTCGCCAATGAGATTATCCAGCGGGTAATTCGCCAGGGTATTCCGGCGTATTTCATTACCTTTGAGATTACCGAGAGCGCACTGGTGGTGGATTTGCCATCGGCTCTGGCGACTATCAGCCGCCTGCGCCTGAAAGGGTTTGGGATCTCCATCGATGACTACGGTACTGGCTTTTCCTCTATGCAGCAGTTGTCGCGCTTTCCGTTTACTGAATTGAAAATCGACCGCTCCTTTATTCAAGGGGCCCCGGCACAGCAGTACATGCGCAATATTTTGAAATCGGCCATTGAACTGGGCGAGCGTTTGGGAATTATGACGGTTGCCGAAGGTGTAGAGACAGAAGCCGAGCTACACTTGCTCCAAAGCTTGGGTTGTAAACAGGCGCAGGGTTTCCTGCTGGCGCGGCCCATGCCTGGGCGCGAGCTGATGGGCTGGGTCGAACAGGATTCGCAACGTAAACACACCATATGCCAAACAAGTCTTGGGTAAATAAACACTTCCCATTTTTCCCGCTGGTTAATTCCACCCTCTTGTCTGCAGCGCTCGCGGTAGTGCTGCTGCTTTTGTTTACGACCCTCGCCTTGCGTCACATCCACTCCAGCCAGGAGCGGATTGTGCGCGAGCATCTGCAAACCTCGCTCAACTCCTTCTCCGAACTGATCAGCCTCTGGCAACAACAGAATCTGGGTGCGCTGCAAATGTTGGCTAATTCGTCGCAGGGCACAATCCTGTTAAAACAAGTGCTGTTGGAGCAAGGTGATAACCCTGCGACCCAGGAAGCCCTGCGCGAGTGGTTGTACCCGGTCTTGCTGGTGATGGGGTTTGATGGCTTTTCGGTCATCAACCACGAGCGTATCCTCGTCGCGGCCAGCACCCACTCTTATCGCAAACAACCAGTAGAACTGCCTGAGACAATAGAGATGCTGGATAAGGCGCTCGCCAAACGCCCCGCTATTTCCCGCCCGACCATTGCGGTGCGCCCGATTGACGGTCCGCGCGGCCTGCAACCCGCTGGCTCGCTGATGCAGAACATGTGTGTGCTGTTTGAATCGGAGGTGACTGCGTCCGGTTATTTTTGCTTGCGCTTCAATACCCAATCGAGTTTTTTCCCGATTTTTTTCAAGGGGCGCACTGGCCGTTCGGGAGAGATTTACGCGATCGATAACCAAGGGCGTTTTGTTACCCCCGCGCGCTTTTACCCCGGCCGTTTGGATAGCTCGGCCAGCTCCGAAGCGCTGCAGAAAATCGCTCGTATTGGCACTGAGGTGCGGCGCCCGCTAGCGGGGGGCGAGGATGGCCCCTTAACCGATATGGTGGATTTTTTGATTAACCGCGAGGCGGGATTTGTCAAAGCCAGGTATGAGGATTATCGCGGTATACCGGTATCCGGCGCGGGTCGCTGGATTCATGATATGGAGTTGGGAATTATCATCGAGCAGGATGTAGATGAAGCTATGGCACCTTATCTGGCATCGCGCAATATCATCATCGGCTTGAGCCTGAGTGCCAACCTGCTGATTCTCCTCCTTAGCATTACCGCTATTATTAACCGTCGCCGCTTGGCGATACGCGAAGGGCGCTTCCGTTCACTGCTAGATAATCTACCGGCGGCGACGCATATGACATCAATTGATCACCAGTTGATCATGGTCAATCCGGCGTTTTGCAGTCTGCTTAAACTTGATGAAAGCGATTTGCTCGGACGCGATATGCATGATCTACCTGCACCCAATTGGCTCAAGCCGCTGCTGCAAGCCGAGGAGCAAGTCGGCGCTGATTCCTACTGGAAAGATGTAGTCACCGAACTGCGCCACCCGGATGGCAATTCGCGCTATTACCGTATAGTGCGTTTTCCCATTATTCACACCCAGGGGCAAGATCCCCAAGCGATTACCTGTATTTGGGTCGATGCTACCGAGCGGATAGTTGCCAATCAACGCATGGAAGAGGTCAATCAGAATTTGGAGCAAATGGTCAATGAGCGCACCCAGGAATTAATGGCAGCCAAAGATGAAGCCTTGGCCGCCTCCCAGAGCAAGGCCGAATTCCTCGCCAACATGAGCCACGAAATCCGCACTCCGCTCAATGCCATTATCGGCCTCGCTCATGTGGCGCTCGCCAGCAAACCGGAGCCCAAGCAGCGCACCTATTTGGAAAAAATGCGCGGCTCGGGGGAGCATTTGTTGGAAATCGTCAACGACATACTGAATTTTTCGCGTATGGAAGCGGGCAAGCTTGAGCTTGACCACAGTGAATTTTCTGTTGTGCAATTGATCGATAAAACGGTGGACCAGATATGGGAAAAAGCCGCCGCCAAAGGCCTGCAAATCAATGTGGAAATCGACCCGCAAATTCCCCCGTCACTGCTGGGGGATGCGCTGCGACTGGGGCAAATCCTTATCAATTTCTGCGCCAACGCAGTCAAGTTTACCGATCAGGGCAGTATCAGCATCCGTGCGCTCAAGGTGCGCGATTGGCAAGAGCGCGTCGAAGTGCTATTTGAAGTACAAGATACCGGCATAGGGATAGATGCAGACAAACAAACCCAATTATTCCAGCCGTTCCAACAGGTAGACTCCTCCAGTGCGCGCCGTTTTGAAGGTACAGGTTTGGGCTTATCGATCTGTAAAAACCTGGCAGATTTAATGAGTGCGCACATAGATGTGCAAAGCGCGTCGGGGCAGGGCAGTTGTTTCCGCTTGCGTGTGCAGCTTGAAAAAGCCCGTCCGCAACCGAGTGTCCCCATAGTGCAGCCGGCAACGTCCAGCCTTGCATCGATACCAACCGATTGCAGCATATTGGTGGTTGAAGACAATTTGCTCAATCAAGAGATTATCCTTTCCCTGCTGGAATCCATGGGTACAACGGCCGAGTGTGTTGGCTCAGGACCTGAGGCCATCGCACGGGTACAGCAACACGCATTTGATCTGGTGTTGATGGATATTCAATTGCCGGGCATGGATGGTGTGGAAATCACCGCGCGCATCCGTGAGCTGGACGTGGGCAAGCACCTGCCCATCATCGCCGTCACTGCCAACGCTTTGCCGGGTGATAAAGAGGCCTATCTTGCAGCGGGTATGGATGATTATCTATCCAAACCTATAGAGCCCCAGCAACTGCGTCGCGCATTGGAGCAGTGGGGGCACGCTAGCCGTGTGGCCAGTGATTTGGTACCCAAAGCCAGTAGTTTTGACTTTTTACACAACGGTGGTATAGATACCCGGCGCGCGCTGCACAATTTAATGAATAACGAAAAACTATACCGTCGTCTACTTGAACGTTTCGCCCAGGAGCGCGCCGAATTTCCTGCACAACTACAATCGCTACTGGAAAATAATCAACCGGAGGCGCTCAATCAGGTACATTCACTGAAATCTCTCGCCGGTAGTTTGGGCATGAGCCAACTGGAAATTATTTGTTTTAATCTGGAGCAGCAATTACACGCGGGCGGGTGGCAGCAAGAATCGCTGTGTAAATTGGACAGTGAATTAACTGCTATGGTGGAATTGGTAACACAGGGTTTGAATTTGCAACACAATTAATACGAATGATCGCATTCTTTTTTTACTGGGAGTTGCTATGCACACACTTATGGTTCTAGTCGGTGGTTTTGTTTTATTGTTTTTTTGTCAATTGGTTGCACGCGTCTTTGCTGGTGCCGGCGTAAACCCCATGGCGAAGGCTGAGCTGGCATTTATCCCGTTATGGTTTGTTATAACGGCCATCAATATGTGGGTAGGCATCAATCACGCTGGCTACACCTTTATGCAAGAGTTACCTATTTTTTTGCTGGTGTTTGGCGTACCCGCTGCTGCTGCCTTATTGACCTGGTGGCGGCTCACACATTTGAAAAAGGGAAAGTGATCGATGCTGTCTTTACTCCGCACACGCGGTAGTGACCAAAGCGGCAAAGTCGCGATGGTCGAACTGTTTTTTGATTTGGTGTTTGTTTTTGCTATCACCCAACTATCCCATTCTCTGCTCGCTAATTTAACACTCGATGGTGCGATCAAACATCTCTTGTTGCTGCTCGCCGTATGGTGGGTATGGATCTACACCTCCTGGGTCACTAATTGGTTGGACCCGGAATGTCTGCCAGTGCGCTTGTGTCTATTTGCATTAATGCTCGCAGGCTTGCTGATGTCCGCCGCGATTCCCGATGCTTTCGGCGAGCGCGGATTATTATTCGCCTGCGCTTATGTGTGTATGCAGGTTGGGCGCACCGCATTTTTCCTCTTCGCGATCCGCAACAGCGCGCGCAATTTTGTGCGCAGCTTTCAGCGCATTTTTATCTGGCTATGTCTCTCCGCCATCTTCTGGATCGCCGGTGGTTTTGCGGAAGGGCAGCAGCGTTTTGTACTTTGGTGCATCGCCTTTTTTATCGAATTTATTTCACCTGCCGCACTTTTTTGGGTGCCGGGTTTAGGGCGGTCGAGCACTACTGATTGGGATGTAGAGGGCAATCACATGGCCGAGCGCTGCGGGTTATTTGTGATTATCGCGCTCGGCGAATCGCTGTTGGTGACGGGTGCAACCTTTGCAGATCAAGCGTGGAATGCCAATGTTATTGCCGCATTTTTAGTGGCTGTTGTTGGTTCAATCGCACTTTGGTGGATTTATTTTGATTCAGGTTTACAGCGCGCCCATCACCGCATTCTTCACTCTGCCGATCCGGGCAGCCAGGCGCGCCTTGCTTACACCTATTTGCATGCGCCGATAGTGGCTGGAATTATTGTCTGCGCGGTTGCCGACGAATTGGTGCTTGCACATCCGGATCATGCAACCAGCGCGGGCGTAACCGCAATTATCGGCGGCCCTGCACTTTATCTATTGGGCTGCATGTTATTTAAATGGGTGACTAATGATCGTCGCACACCACCCTTGTCACACATGGTTGGTTTGCTGTTGCTGTTCACTGCAATACCTCTCGCTACTCATCACCATTTTTCTGCGCTGGCGCTGAGTGCGGTGACTACGGGGATTTTGGTGATGGTGGCGTTGTGGGAAAGTGTGGCGTTAAAAAGTTATTTACGCGGATAAAATTATTTATGCTGATTGAAGCGTCATTTTCTTGCGCTCAATTCGAACGATAGATAAAAAGGCGTTGTGAATCACAAGATTAATACTTTTTTCTGTTAGCGTGGGCCATCTCTTAGCTTCAGCTCAGCACACAGCAACTCATGAGATGTCCCACTAGCTTTTCGGAGGTTATCATGCGCATCACATTTTCTAATTTCGTCAGCAAAATTGTCACATTAATCACGCTATCAGTAAGCCTTGTAGTATTAACGGGCGTCAACCCCGCCCATGCGGTGCTCATTGATTTTGATGACATTAAACATATTCCTGCAGATGATATGTTTCCGCACTTTAGTGATCACCCATTAACGGATCAATACATCGGTCAAGGTCTATTGATCGATGGTGGTTTTTTAGTGGGCGAATCGCTTCTCGATGGCTCCAATGACAATAGATTGCTTGGCAGCAATTTTTTACTGCTCAGTTTTGTCGGTACGTTACCTACTACCGTTAGTATGTATATCAGCGCTGCGTTTGATCAGGCAGTGTTTCTCAACGCGTTTGGTGAAGATGGTTGGTTTGCGCAACAACAAACCTCTGGCTATGCAGGCCCCTACAACGATACACCTTACACCGATAATCAGTTGGTGAGTTTTTATTCGCCTACTGGTATTTCTGCCATTAGTTTGGAAGCCTTTTATGGATTAAGAACCGGAGCCATTGTAGATAATTTAAATTACGACTACGCAACCTCAGTATCTGAACCCTCCCTGTTAATTTTGCTGATGTGTGGACTGCTAATGATTATGCTGAGTTGTGTGAAGCGTGCCGATTTTGCAGTGTTTAGAAAATAATATTTGTTGTGAGAAATAAATAGCAGTCCGACAAAATCGCAGCCCATCTGCGTTACTTGTCTTTCTGCTATCGTTTATATCGATCGTTGTTGTACCTTACTCAGGCTGGTCCCCTGGTAACATCACCATCCAACCCACGCCAAACTGGTCAGTGACTTGGCCGTAGAGCGGCGACCAAAAAGTTTTCATCAGTGGCATATCCACTTTTCCGCCATTGCCCGCAAGAGCTGCAAAAATGCGGCGTGCTTCATCTTCGTCAGGAACATTTAATGCGAGGCGGAAGCCGCTGAATTTCTCGACATCGTTGCAGCCATCTGATGCCATCACCCGCACATTGCCGATGCTAAATTCGGCGTGCATGACTTTATTTTCAAAACCATCTTGTAGTATTCCCTCGGGAAGAGCATCTGGGCTTTCACTAAAGCGGATCAGGAATTTAGTCTCTGCGCTCAAATGTTGTTGATAAAACGCCAACGCCTCATCGCAACGGCCAGAGAAAAATAAATAATTGTTCACTTCCACTTTTTGCATCGCCAGCGCCTGGCGCAATGTATTTTCTTTTGCGCGCGAGGTGCCATCGGGATCAGCGGCCGCAAAATCATCGATTTCATAAAAGGTGCGGATTTCAATATCTGATTCTTCCTCTTCCATAGGGTTAGGGCACTTCTTCACCCACTCAATAGCTTCTTCCATGGATTTCACATTCCAAATCCAGTATCCCGCGACTAATTCATTGGTCTCCGCAAATGGCCCGGTGGTTACCACGCGTTTGCTGCCACTGAATCTAACGCGCACGCCTTCGCTACTGGGCTTGAGTCCATCACCTGATTCAATGATGCCAGCCTTCATCAGCTCTTCATTAAAATTCATCATCGCTGTCATCAAGGTTTCCGTCGGCATTTTCCCTGCTTCAGAGCCGGGCGACGCTTTTACCATTACCATTACTTTCATCGTTTTATCTCCTATATAGACATGGGGTAGGGCGGTTTATATTGCTTGCTACCCCATAGTCGAACGGGGTTTGGGGAAATCGACAGGGATTTAAAATAAAAACTGAAAAATATCCCGCGCATGAACAATTAAATAAAGCAGGCAGCCTATACAACCGCCGACGATGGTCCCGTTGATGCGAATATATTGCAGGTCTTTGCCGATATTCAATTCAATCTGGTGGGACATTTCCTTGCTGTCCCAGCCTTTCACTGTATCCCGAATATGTGTCGTTAGAAATTGTGCAAAGTCTGGTGCCATTTTTTTCGCTGCGTCTTCCATATGCTGGTTGAGCGATTGGCGCAGGCTCGCATCTTCTGCGAGTGTTTTGCCTAACCATTGGCCTGCGCCGGTAATCTTTTCATGTAGCACTGAGTTTTCATCGGCGCAGTCGCGTTTGAGCCAGTCTTTTATATCGCGCCACAAAGTACCCATGTAAGTGTTGAAGGTTTCGTCGTTTTTTAAATAGCGTTTTATTTGTTCGGCTTTTTCAAAAAAATCGGGGTCGGTTTTTAGCTTCTCAATAAATTCTTTGGTGTATCGATCAAAATTGAGTCTGAGTGGATGCTCTTGATTGTCGTTGACGTCATTCAATAATCGGCTCGCTGCTTTTATCGCAATTTCTGCTCCGGCTTTGCCAACCCAGCCGGAGGGTATTATTTTTTCTGCAACGGGATGCTCTTCTTTCAGCCACTCGACAATACCTTCTGCAATAAACGCTTGGGTTTCCTCTTCACGCAAAATCAATGCAAACTGATTAATACCTTCATTGAGCAGCGCTTGGTGGCGGTTATTTTTGGTCATGACTTCCAGCAGCATACCTGCGGAGGTAGATAAATCGGTTTTATCCAACATCGCATGAATCGCTTTGGTCATGAATTTTTGCACGGCCGCGTCTTCGATAAAATCGAGCATGCCAGCCGTTATCTTGACTAAATAGGTGCCCAGTTTTTTGGTGTTGTCAGCGGCACACAACCAATCCGCTGCTTTTTGTGCGGGATCGTGTTTTTGAATAAGCGCAACGATGGAATCTACATCTAGAAATTTTTCGCGTACAAACAGCGCGAGGTTCTCCGCGATTTTATCTTTGTTTTTCGGGATGATTTCGGTGTGCGCAGAGACAATTGGGATAGGTACTCGTTTAAACAGCGCCACCACCGCAAACCAGTCTGCAAGCGCACCTACCATGGCCGCTTCCGATATCGCCCGAATTAGTCCGACCCACCAAAGGTCGGCAGGTAAAAATAATGTAGTGACAAACGTGAGCGCGGCAAATGCCAAAAAATACACGGCGAGGCGTTTGGATTTTTTCAGTTCGAGTTCTTTGGTCATGAATTGAACACTCGTGTAGACGGTAGCTATTTTTCGGAATGCATTGACCGGACAATAGCATCCCCGGCAGTTTCATTAATTACTTGTTGCGTAAATAATTCCGCTTGGGCAGCGGTGAGGCTGATTTCCAAAGTCACTTGCGTGGCGTAATCCACGTTTAAAATCTGCCCTTGATAGTTATTTACGATATGGCGAATTTTGGTTTCTTTAGCAAAATCTACTGCGACGTAAAGGCATACAGTCGGCTTAACCTGCACTAATTGCGCACAATTTACCGCTTCAGAAACCGCACCTGAATACGCACGTACTAATCCACCCGCACCTAATTTCACCCCGCCAAAATAACGNNCATAGGTTTTCCCGCCGTGCCAGAGGGCTCACCATCATCGCTAAATGCTTGGGTTTGCGGTTGCCGCGTATTGCCAATCACATAAGCCCAGCACACGTGGTTAGCATCAGGGTATTTTTTGCGATACAAATCCACATGCGCAATGGCTTCTTCACGGGAAGTGACCGGATGAAGGAAGGTTAAAAAATCACTGTTCTTTTCTTCAGTGGTTGATTCAACGGAAGCGGCGAGGATGGTGTAGGTGGACATTAAGGCTCCGTAAAAAGTAAAAGCAAATCTCCCGGCTGCGCTGACTCTCTTGAAGCTAGGCGAGTAATCAAGAGGGGCAGGGGTTTTGCTATTCTAACCCTAGTCCAATTTCAGTTAACCGATATTTTTGTAAGCGGCTATTGGGTTTTTCCGAAATTGTCATTTCAATTAACCCGGCATTAAGCGCAGGTTTCAAATAGCGTTCACTAAATGATTTGCGATCTTGCAGGCCCAAGGCTGCTTGTAAATCGTCATGACTCATCTCGCCTTTAAGCGCTTTAAGTAAGTCGCTGACTTGAGGGGTGACTTGGGGGGTGACTTGGGGG
>DQHS01000049.1 GCA_003524365.1 Cellvibrio sp. | reverse complement strand
ACGGCGCGCTGCGCATGTTGGTGGTTTTGCATTTTCATCAACTCGGGTATAGCCCGCTACAAATTGCGGCGCTTTTTTTGTTTTATGAAATTTTCGGGATAGTCACTAATTTATTTGGCGGCTATCTGGGCGCGCGTATTGGGTTGAATCGCACCATGAATATCGGCTTGGGGCTGCAAGTGATTGCGCTGGCGCTGCTCACTGTACCGACGCATTGGCTCAGTGTGCCACTGGTAATGGGCGCGCAGGCGTTATCAGGTATCGCCAAAGATTTAAATAAAATGAGCGCTAAAAGCGCGATTAAATTATTGGTTCCGGGTGATCAGCAGGGCACATTATTTAAATGGATTGCGGTACTCACCGGCTCCAAAAATGCATTAAAAGGTGTTGGATTTTTTCTCGGCGGTGCACTGCTTGCGCTCTTGGGCTTTAAAGGCGCAGTATTGGCGATGGCAGCAGCACTGGCGTTGGTATGGATTGCCAGTGTGATCTTACTCAAACAAGATTTGGGCAAAGCTAAAAACAAACCGAAATTCAATGAGTTATTTTCCAAGAGCCGTGCGATAAATATTTTATCGGCAGCGCGCTTATTTTTATTCGGTGCGCGCGATATTTGGTTCGTTGTCGCATTACCGGTTTTTTTAAGCAGCCAGCTAGGTTGGAATTTTTGGTGGGTAGGCGGCTTTCTCGCGAGCTGGGTAATTGGTTACGGCCTGGTGCAATCAGCCGCACCAGCGCTGCTGCGCAACAAAAATGATGCCGCACCCACCGGCAGTGCAGCGCTACTATGGGCAATTATTCTCGCACTGGTGACGGCAGGTTTGGCCTTGGCTATTTCCACTAGCGTAGCTATTACGAGCGCGTTAATTATTGGCTTGATTTTGTTCGGCATAGTATTTGCGATCAACTCATCAGTGCATTCCTATTTAATTGTCAGCTACGCGAAAGACGATGGCGTCTCGCTTGATGTCGGCTTCTATTACATGGCGAATGCAATGGGGCGATTGATAGGCACCGTCTTGTCAGGCTACTTGTATCAACTGGGCGGTTTGTCGCTGTGTTTGTGGGGTAGTGCTATTTTTCTGTTAGTGGTAGTAGTAATCTCAACTGCCCTTCCTAAAGCAGCTGTACCAAAAGCAGATTAATAAATCACAGGCGGTTAACTATGCTGATCTCACTGGTCATTAATTTTATTGTAGTGGCTGTGTGTGTGCTGCTTCATTTTGAAGCAATCAACATTCTCACCAACACCTTATTCAAACCCAAAGCCACGCCACGCATTCGTATTTTATTGAGCCTCTTTGCCTGTTTTTTTGCCCATTTACTGGAAGTATTAATTTTCGCACTTGCCTATTATGTTTACATGCAGGTTGGTGGATTCGGTCAGCTAATCGGTGGCGATATTGAAGGGCATGGTTTATTTGGCACCCCCAGTACCGGTTTTATCGATTGTATTTATTTTTCGCTCACTTGCTACACCTCACTCGGCTTTGGTGATTTAGTGCCTACTGGCTGGCTGCGCTTTCTTGCCGGTGTTGAGGCGCTCACCGGATTATTGTTAATCGCGTGGACCGCGTCGTTTATGTATTTGGAAATGCAGAAACATTGGAAAGTGAAATAAGATAGCAAAGTGAAATAATAGAGGAAGGTGAAATAATGTCTAACCCGATTGCACCACAAGATCAATCCACATTGTGCAATCCATCTGCGTGCGGCATGGCCGCAAGCTCATCGGCGGAAAAACTCAACAGTGGCTGTTTTTGTAAAACATTAAACCGTGCTGAATTGGATAGTATTTTAAAATCCGATGCGTTAAATCTTGATCTATTAAATTCCCACCCACAGCTATTTTCCAATACCAGTGTATTTATTTCGCCAACACAATTATCGCAGATGCAAAATTTGGTACACGCGGTAGAGCGTGTAGTGAAATTACCAGCATACCAACAACAGGTTTTGGCCCATGCCGATGAATCAGCAATATTTGACTCTGGCACCGACGGCGTATTTATGGGTTACGATTTTCATCTAGGTATTACCGGCCCACAACTCATAGAAATTAATACCAATGCCGGCGGTGGTTTTTTAAATGCGGCTTTGTTGCGCGCGCAAACGGATTGCTGTAATGCGGCCGAGGTATTATTACCTGAAGTGAAACGCCATATCGACGAACAATTTATCGCCATGTTTATCTGCGAATGGCGCAGTAAAAATCCCACTACACCGCTCACCCGCATTGCGATTGTGGATGAAGATCCCACCCAACAATTTCTGTATCCCGAATTCAAAATGGCACAGCGGCTATTTGAGCGCAACGGCATAGAAGCCGTGATTGCTGATCCGCAGGAATTGTATTTTGAACAGGGTCAGTTGGTTTATCGCCAATCACCACACGATCAAGGTGTCGCTATCGATCTGGTTTATAACCGCCTCACCGATTTCGCACTGAGCAATGAAAATAGTTCAGCGTTGCGCGCCGTCTATCTTGCCAACGCCGCGGTTGTCACCCCCAATCCACGCCATCACGCGCTCTACGCCAACAAACGCAACCTCGCCATTTTTAGTGATGAAATCGCGTTAAGAAATATTGGCGCAAGCGACGCTGATATTAATAATTTACGCGCGGCGATTCCGCACACCCAAATTGTCAGTGCCAATAACGCCGAACATTTGTGGCAGGAACGGAAGCATTTATTTTTTAAACCCGCCACCGGCTACGGCAGCAAAGCGGCCTATCGCGGCGACAAAATCACCAAACGCGTGTGGGATGAAATCCTGCAGGGTGATTATGTTGCACAGCAACAAGTCCCACCGAGCGAGCGTGGAATTTTGGTGGATGAACAAGAGATCGCCTTAAAGATGGATATTCGCGCCTACGTTTATGCCGGTGAAATTCAATTATTGGCAGCGCGTTTGTATCAAGGCCAGACGACGAATTTCCGTACGCAAGGCGGAGGCTTTGCACCAGTGTTTATCGCCCAGTGATGCTCTTTGTTTTTTTATTCACCATTGCGCTTCTCAGAGCAAAATTCAACTCATTCCCTTGCTAGAAAAACCGCGCGAGCTGTTGTTTCAACTGACTGTTTTCATTTTTGAGCTGTTCAATTTCATCGAGCAGATTTAACACCAAACCAAGATCGGCCCAATCAATATCCAGATCGCGGTAGAGGCGCGCCGCCTTTTTAACTTTTATCAAGCAGGTGATATGAAATTGCCATTGCTGTGGATGAGTGCCTGTCACGGGTACCGCAATATCATTTTCCACCAATTCAAGCATGCACTCTTTGCTGATGTCGGCAGATAAGCAGAGTTCTTCAAAGCTCAGGTGAAAGTGGGGTGAATGAATTTCTGATAGTAATGTCATGATTGATTATTCCATTCGCGACGTGGATCAAAGCTGGCGCTCTGCGCGAGTTGCGCCCAGAGTGGTTTGCTGCTGTCATTTACAGTGGGTGGCATTACAATTTTTAAAACCGCAATCAAATCCCCGCACGCTTTTTTTCCCACCAATCCTTTTCCTTTTACGCGCAAACGTTGACCGGCTTGGCTGTTAGCGGGAATCGCTAACTGAATTTTTCCATTGAGTGTGGGTATAATAATTTTTGTTCCGAGCGCTGCCTCCCAAGGTGCTAGCGGCAAAGTGAGTAACAAGTTATTTGCTTCAATATCAAAAAGCGGATGCGGTATTAAGCGGATAGTCAAATACACATCACCATTGGGAACATGACCACCGCCAGGCGCGCCCTGACCTTTAAGCCGAATACGCTCGCCGTCGCTAACTCCGGCGGGAATTTTGACGTTCAGCGATTTTTTTATCTTTTGTTGATGACCCTGGTGATCGTAAAACGGGATGACAAATTCAATCTGCTTGGTAGTATCAGCCAGAGTATCTTCCAACATTATTGGCCATTCCAATTCAACATCATCACCTTTGATTTGGTTGATATCGTCATGGCGTGTTTCCGGACGATATTGTTGACGACTGCGCGAACCCGTCGCACCAAAAATGGAATTGAAAAAATCGGCAAAGTCCTGATTGGCCGTTGCATTATTGTCGGCGTAATAGCTGCCGTTCGATTGCCCGCTACGCGCATCAAAACCACGGCTGCGCGCTTCACGCAAGGCATCGTATTCAGCACGCTTTTCAGCGCTGTGCAGTACCTCGTAGGCTTCGGCAACTTGTTTAAACTTTTCTTCGGTTCCTGGCAAATTGCTAACGTCGGGATGATACTTGCGTGCGAGTTTGCGATACGCCGTTTTAATCGCTTTATCGTCAGCGCTTGGATCAACGCCGAGTGCACTGTAATAATCGATAAATTCCATTGCGCNNCAACCAGTATCTGCCTGTTAGCACTAAGCTTAGCTGATACAGATCAAGAGGGTGGTTTGTCGGTGGTGTTAAGGCTCCAAGACGCGATGCTAGTGGGTAGGAATATCCTGCGGATGCTGAAGGGAGTGTTGGGTTTTGTTTACCAAGGCTTGAGTAACTGTTTTTGCATTGAGCGGCGCGTCCTTAGCGATGTGCTCGTAAATGGCTTTTAAGTCAGCGTGAGCACGGGGAGTCCATATAATCATTCTGTATTACCACTTCTCCATGTCGCGCAGTAGTTCTTCGCTGTTGATTCCTTTTCCTTCGGCTGCTTCTTGCATACCTTGGCGAATTTGATTGACCACATAAAGGCGATACATTATTTCTTCTATATCAGCGTTATCCGGTAAACGTTGAATCGCATCCAAGGCTTCTTGTTTTAGTGTTTGAGTGTGCATTTCACACCTCAAGGTGATGTCGCTAGTGCAGTGAAAAGATTGTGGCACGTGGCACACCGGGCTTCAACTTANNGGCCCTGACTAATGCCCAAACTCTCACCCCATTATGCCTTTCTGGCACTCGCCTTCTGGTTGCTCAGCAACTGGGCGGGGGCTCATGGGCATTTTTGTTTTGATGGGCAGGAGCCGCCGATTTCGGTGCACATGCATTTGGATGGCCATGAGGTACATGATCATCACCCTGATGAAGTGCATCAGGATGCTGATATTGAGTTGACCCAATCGGCACTGGCGAAACTGAGCAAAATTGATTTGGGATTGGTATTGCTCGCTGCGTTAGCGCTGGCATTATTGATACTTCCCACCCCGGTTTTCACCAGCGCTTATCGCGCGTTTTATCNNGATCCCCGCGTACGCGAGGATGACGATTCCCTGATAGCGCTCACCTGCGCAATCACGACAGGATTTTCCATGAACAAATTTTCTTTTGTGCTGCCTTTTTTGGTTGGCACTTTGGCATACCCGGCACTCGCCGATGGTATTAGCCTGCAAGACGCGCTCGCCGCCAGCTTGCAGCACAACCCGCAACTAACAAGTTATAAGATTCGCCGCGCCGCGTTAGCGGGCGAACAAACTACCGCCGCACTACGGCCGGAAATGCGCCTACACAGCGAATTGGAAAATGTCGCCGGTTCCGGCGATTTTTCCGGTGTCGATGGTGCTGAACTGACNNGGAACTGACGCTCTCATTTGCCTCAATTATCGAGTTGGGCAACCAGCGCGATGCACGCCTCGGTGTCGTTACCGCACGCCAACAACAATTGGCGACGGAACAGCGGGTGGCAGTTTTAGATCTGGTCGCGGCAGTGAATTACCGTTTTATCGCCCTGATCGCCGCGCAGGAACAGGTGCAAGTACAAGAGCAGGCACAACAACTTGCGCAGTCGTTAGTGACCAGCTTGAGCAAACGCGTTCAAGCCGGTCGCGCACCCCAAGAGGAGTTATTGCGCGCCCGCGCTGCGCAGGCCAAAGCGGCGTTGGATGTCGGTCGAGCCCGCCAGCAAGTCCATTTGGAAGCGCTAAAACTCAGCGCTTATTGGGCCGATAGCACGCCGGACTTCACCCGCGCCGAGGGTGATTTGTTTGCGCTTACTAACGCCGCACCCATTGCCGATTGGCAAGCCCGCCTCGCGCAAAACCCTGATTTGCTCCTGCTTGCCGACAAAACCCGCATGCGCGCTGCCGAGTTGCGCAAAGCGGAAGCCGAAGGGCAAATGACCTTGGGTTGGAGTGCCGGAGTGCGGCAGTTGCAGATGACTGACGACACCGCGTTGGTCGCCGGTATCAATATTCCTCTCTCCAGTCGCAAACGCGCCAGCGGGGCGATCAGCAAAGCACGCGCTGAGCAAGATGCCGCCACATTCGCCGCCGATAGCGCCAAAGTTCAGCTGGAAGCGCGCCTAAACCAGACCTACAGCGCCCATAGCCAGACACTCACCGAGCTGCACAGCCTGCGCGACCAAATCCTGCCTCTACTGCAAGACGCCAATCGCGCCACCGCTGCTGCCTTCGACCAAGGTCGCTACAGCTCGCTCGAACTGGCGCTCGCCCAACGCGAATTACTGGAAGCCCGCGCCGCCTTGATCGACGCCGCCTTGCGCGCCCATGAAACCCGCATAGAACTGGAGCGTTTGACTGCGTCCGCTCCTGTGGACTCAACCCAATTAGGTGAGATTGCCCAATGAAACCATTTATCAAAACCCTGTTATTAGTCGCGAGCCTCGGCTTGTCGGCAAACCTTTTTGCATCCGGCGATCACGGCCATGATGAGCACGACGAACACCACGAAGAAGAGCCAGAAAAAGGCGCCCATAACGGCCGCTTGTTGAAAGATGGCGATTTTGTGGTCGAGCTGGCGATTTTCGAGCAAGACGTTCCGCCCGAATATCGCGCCTGGGCAAAAGTGGATGGCAAATCCCTGAAGCCCAGCGATTGGAAATTAGAAGTCCAACTCACCCGTTTGGGCGGCGAAGTGAACAGCTTTGCGTTCAAGGCCGAGCAGGATTTTTTGCGTGGGCAAGGTGTGGTGGAAGAACCGCATTCGTTCGATGTGAAAGTCACCGCGACTTACCAAAACAAACAGCACCAATGGGCCTATCCCTCCTATGAAGGGCGTATCACTATGGCGGCTGAGGTCGCCGCAGCCTCAGGTTTAACTACCGCGATTGCCGGTGAAGGTGTGCTGCAAGAGCGCATCAAACTTTACGGCACTATCGTTGCTGACCCGCTGCGCGTAAGCCACATCCAGGCGCGTTACCCCGGTTTGATCCGCTCGGTAAAACCGACCATTGGCACCCGCGTAAAAGCAGGCGAAGTGTTGGCGACAGTCGAATCCAACGAGAGCCTGCGTGAATATCCGTTGCTGGCGCCGATTGATGGTGTGGTAGTCGAGCGCCATTCCAATCCCGGTGAATTCACGGCCGACCGCGTGCTGTTTACCCTGTTGGATGAACGCGTTTTAGAGCTGCATTTGCAGGCGTTCCCTACTGATGCGGGCAAGATCAACACCGGCCAAGCCATCACCATCAGCGCCAATGGTCAGCAAGCGCAGACCAAGACCGAATACATAACGCCACGACATGGCGAAACACCCACACTCGAAGTTCACGCGCCGGTCGATAACAGCAACAACCTTTGGGTACCTAACCAAGCCGTTGAAGGCTGGGTTGATATCGCGCAAATACCGGTACCACTCATGGTCGATAACCGCGCCCTTCAATCTTTTCGCGATTGGCAGGTAGTGTTTATCCAGATTGGCAATACCTATGAAATCCGCCCACTCGAATTGGGTCGTACCGACGGCCAATTCACTGAAGTGCTCAGCGGCCTAAACGTTGGCGATACCTATGTGGTGGAAAACTCCTTTTTGCTCAAGGCTGATCTGGAGAAATCCGGCGCCTCTCACGATCACTAAGGGGCGGCATCATGATTGAATCGATTTTACACGCGGCGATTAATCGCCGCTGGCTGGTGATGATCACCGTACTCGCACTGATCGCCCTCGGCCTATGGAATTATCACCGGCTGCCAATTGATGCCGTGCCCGACATCACCAACGTGCAAGTGCAAATCAATACCGAAGCACCCGGCTATTCGCCGCTGGAAACCGAACAGCGCATCACTTATCCGGTAGAGACCGCGCTCGCCGGTTTGCCAAAGCTTAACTACACACGCTCGATTTCGCGCTACGGTTTATCGCAAGTGACCGTCGTATTTGATGAAGGCACGGATATTTATTTTGCGCGCAATTTAATTAACGAGCGCCTCGGGCAAATTAAATCGGCGCTGCCAGAAAATATCGAACCGATGATGGGCCCCATCGCCACTGGCCTCGGCGAAATTTTTATGTATACGGTTGAAGCAACCTCTTCATCAGAAAAAGGGGCCGAACAAGTCGATGCAATGGCGCTGCGCGAATTACAGGATTGGGTCATCCGCCCGCAATTAATGCAAGTAAAAGGCGTGGTAGAAATTAACGCGATTGGCGGTTATACGCGGCAATATCACATCACGCCCGAGCCGATTAAATTATTGCAGTGGGGGCTTACTTTCGATGATTTGATAAACGCATTAAAAAATAATAACGACAATCGCGGTGCCGGTTATCTGGAACGCAATGGCCAACAGTTGTTAGTGCGTACACAGGGGCAATTGACCAACATCAGCGATATAGAAAACTTAATCGTGAGCAACCCTAAAGGCGTCGCCGTGCGCATTGGGGATCTCGCACAAGTCGCGATTGGCAAAGAATTGCGCACTGGTGCGGCAACACAAAATGGTCGCGAAACGGTGCTTGGCACAGCGCTAATGCTCAAAGGTGAAAACTCGCGCACGGTTGCACGCGCGCTGGCGATTAAACTGGAAGACATTAATCGCTCACTACCCGAAGGTGTCAGCGCAATCGCAGTTTATAACCGCACGCAATTAGTGGATAAAACCATCAGCACCGTACAAAAAAATCTGCTTGAAGGTGCGCTGTTGGTAATCGCCGTTTTATTTTTATTGCTCGGTAATTTGCGCGCGGCACTGATCACCGCTGCAGTAATTCCCATCGCCATGTTAATGACAATTACCGGCATGGTGGAAGCCGGTGTGTCGGCCAACTTGATGAGCTTGGGCGCATTGGATTTTGGACTAATTGTGGACGGTGCAGTGATTATTGTGGAGAACTGTATTCGTCGATTAGGCGAAGCACAAAGAGGCGGTACGCTGGATGTAAAAACACGTTTGCAACTTGCCTATGAAGCGACCAGTGAAGTGATTCGCCCGAGCTTATTTGGTGTGGGTATTATCACACTGGTGTACTTGCCGATTTTCACACTCACCGGTGTGGAAGGAAAAATGTTTCATCCCATGGCCATTACCGTAGTGATTGCCTTAACAGCCGCATTAATTCTTTCACTCACCTTTGTACCAGCCGCAATTGCATTAATCATGAACGGTAAAATCGCTGAACATGAAAACCGTTTTATGCAAGCGGCAAAAAAAGCTTATCAACCATTGTTATTGGGTGCATTCAAACAGCGTAGCCTGGTATTGGGTGGCTCTGTTGTGTTGGTGATATTCAGCATTTGGCTTTCGACGCGTTTAGGTTCGGAATTTATTCCGCAATTGGATGAAGGTGATATAGCACTGCATGCACTGCGCATTCCCGGCACCGGTTTGGATCAAGCAGTGGCGATGCAAACATTGCTCGAAGCACGCATAAAACAATTTCCGGAAGTGGATAAAGTCTTTGCCAAAATCGGCACTGCCGATATCGCCACTGACCCTATGCCACCCTCGGTTGCCGATAACTATGTGATTTTTAAACCACGCAGTGAATGGCCAAATCCCAAACGCGAAAAAGCCGATTTGGTAACAGCGATTGAAACAGCGGTGCGCGAATTACCCGGCAACAATTACGAATTCACCCAACCGATCCAGATGCGTTTTAACGAACTCATTTCCGGTGTGCGTTCGGATTTAGGAATTAAAGTCATTGGCGATGACTTGGCGCAGTTGCAAACATCAGCAGCGGAAATTTTGGAAGTGCTGGAAAAAATTCCCGGTGCAGCAGATGCACGCATGGAACAGATTACTGGCTTGCCCGTATTAACCGTTACACCCAAACGCGACCAACTTGCCGCTTATGGCTTGACGGTTAGCACATTGCAAGATTTAGTCGCCACTGCAATTGCCGGTGAAAGCGCAGGACTAATTTACGAAGGCGATCGCCGTTTCGAATTAGTTGTGCGCTTGCCCGAAAAATTGCGCAATGATTTATCGGCATTGGAACGTTTGCCCGTACCCATCAAAACCGAGCCGGGCTTTGTTCCTCTCAATGAAGTTGCCAGCATTGAACTCGCGCCCGCACCTAATCAAGTCAGCCGCGAAAACGGCAAACGCTTAGCCATCGTCACCGCCAATGTGCGTGGTCGCGATTTGGGTTCATTTGTGAGCGAAGTGCAAACGCGTATCGCGAGCGAGGTAAAATTACCGGCAGGATATTGGCTGAATTACGGTGGCACCTTCGAGCAACTAGAATCCGCGAGTAAACGTTTAGCGATAGTCGTACCGCTCACATTGTTAATGGTCATCGCATTATTGGTAATGGCATTTGGTTCAATCAAAGACGCACTGATTATTTTTACCGGCGTCCCACTCGCACTCACCGGCGGTGTACTCGCACTCTGGCTGCGCGATATGCCCATGTCCATGTCCGCTGGTGTCGGCTTTATTGCACTCTCTGGCATTGCCGTCTTAAATGGATTAGTGATGCTCGCGTTTATTCGCCAGCTTTATCTTGAACATGGCGATTTAATGGAAGCAATAATTCAAGGTGCACTTACACGTTTGCGCCCGGTATTAATGACTGCATTAGTCGCAAGTTTAGGTTTTGTGCCAATGGCATTTAATGTGGGAATCGGTGCAGAAGTGCAACGGCCATTAGCGACTGTGGTGATCGGAGGGATTATTTCATCGACGCTGCTAACATTGTTGATATTGCCGGTGTTGTATGGATTGGTACACGGCAGGAAAAAGTAATTGAACCATAGGTTGGTGCGCGCAGCGTAGGCTGAGCTTGCGCGTACCAACTCTATATCCATTAGACCGTCACTGAACCGATCGTAATCACTTTTATTTCAAGCCAGCAACCGGCGGATAAACAACCGTGCTTGCCGCTTGTGATTTCATAAAACTGACAAAATCTTCCGGCGAAATTGGTTTACTAAAGTAGTAGCCTTGGGATTGATCGCAGTTATGATCACGTAAAAATGCTTCTTGCTCTTTGGTTTCCACGCCCTCGGCGATGACCGTCAAACTCAAGGTTCTACCCATGGCGATAATCGCTTCGGTAATGGCGCGGTCTTCGCGGTTTTGGGGAATATCGCGGATAAAGGAGCTATCCACTTTTAAGGTATCTATGGGGAAGCGTTTTATTTGCGCTAGCGATGAATAACCCACACCAAAATCATCGATTGCTAGTCTCACACCCAATGACTTTATTGCAGTGAGGATGCGAATTGCACGCTCGGCATCCTGCATCACCATACCCTCAGTAATTTCCATTTCCAGCAATGCTGGCTGCATGCCTGATTCGCTTAATGCATCTGCAACATCCTGAATTAAATGCTCATCGAAAAACTGCCGCACGGATAAATTCACGGCCATGCACAGCGGTGGCAAGCCTTGTTTTAACCAGGCGACATTTTGTGCGCATGCGGTTTTTAATACCCAGCGGCCGATTAATACTATCAAGCCGGTTTCTTCGGCGAGAGGAATGAATTGTGCAGGTGAGATAATGCCGAGATCAGGGTGTTGCCAACGAACTAACGCTTCGACGCCTGCGATTTCGCCAGTTTGCAAATTGCGCTTTGCCTGGTAGTGCAAGAAAAATTCATTGCGCTCAAGCGCCATGCGCAAATTATTTTCAAGTATCAAACGCTCTAATGAGCGAGCTTCAATATCGGGTGAATAGAATTGGTAATTATTTTTGCCTTCTTCTTTCGCGCGGTACATGGCGATGTCGGCATTTTTCATCAAGGTTTGTTCGTCTTTCCCATCGTCAGGGTAGATGCAAATACCGATACTGGCAGTAACACGGCATTCCTGGCCATTGATGTCGATGGGGTTGAGCGATGCAGACAAGATCTTCTGCGCTACCGTTGCTATTTGTTCGGCGTTTTCCGTTTCCGGTAAAAGAATGACAAACTCGTCGCCACCAAGGCGACCGACCACATCACTGGCGCGCAAGCATTGTTTCAGGCGCATGGCCATTTCGCGCAGTAAAAAATCCCCCGCCTCGTGGCCGAGCGTGTCATTAATATTTTTGAATCTATCCAAATCGATAAAAAAGACAGCGAGCTTGCGATGGTAGCGATGCGCTGACTCAATCGCCAAATTCAGAATTTGGCTAAACATAAAACGATTGGGAAGCGAGGTTAAGCTGTCGTGTGTTGCTAAATAGTGAATATGTTCCTCGGAGCGTTTGCGATCCGTAATATCGCGGCCGATTCCGCGATAGCCGCGAAATTTTCCGTTCTCGTCAAAGGCGGGTAGGCCGGTTAGACTAATAAAGTAGGCTTTGCCGTTGTCAGCCACGCGGCGCAGTTCCAAATCACGAAACGGATTGCGCTCGGCCACAAGGTCGTCATACTCAATCCAGGATTCTGATAAGAGGGCCGTACCGGGCAGCTCTTTTAAACACTTACCAAGCACTTCATCGCGCGTATAACTGGATTTGTTGTTCGGGTCTTCGAAGTCAATAAATTGCAAATCAGCATCTTGCTCCCAATACCAATCCGACGATAATTCAATCAAGCTGCGGAACCTTGCTTCACTTTCGCGCAGGGCGCGCTCGGCGCGGCGACGTAACGTGATATCGCGGCCAATACCAACCAGCGCGACGGTTTCGCCTTTGTCATTGCGCACGGGCAGTTTGGTGGTTAGAAACCAGCGCATATTGCCGGTCTCTTTATTGACGGCTAGCTCTTCACGGTTAACTAATCCTTCACCGGTGCGAACGATGGCTTGTTCATCATCAAAAAAATTCTGCGCCATTTCTTTCGGGAAAAAATCAAAATCATCTTTATCAATCAAATTCTCCGGTGTGGTGCCCATTCCTCTGGCCACCGCATCATTTGCTAACAAAAATTTGCTGTTAAGGTCTTTGACGAAAATACTGTCAGGTACCGCATCGACCAAGGTGCGCATCAGGTTGCGTTCTTGCTCAAGCGTTGCGCTTATTGCGCTCAGCTCGGCGGTACGTTCAGCTACACGTTTTTCCAATTCAATGTTCAAATCGCGTGCATTGAATTCTGCTTGTTTAATCTGGGTAATATCGCGTGTAATACCAATAATTCCGATAATCTTGCCTTTATCGTCACACAATGGAACCTTGGTTGTAGAATGCCAGCGCGACTCGCCCGTTTTAAAATTTTTCAGCAGCTCCTCGCGCCCCACCAGCGGCTGGCCGGAGCGCATCACCAGTTGATCATCGTCGATATAGGCTTGGGCAGCGGCAGGGGGATTAAGATCAAAATCGGTTTTGCCTAAAATACTCTCTGCAGATGCCGCACCGGTCATATTTACCAAGGCCAGATTGGCATAGATAAAACGGCCTTTTTCGTCCTTGGCATAAATGAGGTCGAGCATGTTGTCGCCGAGGGTGCGAAGTAAATAACGTTCCATAGGAAAATCTTGTATTGTTGAGGAGAGGCTCTGCTCATTAAGCAGGTTATTATTAGGCTTCAGTATAGGCAGCGATTAGGGCGGACGAGAAAAATTACATTAATAACACTCACGGCAGCCTCGCTTGTCAGCTTATTGACGGACCTCAGTGATCGCTTGTGTACTAGTGTTTTTGAGGGCGGTTTTTTGGCGACTGGCCACCGTTTATTTTTCAGCAGGGAATCTACTTTGGGAAACTTCACACTGAAATATTTGGGAGCTAAAGATGGGCGCGCACTGCTGTAACCACGATCACGAACAACCCGTCACACCCGATCCCAAATATCGCCGCATCCTCTGGATTGCGTTAATCGTCAACGCGTCTATGTTTCTTATCGAAATTATTTTCAGCCTGCGCTCCGGATCTGTTGCGCTGCTGGCGGACGCCATCGACTTTTTTGGCGATACAGCCAACTACGGCCTTAGCATTTGGGTATTAGCGATGAGTGTGCAGGCGCGGGCAAAAGCCGCGCTGATCAAAGCCGCATCCATGGCGTTATTTGGCATTGGCATTTTGATCCATGCCACGTGGAATTTAATTACCGGCGTACTGCCCGACGCACAGACGATGAGTTTGATTGGACTGCTCGCGCTTTGCGCCAATGTCGGCGTAGGGATTTTGCTGTTTACCTATCGCAATGGCGACAGCAATATGCGCAGTGTGTGGTTGTGCACACGCAATGATGCGCTGGGGAATATCGCAGTAATCATTGCGGCAATCGGTGTATTTGGTACTGGTACGGCATGGCCGGATTTAATAGTGGCAACCATCATGGCTTCACTGGCGTTGACAGCGGCCTGGCAGGTGATGAAGCAAGCCCGGCAGGAGCTAGCCTAGCAAAAGCACATTTTTTATATATGAAAACAATTCCATGTTTCAAATTGAAACACTCCTCTATCGAGTGCTATCAAGTAACTCGCTGCTGTTTCCAAAACACCCATAAAATCTTATTTGTATTATTTTAATAGTCTTTTAGTCAAATTTACCCTTAGTATTTCTACAGCCGTTTTTTGCGGCCGCTGCTGACCGCTTTGACTTGCACGCTCTCCCGTTAGGCAAGTTCAGGGCGGTTGGCATCTCTCATCCTGACTTAGGCCCCGGGCTTCCGGGGAGATGTATCACCTGCAGTAGTGTCGGGCATTAATCAATTGTCAAAAGGAAATAATAAAGATGAAATCCTTTTTCTCATCCATCCTCGTATTACTGACGTTTTGTATTTCGCCTTTTTCCAACGCCCAAAGTTGTGGCAGTGGTGGTGGAGCTACGGTTTGTTTAGTGGCAACAGGTACCTCCAGCAATATTGGTTTGAGCTGGACGGTTAGTGGCACCATTAGCAATGTACAAATTTACCGCGATACCGATAGCAACCCCAACGGGCGCAGCCGCATCGCCACAATAAGTGCTTCTGCCAGAAGCTATACCGATGCGGCGGCCGTTGCGGGTACCCAATATTGGTATTGGATTAAGTTTACTGCTGGCAATAAGGCCTATAACTCCAACTCCGCTACCGCTAAGCGCACTGCTTCAACGGCGGCGATGCGCAACCTAACCAGTGTGCAGCTCGCGGCATTAATGGGCGCCGGTTGGAACTTGGGGAATTCGCTGGAAGCGATTGGTAGTGAAACCGCTTGGGGCAACCCGGCTACCACCCAAACAATGATTAACGCAGTAAAGGCGGCGGGCTTTAAAACCATCCGCATTCCTGTGTCCTGGAGCCAGTACGCCGATGCGAATTACAACATCAGCAGCAGCTGGATGGCGCGCGTAAAACAAGTGGTGGATTATTCAAAAAGCGCCGGTCTTTATGTGATTATCAATATTCACTGGGACGGTGGTTGGATGCAGCCTAAATATGCCAATCAAACTGCCGTTAATAGTCGCATCACCAAATTGTGGACGCAAATTGCCAATCAATTTAAAGGCTATGACGATTATTTATTATTTGCNNACTACACAGTGCAAAACAGTTTTAATCAAACCTTTGTAAATGCGGTACGTGCAACCGGCGGTAATAATGCGGTGCGCCATTTGATTGTGCAGGGTTTTAATACCAACATCGATCACGCCATCAGTTTCGCAACCATTCCCAGCGATTCAGCAACTAACCGTTTGATGATGGAAGTGCATTTTTATGATCCCTACAATTTCACGCTGAATGAAAACAGCTCGATTTGGCAGTGGGGTAAAAATGCTACCAATTCTGCGAACGTAGAAACCTGGGCGAATGAGGCTCATGTGGATACACAATTCCAACGCATGAAAACCAAGTTTGTCGATAATGGTGTGGCGGTAATTCTTGGCGAGTTTGGTGCTATCTCGCGCACGAATATTCCGACGTCAGAAAGTTATCGTGTCTATTGGAATCAATACATCACCCGTGCTGCTTATACACGCGGATTGGTACCAATCTATTGGGATAACGGCTACACCGCCAATGGTGGTATGGGTTTATTTGATCGACACAGCGGCAATCAAGTTTATCCAACACTGATTAATACTATTGTGAATGCAGCGAAATAATATTTACCTTACTGCACGATGATACATTTCGCTCAAAAAGAAGCCCTGGTAGTGAATTCACGGCCAGGGCTTTTTAATTACTTTCCTCGCATAAATCCCACATCAACCTACAAAATTCGAACTAGCACCACAAAAAGAAGGGTTGTTTCGCACAAAAACCATAGGTGCCAGTTTCGCCGCGAAGCTGGTGCGCACCAACTTTGACGCTTTGTGACTTCTGGCGCGCGTTTGCGTGCACAAAATTTACTATCGGTTAACTGGCTTGAATCCTCATCCAACGGAATAACCAAGAGGATGTATTAAATAAATTGATTGGGAATCGCCAGCAGCACAACACCGAATAATAAATTAATAGAGGTTTCCCAAATGACTAGACATCTTCATGCTCAAAAAACCCTTAGGGGTACTGCTGCGGTCGGAGGAATGCTGCTCGGCCTACTAGCTGCACAGGCCAATGCCGCGACAACCGTTATCCAGGCCGAAAGCTTTAACAACATGCTCGGCATTCAAACCCAGGCGACTACCGATACCGGCGGCGGGCTGAATGTGGGCTATACCGATGCGGGTGACTGGATTTCCTACCCAACGCTTAATTTACCTTGCGCGGGAACTTACACCGTTCAATACCGTGTTGCGAGCGCAGTGACCGGCTCGGTACTGGTGCTGGAGAAATCGGGCGGCGGTGCCACCTATGATACGCTCCCGGTGCCTAACACCGGCGGCTGGCAAAACTGGGTCACTATCACCCGCGATATCACCCTGCCTGCTGGCGCACAAGGCCTGGGCATTGTAGTACCGGCGGGCGGCTGGAACCTGAATTGGTTTAGCGTGACTGATAAGTGCGCGGCAGCATCGTCAAGCAGCTCATCGGTTGCGGCAGGTCTCAACCTCAGGCTACAAGCAGAAGACTACGACGAGTTCTTCGATACAACAGCAGGTAATAGCGGTGGAGCTTACCGTAATGATGCGGTGGATATTCAAGCGCTGACGGCAGGTGGCGGCTTTAACGTGGGCTGGATCGTTGCCAACGAGTGGCTCAAGTTTACCGATGTGGTGATTCCGAGCTCCGGCCAGTACACCATCCGCGCACGTGTGGCGAGCCCTAACACTGGCGCCCAGTTCGCAGTCGATCTAAACAGCGGCGCAATTTTCCTTGGCAATATGGTGGTGCCAAACACCGGTGGCTGGCAAAATTTCCAGAACATTCAAGCTACCGTCACTATTCAGGCCGGCACCTACGACTTGGGTATGTTTATGACGGTGGGTGGATTCAATCTGGATTGGATCGAAATTGTATCGGGTGCCAGTGGTACAACTCCAAGTTCGTCCAGCTCTTCAAGTTCGGCACCGACCAGCCAATGGAAAACCGCTACGCAAGCGGCGACTGATATGGGTGCTGGCTTTAACTTGGGGAACATGTTTGAAGGCGAGCAAAATGCTTCAACCTTTGCCACAGCCAAACCAAAAATCGATGCTTACTNNTAAAGGCTTCCGTAATGTGCGCATTCCGATTACCTGGACAGAAAATATCGACGGCTCGCGTCTGGCTAATCAGTTGACCGGAGTGGTTGACCGTAATCATCCAAGACTGGCACAAATTCAACAGACTATTGACTATGCACTCTCTCTACCGAATATGCATGTCGTCATCAACGCACACCACGAATATGGATTGAAAGACAACAACCGCGCGGCCGTACTTGAGCGCCTGTGGCAGGACATAGTGGATATTTTTGGCAATCGCAACACGCGCCTCATGTTCCAGTTGCTGAATGAACCGCATCTTTCTGACGGTAGTGCCATGCCAGTAGCCAATATCCGCGCCATGAGCGGCCGTGCTTATCAAAAGATTCGCGCAGTAAATCCACAGCGTATTGTGATGATCGGCGGCAACCAATGGTTTGGATCATATGAGCTGGGTAACGTTTGGTACGACCTAAGCCCGGTTGGCAATGGCAATGATCCCTATATGATGGCCTCCCATCACCATTACGAGCCCTTCACCTTTTCCGGACAAGATGGCAACCATGCAATGGCCTGGACTACCGCCACCATCGCTGACCCTCTAACCCGCGTTAAAAACTGGGCCGATTCTGTCGGTAAGGGCATGCCGGTTTATGTGAGTGAGTGGGGTGTAGGTTGGGCGAAGAACAAGCCCAGCATGACTTGCAACAACATTCGCCTGTGGTATCAGCAAATGCACTCGCTGGAAGCACGTTCGCGCAACTATCCGACCGCAGTATGGGACGATGGTGGCTGGTTCCAAATTTTCAGCCATGCAACCAACAGCTTTAACAACAACCTGGCTGACTGCATTACCGGCCAATGTGCATGGGACGGCAATACCCGCATCAACGCAGGTTGCTATTAAGTAGCCGGTTAGATGATTAATCTGAAACGGGAAGACTTAGTCTTCCCGTTTTTGTTGAAGGGGTGGATTTTTACGGAACTCAGTGGCGGTAACCCCCACATAGCGTTTAAAAAAACGGTTGAATGCAGACTTACTATTAAAACCCGACTCCAAAAAAATATCTAAAATCGTTCTATCGGCATAATCAGGATGGAGCAATAACTCTTTTGCTTTATTCACGCGGTACAAATTAACAAATTCATAAAAGTTCGTCTGAAAGTGCTTATTGATAATGCTCGACACCTCGCGATAAGAAAGCCCTATGCATTTGGAAAACTCTTCAATATTCAAATTGTTTTTTAAATATAAGTGATCAACTTCCATTCCATTTTTGATTTTTGTTAATTCATCACCAGATAAANNGATAAAGAGCCAGATGCCGAATCAGCGACTTCAGCGTTTTTTGGTAGCGCTTTAGTTGCTTCCAATTTATGGCTATAGACAAAACTATAAATAAATAATCCATTGAGCAATACAAATGTAATGTAGTTATCCGCTATACCAAGCGAGTCGGCGATAGACATCGGCAAATACCGCCCCCATAAATGCGTAGCCAGCGCCCAACCCCAATTGATGACAAAACCGATGGTCAACACACTCAACCAAATCGGCCCGTTAACGATATAGCTTGAATAATATTCTTTTAAATTATTGTGATAGTAGAGCGTAATAATTACTGCGACAACAGCGTAAATAAAGGGTGTCGCACGCAATAAGTGCCACACCCACACCACCTGCTCAATCTCCGACTCCGACCTACGGATGCCGATAAAACGCAAATTATCCGCATCAATTTGAAAAAAGCCTAACATAACCAACACGATCAACAGGGGTATCACATTCAAAACGTGTGTGTAATTAATCTTAAAATCATGTTGTGTTAACGACGCCACGTATAAATACAATAATATTCCTTTAGAGATAGACACAATCGCAAAAATCCACGGAATCAGCTGATTTATAAATACCGAATTGATACTAATATAGGCATTCCACAGCAATACATTTGAAACAGCGGCAGCCCCCAAACTCAAAAAGAATAAACTCAATAATAAAGCTGACAATGGATTGGTTTTGGGCAAGAAAAATTGGTAAATCACCAGCAGCACACAAATCGCCGCCGTGAGCAATGAAACAAAATCATGCAGATTGAAAAATGGCATTTTTGCGATAGGTAATGACGGGTTGGCAAGCACCGAATCTAACGATTGCGCTGGGGCATTCACCGCCACACAAATAGTGCAAATGAATATTAGGAGATGTAAAAAATACCTTTGCGCTTGCATAAGCTACTCCGGTGAAAACCTTATTTGTTATTGTAATAATTCGCTCAACATCATACGTAGAGTCGATTGCCCCTAGTGTAACGCCTATCCCGGCTAACGCCAGATTATATTCCCAAGCCAGAGAAGGGCGGCGGTACCCAACCAACCATTGGAAATCACGCCCATTGTCATACTTGTAGCTCAAATCGCCTTTTTAGAAACGGCAACGAGTGATAACCTGAACAACTTAATGTTTTCGCTCACTTTTTGCTGTGAAGGTAAACTGTTACAAAAACCGGTTAACAATTATTTACCACCTTGGCCGAGCGCCCCAGATAAGCCCGACAAATATTCGGCCCAAATCACTATAGCTGAGCTACCTATTAATGAACGACCCTTTCCAATCTGCCGCACTGCGCGAATACCAAAAATCTGCAACCCAACTTGCATTGGGTAAGGATGCAACGGCGGCATTAAAAAAATCCTATGAGCGCTACGATAATTTAATCGCCAAAACGATTGATGCGTCGCCAATCAAACCGGCATGTAAAGCGGGCTGTGCATTTTGTTGTCATTACAAAGTGGAAGTGCGCGCGCATGAAATGTTGCTGATCAAGGATTATATGAGCAAAACATTTAGCGCCGAAAAAATTGCATCGGTACTGGCAGAAGCGGAAGCCAATGCGGTAATCATCCGCACACTCACCCCCGAACAACATCTCACCACCAATTTAAAATGCGCACTGTTGCAAGGTAATCAATGCAGCATTTATCCCCTGCGCCCGTTTCGCTGCCGTAACTTTCATTCGACTGATGCAGGCGCCTGCGAACAATCCCATGGCGACCCGGGCAATATGGAAATCGCTACCGGCATGATTGAAGATGTCGCTATGTTCGCCGATGCCCATACGCAAGGGTTTGAAGCAGCGGCGGAGCAGACTGGAAGAGATGCGCGGGTTTATGATTTTACGACCGCGCTGCTTGAGGCATTTAATGATGCCAATGCACTAAAACGTTACAAATCCGGGAAAAAGACTTTTACGCAGGCTATCGAAGTTCTCGAATAATGAATGCGGCGCAATGGGTGTAATCTGCTGAAATAGCCAATAGGGGAATTTATTGCTAGCATGCCGCCCCATTAACGAGGTATCTGCAAGGAAGCATCACAAGTAAAAACAAATTCCCCCGGATTGGCTATGCCCGACTCTTCCAGATCGATAAATCATCATCAACAGCTTGATGACTTTATCCAAAAAAAGACCCTGCTCGCCGAAAATTTTCTCGGTTACCAAACCAGCCAGCATGTGCAATTTGATCCGGCGCTGTATCCGCTACTCAATCTGAATTTATTAAATTTGGGCGATGCCTATACCGAAGGCAATTTTCGCGTGAATGCAAAGGAGCAAGAGCAAGCGGTATTGGATTTTTATGCCCGCCACTGGAACGCACCTAATGTGGACACACCCAATAGTGCGGATTCCTATTGGGGTTATGTAACAACTATGGGCTCCACCGAAGGCAATTTATTCGGGCTGTGGAATGCGCGCGATTATTTATCCGGTGGTAAAGCCTGGTTTCCCGCGGCAGAATTAACGGCGCCACCGCGTAAAAATCTTCCCCCCGTTTTATTAACCAGTCGCGAGACGCACTATTCGGTGGCCAAAGCTGCGCATATTTTAGGCATCGCTTTGCCCTCCAGTTTTGCCTATCGCGATGCGCAAGAAAAATTGGCCCCGGATTTTATTAGCTCAGATGAGAGGGGCGCGATTGCGTTGGATGAACTTGTCTACTGGGCAGAATTTT
>DQHS01000271.1 GCA_003524365.1 Cellvibrio sp. | reverse complement strand
AACACCTTGCCCGAACCGCGAATACCCAATTCAGTAAAACGCGCCGAGATTTTTTCTGCGCCTGAAGCGCTGGTTGCGGTGCCGATAACAATCGCGCCCGCCTTGCCCAACTGCTCCGCAATAGCTGCACCAATACCGCGACTGGCACCAGTAACCAATGCAACTTTATCGTTAAGATTCATCATTTATCGTTCCCTTGTAAAAAACTAGAAAATGGAAAACTAAAAACAGAAATTAAAACAATTACACCACACTGGTTAAAGCTGCCTGCAATTCTTCTGGTTTTTCAACCGAGGCTGTTGTCAATTCAGAATTTATACGCTTATTCAAACCGGATAGCACTTTGCCCGGACCACACTCCAGCGTATAAGTAATACCTTTCTCCACCATAGTATTAATGCATTCAACCCAGCGAACTGGGCTATAAATTTGCTCAATCATTAGTGCCTTAATTTTTTCGGGGTTCATTTCCACTTCTGCTGTCACATTGTGCACCACAGGGATTTTCGGTACAGAAAAAACGGTTGCAATAATTTGCTCCGCCAATCGCTCTGCTGCCGGGCGCATCAATTCAGTGTGAAACGGCGCACTTACCGGCAAAGGTAACGCACGTTTTGCACCAGCCTCTTTGCAGAGGGCGCTAGCACGTTCGACTGCCGCTGCAGTGCCTGCAATCACGACCTGGCCAGGAGAATTAAAATTAACGGCGGCAACCACGTCGCCCTGCTCTGCTTTTTTACAGGCTTCTAAAATCAATGCATCATCAAGACCGATAATTGCCGCCATAGCGCCCTGCCCTGCAGGTACAGCTTCTTGCATAAACTTTCCACGCTGCTGTACCAATTTCACAGCATCGTTAAATTCCACTACGCCAGCACACACTAGCGCCGACCACTCCCCCAAACTATGGCCAGCCATCACCGCAGGCTGACTACCATTCTTTTCTTGCCACGCACGCCATACTGCAACGCTCGCCGCCAACAACAGTGGCTGGGTACGCTCTGTTAAATTAATTTCGTCTTGCGCGCCGGTTTGCACTAACGCCCATAAATCGTAACCCAGAACGCCTGATGCCTCAGCAAAGGTTTTCTCTACTATTGGGAACTCAGCCGCCAGTTCCGCCAGCATGCCAATTTTTTGCGAGCCCTGACCTGGAAATACAAAAGCAAGATGTTGATTAGTCATAATGATTAAACGCTTCTCTTTTTACGGACTATTGATTTTTAAAACGTGGATTTTACGAAATAGTAGTCTTAACGAACACCAGGGAGTTTTGTGCGGTCAACTAATACCTGCTGGATTCGTGCAGGCACTTTCTGGATAACCTGTTCACGCGCCACAACAAGTGCCTGTAAAAATGCTTTTTCATCGGCGCCGCCATGACTTTTAATGACAGTTTTTCGCAACCCTAAAAAACTCGCACCATTATATACCGATGGATTCAACTCGTGCTGTAAGCGCTTAAGTAAAGGCAGCACCAACAGACTCAAAAATCTATTAAATAAATTTTGTTTTACAATCTTTGAAATTTTATTTGCGATAAATAGTGCGACACCTTCGCTGGCTTTTAATGCAATATTGCCGTGGAAACCATCACAAACAATAACATCTACTGCTCCGGTAAAAATGCTATTTGCCTCGACAAAACCCACATAATTAATACGATCNNATTGGCACCTAAATCCAATAAGTAAGTACTACCAGCCTCCACAGGCATGGATTTACAGATAGCCGGACGCTCAATCGTTGAAAAAGTTTTAATCAGAAATTTTGCCATAGCCAACAATGCACCCGTATTGCCCGCGCTCACGCAGGCATCAGCGTCATTGTTGCGCAACAAATCCAGCGCCACCCACATTGATGAATCTTTTTTCTGGCGTAATGCCAACAAAGGATCGTCGTGCATACTAACTACATCGGCAGCATGTACCAGTGTAATCCGCTCGTGTAATTTTAGGGTTTTGGGAAGCAGGGATAGAAGTTGGGCTTCATTGCCGACTAACAGCAAATCCACTTCAGGAAATTGGGTTACAAACTTTTGCGAGGCGGAAATAGCAACGCGGGGACCTAAGTCCCCGCTCATAGCGTCAACCGCTATTCGAATTCTTGCCGACAAGGTGCAGTCGTCTTGAGTAAGAAAATTACTCGTCGCTGCCCTTATCAATTACTTTACGGCCGCGATAGAAACCATCAGCAGTCACGTGGTGACGGATATGCTTCTCACCGCTGGTAGCGTCAACTGACAGAGTTGGACCAGTCAGAGCGTCATGTGAACGACGCATGTCGCGCTTGGAACGAGATTTTTTGTTTTGTTGAACTGCCATGGTTTGCTCCTATTTACTTACTCGTTAGAACCGAGGCGCCTCAGGATTTCGGCGAGCTCTTAAGTTGTTCCAACACCTGAAATGGGTTTCTCTCTTTTTTTACCTCTACCGGTTTACCACTCGAATACAGCTTGCTATCTATACAAGGCTCTTCGTGATAAGCAACCGCAGGTAAACTTAATAACAGCTCTTCTTCGATCATCTCGTAAAGATCTGCTATTCCCTCACCCGCAATCCAAGGCTCAAAGTGTGGCGGCAATTTATTTGCCCCCTCTTCGTCCCATACAATTCCGAGCGAGATGTTACTTTGAACAGGTACTGTCACTGGCTCCAAGCAACGCTGACAAATTAACGACAAGTCAGCGTGCGCAGTACCAATAACAACCTTTTTCTTCTCCTCACTAATCTTAAATTCAAGTTTTACTTGAATTTCTCCACCTGAGCTTTCTGTTGCCTCAGTAACGCGAGGCAGATCAGAAACAGCAATATGACCCTCTAAAACAACGCCGTGTTGAGCGAATTTTCTGGGGTCACCCTGCCGGGGCAGAACTTTGTTAGGAGGGGTCTTAAACATAAGCGCGCCATAATAGGGATATCACCCAGCGGTGTCAAAGAAAAACTGGTCAAATAGCGCTATTTAGTAGCACGGGAGTAGAATTGCCCCCTTATTTAGCGTTTCCTCTCGATAAAAATGTGATCAACTTATGATAAAGCCGAAAATTTTACTCGCCTCTAGCTCCCTTTATCGCCGCCAACTCCTGCAAAAACTCGGATTAGCTTTTGATTGGGCAAGCCCGGGCATAGACGAAAGCCATCAACCAGACGAGAACCCCATGCAATTGGTACGCAGACTCGCCGAAGCCAAAGCACGCCATCTCGCAAACACTTATCCAGGCCACCTTATTATCGGCTCAGATCAGGTGGCAACAATTGGCGATCACATCATCGGAAAGCCCCACATCCACTCCAACGCCGTAGCCCAGCTCACCAGCTTTCGCCAACGAGAAGTTACATTTATGACAGGATTGTGTTTGTTTAATCCGGCAGTAAATCGCACTCAAACCAGTGTTGAAATTTATAGGGTTAGATTTCGAAACTTATCTGATGAACAAATAGAGAACTATTTGCAGCGCGAGCAACCTTACGATTGTGCAGGCAGCTTTAAATCGGAGGGATTAGGGATTTGTTTGTTTGAGCAGCTCGAGGGCGATGACCCTAACACACTAGTAGGTCTGCCACTGATTGCCCTTACACGAATGCTCGCAAAAGAAGGAGTCGACCCTCTCGATCAGCCCGCCAACTTCTTCCAGACAAGCAGCTGATCAAATTGATCCAGGCAGAGCTCAGGCTGGTAGCTGTGCAGGCGGTCAATGTGATGCGCACCATAACTAACAGCGATACGCGGCATACCAATAAGGCGTGCCATTTCCATATCATATTCAGTATCACCAATCATTACAGCGTCGCTGGCGTGAACGCCAAATTCACACAACAGCTCTTCCAACATCAAGGGATCGGGCTTAGAAGCGGTTTCATCGGCGCAGCGGGTAGCATGAAAAAAATCAGCCACACCCAACACCCCAAAAATACGATCCAATCCCTTACGGCTTTTCCCAGTGGCAATAGTCAACGTATGCCCATCAGCTTTAAGACTATGCAGTGTTTCCATAACACCGGGGAAAAAGTCAGATGGACGAGCCTCGTCAAGGGACAAAAAATGGATCGCATAGGCATCGCGCAAACGCTGCCGATCAGGCAGCTCAACATGAGGATACAGGCGGTGAATAGCCTCCGGCAAACCCAACCCAATGATATTGTGGATAAGATGATCATCCAACGGCACCCACCCCATATCCTGAGCTGCAAGCTGCATGGCTTTGGTGATCTTGGCTTTTGAATCACTCAGGGTGCCATCCCAATCGAAGATAAACAGCAATTACTTTCTCCAAAACGCAGAACAACTAAATAGCAGATAGCCTACTCAATGGGATAGCCAAATCCGAGGGCAGCGGAGCATCGACACGAGTGAGTTCATCCGATTCAGGCAAGTAAAACGCCAGCGCCGACGCATGCAAAAATAAACGCTTTATACCCTGCTCGCGCATCTCCGCATTAATCTCGTCGCTACCGTACTTTTCATCACCAACCAAACAGTGTCCGGAATATTGTGCATGCACCCGAATCTGGTGAGTCCTGCCAGTAATGGGGCGCGCCTCGATCAGACTAAAACCATCAAAACGCTGCAACACTTTAAACTCGGTCAGGCTAGGCTTGCCTTCTGGATGAACCCGCACCACCCGCTCACCACCTGCCACTTCCGTTTTCAACAGGGGCGCATTGACTTGGTGGACACACTTGGACCAATCACCAATAACTAATGCCTGGTACACCTTGGTAATACCACCAGCACCTGCTGACTTTTCACGTAACGAGGCTTGCAAATGGCGCAAGTAGCTGCGCTTTTTAGCCACCATAATGCAACCGGATGTATCGCGATCAAGGCGATGCACCAACTCCAAATGACGTGCATCGGGACGCATCTGACGCAGAGTTTCAATCAAGCCGAGCGTAATACCGCTACCACCATGCACTGCCAAACCGGGCGGCTTATTGATAACCAACAGTCCATCATCTTCAAACAAAATCGACTTGGACAACAGCGACATCATTTGATGACTGGCTTTCGCTTCTGTCCCCGCCTCAGCAGTCCTAATAGGAGGAACCCTGACAGAATCACCCGCCATCAATTTGTATTCAGGTTTTATCCTTCCTTTATTAACACGCACTTCGCCTTTGCGAATAACGTTGTAAATTTTTGATTTGGGCACCCCTTTAAGGCGTGCAATCAAAAAGTTATCGAGGCGCTGACCGGCCTGATCTTCATCGATAGAGAGGATCATCACCTGAGCAAAGGGAGAGGACTCAGTGCTTAACGAGGTATTTTCAGTGGATATTTTCATATCGTCATGATAACTGATACGGCCGGACAACCGAACCGGCCACAGGCTGGATTGAGTTAAAAACTTACGTAAATCACTGATTTAATTGCCGCATATAAGGAGAGCTGCTATATTCAGACGGCTGATACAGGCTGGTTTCCGGGTCGCGCGCAAAAGACAGGCGCATCATTAGGAAATACCGCTGACAGCAAGAGCGCCTGCTTCCATACACTATTAACGTATAAAGCTCCCGCTCTTGATGACACTGACAACGGTAGAACGCGAGCCACGCTTGCCAACTACTCTAACAATTGCGTCAACCAGCGTTGCACTCATTGTTAACACCGTTTTTGTTTTGCTGAACTCAAGAAAGCTCTGTTTGTAAATTCCGGATAACGCCATCGCACGCGATGAAAACCCTTATCCGATGCTAATTTTGCAGGTTGCCAATTTAATCTTGTGGTTTAACTGTTAAAGCTAACCACCTGATTGAGAAGCCGATTTGAAGATCGATTATCTTCACGACTGACACTCGATCAACTGATATAAATGAATGAACAACCCGGTCGCACAGGATGGAACACCGCCTGACCAAGCGCCACAATAAGCACTACAAATAGGAAAGCCGGAATACTCCGGTGTACATGAATGAGCCAAATGGGCCATCTGGTTTTAAAGGCAAATGCTGCAGCCGCTGCAAAGCGATCACACTGCACAAGCCGACAGGTAACCCCCACCAACCGCTAGTGCGAGCCTTATCAATCAGGTAGCGCATTAGTCCATCAGGTTGCGCAAAACATTGCTATGTTGACCTTGATTGTCGCGTCGGCCGGGCGCTCACAGACAATTAGGTAACACATGAAAAGAATGCTCATCAATGCAACTCAACCTGAAGAGTTGCGCGTAGCGCTGGTAGATGGTCAATGGCTTTACGATCTGGACATTGAAAACCGTAACCGCGAACAAAAAAAATCAAACATTTATAAAGGTCGCATTACCCGCGTAGAACCAAGCCTTGAAGCCGCATTTGTTGACTATGGCGCAGAGCGCCACGGCTTCCTCCCACTAAAAGAAATTTCTCGCGAATACTTCACCAAAAACTCTGGTGATGCCGATGGCCGCATCAAAATCAAAGATGTATTGAAAGAAGGCACTGAAGTTATCGTGCAAATCGATAAAGAAGAGCGCGGCAACAAAGGCGCCGCCCTCACCACCTTTATCAGCCTTGCTGGCCGGTATCTGGTATTGATGCCAAATAACCCAAGAGCTGGCGGTATTTCCCGTCGCATTGAAGGTGAAGACCGCGCCGAACTGAAAGATGCCCTTGGCGAAGTAGAAGTACCCAACGGCATGGGTGTAATCATCCGCACCGCCGGTGTTGGCCGCAGCTCTGAAGAATTACAATGGGACCTCAACTATCTGCTTCAACTGTGGGAATCCATAGCAACAGCGGCAAAGACCTCTCCTGCACCAGCCTTTTTGTTCCAGGAAAGTAACGTCATTATTCGCGCAATCCGCGATTACTTACGTCAAGACGTCGGTGAAGTGATTGTCGATAATCAAGAAGCATTTGACCTGGCAGCAGGATTCATCCAGCAGGTAATGCCGAACTTTCGCAGTAAAGTAAAGTTGTATAAGGATGACATCCCTTTATTTAATCGCTACCAGATTGAATCTCAAATTGAAACAGCATTCCAACGCGAAGTTAAATTGCCATCAGGCGGCTCAATTGTTATCGATGCTACCGAAGCGCTGGTTGCCATTGATATCAACTCATCGCGCGCCACCAAAGGCGGCGACATTGAGGAAACCGCACTGCAAACCAACCTTGAAGCAGCAGACGAAATCGCACGCCAATTGCGCTTGCGCGACATGGGCGGCCTGATTGTTATCGACTTCATCGACATGCAACCCGTGCGCAATCAACGTGAAGTTGAAAACCGCGTGCGCGATGCGCTGATGATGGATAGAGCACGCGTTCAAATTGGCCGCATCTCTCGCTTTGGTTTGATGGAAATGTCGCGCCAACGCCTGCGCCCCTCACTGGGCGAAACCCACTCAAAAATCTGCCCGCGCTGCGATGGTGTAGGTAACATTCGTGGCACCCGCTCTTTGGCGCTATCAATCCTTCGCCTAGTTGAAGATGAAGCACAAAAAGAACGCAGCGCAGAAATTCGCGCTATTTGCCCGGTCTCAGTAGCGACTTATCTGCTGAATGAAAAACGCAAAACTATCTCTAGCATCGAAGCACGCAACAGCACTCGCGTGGTAATTGTACCTAGCGCCGAATTGATGACACCGCATTTTGAAGTCCAGCGCCTGCGCGACGACGATGAAGGAACACTTGAGACCAGCTATAAAATCGTTGCGCATACCGACGAAGCCAAGGCCGATGAAGAAGACTTCAAAGCAAAACCAATTAATGCACCCAAGCCAATCGTTCAACCAAGCAGCCCAAGCCAGCCCGCACCAGAACCGGCTAAAAAAACCGGCTTGTTGGCGCGCCTGATTGGCTCAATCAGTAGTATTTTTGGCGGCGAGAAAACAGAGGAAAGCAAAGGAAAACGCGAACACAAACGTGATGCTCGCCGCAGCCCCTCTGGTCGCAACAGCCGTCGCGATGGCCGTAATAATCGCCGCGACAAAGACCGCAAAGAAGATCGTGAATTGGTTGATAACTTGGAGCCACGCACAGTTAGTGAGGCAAAGCCAGCACGCGAGCAAGATANNGACCAACCGCGCGAACAACCACCTCGCGAAGCACAGACTGGTGATGATGAACCGCGTCAACCACGCAATCGCAATCAGCGCAACGAGCGCGACAACAGTCGCCGACCAATGATTAAGGAAGAGCCAGCGGTTATTGCAGAAGTTGCAGTCAGCAATGAGGCAGCTACTACCCATGAAGAAGGTGATGATCAACGTCCATCCAAGCGTCCTGCTGGCCGTCGCACTCGCTCACAGCAACGTCGTCGCACTCGCCATGGCGCTGAAGGTGAAAACACATCATTCAATGCAGAAGAAAGTGAAACGATTGCACCAGCAGCATCGGATGAACCCAAAGTATTGAGTGAATCGGCGCAATTGGCGCAGCAAATTTCTGCAGCCATTGCCGAACATGCCCAGCAAACTCACGTCATTAAAGCTGAACCGAACGGCGGTGCCGAGGAAACTTTGCAGACTGTTGATACTACAAGCACATCAGGCTCCTACGATACCATTGATACCTTTACCAGTTCGATTGAATCTCCACTCGAGATTACACAGGTAGCCGCAAACAGCGACGCAGACGCTACACAGGAGACTATCATCCCTGCTGCCGCACCTGCCCCCACAGTCGCCGAAACCAGCACTAAGGAATCAACTCCTACGGGTGCGATGGATGTCGAGATTGAATCACTGGAACGCCAGACCACCACCGAAGTAAATCTCGCCCCACCTGCAAGGGCGAGCAATGATCCGCGCAAAGCACCAAAGCCCGTTAGTCAGGTAAGCATTATTACCGAAACTATCGAAAGCCAAGCATCACGCGCGCTAGATACAAGCCTGCCACCCAACGTCGATCACAATCCGCGCCCGTTGACCAGGCCGTCAAATGATCCACGCTTGAACAAGCGCAGCACAAACGAGTAACAATTTTTAGATCAAAAATACGAAAAGGCCGAATTGGAAACAATCCGGCTTTTTTATGCTCAACAGTTAGGGTTATAAAAATTTGAATGCAATATTTGGCTATAAAAATAGTGTTTTTCACTTGCCCAATAAAAAAAGCTATGTATAATTTGCCGCACTCGGAAGGGTGGCAGAGTGGTTTAATGCACCGGTCTTGAAAACCGGCGTAGGTGNNACTATCAACAGCGGTTAAGTAAATTCGTAATCACTTGGCTTTGTTGTTGCTTATTTGTATGATCGCCCCAATCTACTTAAAACAATTGCAGTAACTATTATTTTTGGAGGGTTTTATGCAAGAAGTTTATAGCACCCAGACAGCTCAACCACTAAGCCAGACTGA
>DQHS01000227.1 GCA_003524365.1 Cellvibrio sp. | reverse complement strand
GAGCCCAGTGCAGCATCGGTGCTCAACTCTTTTAACGTTAAGCGCCCCCCACCATTGAGGCTAGCAACGCGATAAGTAACCCGGTAACGGCCTTCTGCCGGAACCTTAAACGCAGCGTTGTTGTAGGCCATCCAATCGCCCCCATCCAACCAGCCCGCATTGANNACGTGCAATGGATACATTACCGGCTGCATCTGTAGCGGTAATGTTGACGGTTTCTTTATTAATTAAGGCCGTCGCCAAGGTTATTGAATAAGCGCCCGTTGTTGCATCAGCGGTAACGGTACCCAATGTGCTGGTGTTGCTAGCGTTTTTAACGACAACAACGCTACCTGCTTCTGCAATGCCGGTAATGATCTTGCCTTGCGCATCAAACGCTGCCGTGGGTTGCACCGGAGGTGTTGTATCTGGCGCTACAGGAGCCAATGGCTCCAATTTAAACCAGTTAATATTAAATCCACCAATATCCGCCGCGAGTTTGAAGTTATGCTCGCCGCCACTCAAGGTGATTTCTTGAGTGACATCAACCCACGTTTGCCAACCCGATGTTTTAGGAATCGAAATCGAGCCCAGTGCAACATCGGTACTCAACTCTTTTAACGTTAGTTGCCCGCCGCCATTGAGGCTGGCAACGCGATAAGTCACCCGGTAACGGCCTTCTGCTGGTACGTTAAACGCGGCATTGTTGTAAGCCATCCAATCGCCTGCATCTATATAACCAGTGTTCTGACCACCGCCAACATCACTGGTGTTTTCTTTTTGCACACCACTCATGGACGTGTAGTTTTCTGCCTGAATAACGAGTGGAGACGGATTAGGCGCAGCAACATCAGGTGCAACAACTACACGCGCAACGGATACATTACCGGCTGCATCTGTAGCGGTGATGTTGACTGTTTCTTTATTAATTAATGCCGTCGCCAAGGTTATTGAATAAGCGCCCGTTGTTGCATGGGCGGTAACCGTACCCAATGAGCTGGTGTTGTTAGCGTTTTTAATTGCAACAATACTGCCTGCTTCTGCAAAACCGCTAATAACTTTTCCTGTTGCATCAAAATTCGCTGTCGGCAAAAGCGGTGCAGTTAAATCTGGAGCCAGGATGGATTTAGCAATAGAAATATTTCCAGTAGTATCTTTTGCGGTAACGTTTACGGTTTCGTTGTTAATTAAAGCAGCTGTAAGCGTAATGCTATAGGCGCCAGTAACAGCATCAGCAAGAGTATTTTTTAACTCCACTCCCGATAGGCTTTTAACTATCACCGTACTACCTGCTTCAGCAACGCCAGTAATTGTTTTTCCTGTTAAATCAAAGGCAGCAGAAGGTTGTGCAGGAGCGACGCTATCAGGGGCTGTGATAATTTTAGCTGGCGAAACATTACCCGCAGCATCTATTGCCTTTAAGTGGACAACTTCACCGTTAGTTAGTTTTACTGGAAGAGTAATGCTATAAGATCCGGCGCTGCCATAGGATAGAACGTCCGTGCGCCCCAACAATTCTCCAGAGGCAGATCGAGCTTCTACAAATGCACCCACCTCGGCAATCCCTGTAATATATTCCCCAGGATAGAGATAAAAACTTCCGCTCGGTTGGGCAGGCGGAGTGTAATCGGGTGCATTAATCGTAGTAGCAGGAGAGATGTTACCAGTTGCATCTTTGGCGGTAATTTTGATGCGTTCATTGTTAATCAATGCCGTGCTCAACGTAACACTGTAAGATCCAGTTGCGACCTCAGCAGACGCATACCCTAACACAACATTATTTTCATTCGTTATCTCAACTAGACTCCCCGCTTCGGCAAAACCTTGAACAACCAAGCCCGAACTATCGATGCTTGCAGAAGGCGAGTGAGGAGCAATAAGATCGTCGCCAGCAATCAAATTTATTGCTTGCTCAAAAGTTAAACTAGAAGAATCGGAGAATCGAAATTCTTCTATTACGTTATTTAAATTGATTGCCCCCGTGTTAGGGTCAAACACATATTTGATCTTTAAAAACTCGCCATTAGTGAATGTGAAGACTAAATCAGAACCTTGCCCATCTAAGCCAGAGCGACTGACAACCACTTCATGTGGAAGAATGCCAATACCAAAATCGATTTTATCATTACCCAAGTTTTCAATGAGCTCATCGTTACCATTACCGTAATCGTATTTATAAGCATCATCGCCATCCCCACCTACTAACCAATCAGCACCCAGACCACCCACTAATGTGTCATTACCTAACTCACCGAGGATGTAGTCATTAAAACGACCACCAATTAAAACATCATTACCCAAACCTCCAAACATGTCTGCTGGCCGAGTAGCCAGAGACTCATAATTCATGATGTCATTCCATGATGTACCCAGATAATGCTGACCATATGAAAGATTGTAGCTTCCAACATTTGAAACAATACTGGTAGCATTGTCGAGCAAATCACCAAGGGATCTCACCTCATCCTCTATTTGTAATTCCCAACCCGCTATAGCATTTAATTCTTCTTCACGAGTGACAGAAAATCCACTTTTAGCCAACTCCGGTACCGCAATGTAAACTACGTCGTTCGCTCCGTAATGAATTCCTATAGAGTATTTAGAAATGCTGAAGCTAATATCTTCTGGCGATATACTTTCTTCGAAAACAACACGCCCACCATAACTGCTTGCAACGGCATTCGAATTGATCTGATCAGTACCATCACCTTGGTTAAAAACGTAAGTATTAAAACCGAGACCGCCAAAAAGAGCGTCGTTGCCTGTTCCACCGATAATAGTGTCATTACCGCCTTCACCATACAAATAATCCGATCCGCCTAAACCTCTAAGAAGTTCATCACCATCAAAACCATAGAAATGGTCTGAAAATTCAGTAGGTGCAAGCACTGTAGTAATCGAACTATTCAGCAATGCGTCTAATTTTATTAGTTCATTTGAATGAGCAAAATACACCTCATATGCCTTTCGTGCTTCAATATCACCTCTGAAATATTGCGCAATTGTAATTTGGTCACCCGGTGTACCCGGAATCATAACCAAATCATCTCCGGATCGAGCAAACACAATATTGTCGCGAATAATTCCGTTACTCAAAGCAATTTGATCGTATTCCGTAAGACTATCTCCTCCATTTTCAATAGTGTCTTGGCCGTCGCCTACACTAAACATAAAGGTATCTTTTCCATCACCACCATAGAGACGATCGTTACCTAACCCACCAATGAGCGTATCATTACCCGAACCAGCATAGACACTGTCGTTTCCACCCAATAATGAAACTAAGTCATTACCAGGAGTTCCCAAGACTCGTTCACCTATCTCAGTTGTAAAAAATGTTTCAATAATAGTATTACTATGGAGATCCCTGAGACTTATGGCTCCATCAACAAATCTCAGATCAAAATTTGCATTATTAAATGTAAATGAAGGTTGGTAATAGTTACCTATGGTAATTTGATCCCCACTCTCACCAATAAAAAGGATCAAATCATTTTTATTTCGGCCTAATTTGATATTGTTCTGTGCGATCCCTTCGCCAAAAACAATAGTGTTGGAAGAATTTTTATCTTGAAGCTCAGAAATAATGTCTTGACCATCACCCACATTGAAAATGTAAGTATCCACTCCACTTCCGCCTGAAATCTGGTCATTACCACGACCACCTATGAGCGTATCATTACCGCCATCTCCAGATAACGTATCCTTGCCATCACCTCCAGTAAGAAGGTCATCGCCATCCAGGCCTGATAAATTATCTTCCCCCATATCACCCAAAAGAACATCATTTCCTGATGTTGAAAAAGCTACATTTGCGGCGATAAAATTTGAATCCCACTCAGTAAAATCACTGAATAACACTTTCTTGAGAATAGTATTTGCTGCTGCATAAAAATAATCCTTCACGGTTATCGATTCACCTGTCGATACAATAATCAATTTCAAATCTCGTCCGTACCCAGATTTCATTAATTTTATGTCGCCAGGTACAACGCCTTCTTTGAAAGTTAATACATCTTCGATCCCCAAGCTTGATCCACCGGAAGAAATCTCATCGAGACCATCACCCTTACCAAATAAGTAGGTATCATTTCCTGCTTGACCAACCAGACGATCATTGCCAAAGCCGCCATCCAAAGTATCGTTACCAACTCCACCATAAAGAGAATCGCTTCCACCACCACCCATTAACTTGTCGTGGCCATCACCACCTTCCAGGCTGTCATCACCTGCGTCCCCATCCAAAATATCCTGACCCAATTCACCACGAAGTGTGTCATTACCGTCGCCCCCCAATAGCAAGTCATCACCATCACGGCCATAGAGAATGTCAGAGCCCGCACTACCATTTAAGGTGTCATTATTTTCAAAGCCCAAGAGTGTATCTGGCTGATCAGAGCCTATGAGGGTAATGCCTTTGGTAAGGCCTAATTGAATTTGCGCAGCATCCCAAATCTCACCGCCAAAAAATTCTATTGACTGAATAGCTTTACTTTCGATTACTGCGCCGGTGCTGGTATTAAACATACCGTTCACAGTAATAGACCCACCAGTGGACATCATGAGAATCAAATTGCTGCCGCTACGTCGCAGTGACACTTGATCGGGAGTAACCCCTTCGGCCAGTTTTATTTTATTACTACCGCCTGTCTCTGTAAGAACATCTTGACCATCACCGAATCCAAAAACGTAGGTATCATCACCTACTCCTCCCAGCAAAGTGTCACTTCCTTTTCCACCAATTAATGTCGAACCCGCTGCATGGGCCGTTAGCCGATCATTGTTTAATCCACCTGCTAAATCAGTATTCGCAACTAGCGCGGTTCGCGTAACCGCAGTACTGAGATTTGAAAGAAGCAGACTGTTGATATCCACTTTTTTTACAGACGAGGAATTGCTGGTGAAATCTTCCAATGATTCCCCTACCGCAAAATTACTGATAGAGCCATTCAGTCCATTGGCCACATATATTTGGTCGCCATTGTTATTCAGGATCAGATCGTTACCCACTGCGGATAAACCAACACCACTAAAATCAGACACCCCAACTAAACCAAGCGTATTATTTCCAACATTATCGGAAACCGTAAAAATAGTATCGTCTGCCGCAGCTGCTGCACCAAAGGTCATCTTGTTACTTAATGCGTTTCTGTTACTTGCTGCAAAACTAGTTTTGCTTGCAGAGGCAGGTTCAGGCGCAACATGTCTTTCAATAATAATTACGTCGTCACCTTCCTCGTCTTGTACATAATAGTCATCCAAGGACGCAACTATAGTGTCATTGCCCTTACCACCATGGAATTTATCGCGACCGCTTCCTCCTTCGAGATAATCATGACCAGCGCCACCATTTAGCTCATCATCACCATCGCCGCCATAGAGCGTATCGTTATCCTGGGCATTTGCGCGCAAACCGGAATCGGAACCTATCAGGATATCATTTCCCGCTCCACCCAAAATAATGTCATTGCCTTCCTGGCCATTTAATAAATCCGCTTCCGCGCCACCATCAAGAATATCATTGCCTTCTCCAGCCATTACTGTGTCTTTATCTTCTCCGCCAGACAAGAAATCACTGAAAAGCCCACCAAATAAATAATCATCTCCAGCATCACCATAAAGATTACTACCTTTTACATTCGCTATTGCTTCATAGGTAGTTCCTGCGGCAAGCTTAAATTGGGTGCTGATTCTATAAAACGCAGGGTTGTAGCCAAGACCGTAGCCAAACTCGGTCAACCCGTCTTGAGTAGAATAATCGTAGGTTAAGCGGTAACTACCAGAGGATTCTTTAGCAATAAACCTAGCGCCACTACTTGCACCCGTAAACTCAGCAAATTCTGGCGTTAAGCCGATAAATTTTCCATTGTTCGCGGTGAACACCGAACTTGTGTCTACAACAATAGATGACACCGAAAAATCCAGCATTGAGCGAACATCTGACCACACTTGGTCACGAGTAATCTTTGCATGCTCATTAAGATCTAAATCGATGTGTTCATCTTTCAGCTCTTCAACCGTCAACGCTTCGATATACAAACCAGTAGCAGCCGTTAAAACATCGTTATCATCACCGCCATGCGCAACCGACCCGTTCGCTGACACAGCGATATAATCATCGCCTTTTCCACCATCAATACTGTCAATGCCAGTTCCGCTTGCTAATTGTGGAAGCATAAAAGCGTTTTCCCCCAGCGATAAACTGAAGCCACCTGAAATCACATCGTCCCCATCGCCACCCAACAAGGTGTCATTGCCGTGCAGCAGCCCCATGATAGCGTCATGTCCAGCTCCGGCATTGATAGATAATCCTTTGTAATCGGCCAGCGATTTTGTTGGATGATCTACCAGATAATTGGTTGCACTAATTGCGTTGTCGTTACCATTCCCATTGATTGTCCAGATACCTGTCATATCTGGATCCTCTTCATCCGGTTCATCCAGATGAATTCCCAAGCCCCCTTGGCTCCAGTTTTTGATTGTTACGGCGCCAGTATTTTTCGCAACACCGAGAGGTGTAATTAATAATGAGGTTGTTGTTCCTTCATTAATCTTAATAACTTCGAAAGTCGGATTATTTTTATCGTCACGATAGATAATATCGGTTCCCTCGACCAGTTCAAATTTGCTCAGTGTTACTTCATTAATTATGATTGTGCCATCGCCATCACTATCGACAACAATATCGCGGTCGAAATCATCATCGAAAATGTAGGTGTCTTTTCCGTCACCGCCCTCTAACCTATCAACACCTTTTCCACCAGTTAAAACGTCATCGCCTTTTCCACCATAAAGAAAGTCGTGACCATCTTCGCCATCTAATTTGTCATTACCCATAATTCCATAAAGATGATCATTGCCCTCACCACCAATCAATGTATCATTATCAGTTGCAGAACCTGCTGCCCCATCGACCATGGGGAGATAGGTATCGTACTTCGAAAAAAATTGCCAATCTGCCGTGGTTAATGGCGAATCGCCACCAGTCAAAATATCATCGCCTTTTCCACCAGTGAGTTCATTGCTGGTTTTATTCCCAATTAATACATCATGCCCTTTGCCACCAATTGCATTCTCAATAATGGTTCCATAAGCAATCGCAAGGTTTTCGATAGGTACTTCATTGTTTTTATCATTTTTACCGTAAGAACTGAAATGCCCTTCACGCAAATCAATTATTGTGTCTCGTTCGTGCCCATCAGCTGAAATAGTGTCTTTTGTAGTTCCCGTATCATAAATGGTATGAATAACCTTTTCGTCTTTACCCCAGCTATATTCATCATCTGGATCATAATCAGATAGCACTCCTTTTTGCTGAAAGGCCAAATAATCAAGTAACATTAAGGATGTTGGTAGATCTGCTGTGTTGAATGAAGGATGTGAATTATAGGCCATCGCTGTATATTTTAGGCTGTTATACATCGGATTTCCAAGCGCGGAAAGTGCTGCCCCAGTTGTATCGAAAGGATGTCGCAAACCAGCTGCATGAGCTAACTCATGCAAAATAGAATGATTTCTAGTTCTGGCATCAGAGGATTGCAGTGATTCATTAAACAATATAAGCGAATTTTTTGTTGGCCCTGTCGCTCCATATGCTTGAGTTATCGTAGAGCCCTTTGTGTCTTCTCCCCACTGGGCGAAATTTGAAACACCGATTGCCAGATCAGCTCTATCGCCATTTCCATCGAATAAACTAGTTACTACCTGATATGACGGTATAACTCCTAAAGCAATCAAATGATCTAACATAGTAATAATTGATGACTGGATTCCGCCAACGCTTTTTAAATTTTTACTACCGTCAATTCCATATTTTTCTATAAATTCAAGATCAAGAGTACTCAACCCTCCATTTGCATCCTTAAAATACTCATATGCTTCAAGCTTTTCGCTCACATCCAAAAAATAAATCGATATGCTACGACCATTGAGCCAATCCCCCAATGGGTACTTCGTTATGGCGTTTGCAGCTGTAAGATCTTCAGTCTTTGACATAAGTTCACCTTATATTTCCTTAGTTGGGTAAATTTCTAGTATTAGCTTAATCCATTAGTTAAATTGGATTTGCATCATTATTAAAAACCTGCGATGAAACATTTTTTTCCAAAAGCTCATAAACAGTTTTGTTTAGGCAATCATTTAAAGAGCCCCCAAGTTCGCACTGGCGAGAGGTTACAATATGTGAATATTTCGATTTTGAGAAAAAAATAACGTCTATCATATTTTTATTTTCAATTTCAACCATCCAGAAAAACACATTAATTACGCCATCAACCCCATAATCTTTGGAGGTTAATGATCTACCTTTGTGATATAAATTTATTTTTTTATTGGAAAATTTTTTATTATTTTCTCCAATCCACCTTTTGATAGATAAATCGACTACTGAGGAAGCGGATTTTGTAACATTGTTTAATTCTTCACGTCTTATGGCGGAATTCAAATTAATTTCCCTTAAGAATTTGCATGAATCATCTCCATAATCCACCAACATGCCACAAAACTCATTTCTGGTGAGGTCGTCACCTGCCAATGCACATCCAGATGAAAATCCAGAAAACAATGCCACTGTCGTCAATAACGTTATTTGCTTTAGCGTTCTCATAAAAACCTCAGATTATATTTCATAAAACCATTAGCATTAGTTAATGCAATAATTTTCCTACCCAACATTTTCATTTATATGTGGATTGGACGTTTAAATCCAACTGTTCAACTACAAACCTCCTCGATAACGGCGGCACCATTCAACACAAGAACCACAAATCCCGATGCAATCTATAATCATAGTGATGTATTTCAATATTGTGCTAATTATAAAAGCAATATTTAATTGGATGAAAACATAACAGTATAATTAAATTATATTGTTACCCATGGCCGCTTCCACCCACAATTTTTGCTGAGACAAGCACATCCCTTCAAGATCATACTGCTGCGAAACAAGCATTCTTGCCGATTCACCTAATCGCTGCCTCTCTTTTGGATTTCTTAATGAATAACTCACTTGCTGTGCAATTGCATTTACATCAAAAAAATCCACCAACATTCCTGTTTCATTATGCTTAATCACTTCTCGCACCGGCGCTGTATCACTCGCTACAATCGCACAACCTGCACTCATTGCTTCCAACAAACTCCAACTCAACACGAAGGGGTAAGTCAGGTACACATGCACGGTGGATAATTGTAATAGCTGGATAAAATCCGGATATGGCAGTTTTCCTACAAAATGGACACGACTTAAGTCGAGCTGATCACACACTTCGTTTAAAAAGAGTTGTTTCCAGGTTGTGCCCTCTGGTGGCTTGCTGCCATAACTCACATCGTCACCACCCACAATAATCACTCTCGCCTTTGGATTTTCTTTTAGTATTTTCGGCAAGGCGCGCATAAAAATATGGTAGCCGCGCATGGGTTCCAGATTGCGGTTTACGAAGGTGATGATTTCATCATTCTTCGTTAACTCCATTCCATTTAATCGCATAGTCACCTGTGGATTGGGTTTTATGCGGTTGGTGTCTATGCCATCGTGTATGACGGAAATTTTATCTTGGAAGTGTTTGGGGAAGGTTGAGCGCTGGTAATGTGTGGGGGATATACCTGCATCGGCTTGTAGCAGATGCAAATCAAAGTTGGCATTTTTAAGTTTTAAACGGCAAGCCATATCCAATTCCGGTGTTGAAAATTCCGGATCAAAACCGACATCACCGCCTACTGCCTGATAATAAAACTCGCAGTAAAGTGCAAGCTTTGCGTGTGGCCAAACATCTTTTAAAAACAAGCTTTCGCCCCAACCGGGGTGGGCAATAATTAAATCGGGCATGAAGCCTTCTTTTTTTAATTGCATGGCACCCCAAAATGCCGCTTCGGCTCGTATGGTTTTGGTTTCCATATCGGTAAGCCAGGGGTGTATTTCTTTACTGCTCGAACGTTTGATGTTGTAGGTGTGGAGCTTTACGCCAGCCGGACAAGGGCGGTTGCTGGGTGTGAGCGCACGAATATCATTTTTAGGATCGGCCGCTAATGCTGGTGCCAGGTGCACAAACTGGGCGGGAAAGTTTTGGTGGATAAATAATACGTTCATAGCAACAACTGAATCCTTAGTACTTACTACAAAAATTCATTGATATGGATACCCGCGTTCGCGGGTATGACGAAACATGGATACCTGCTTTCGCAGGTATGACGATGTATGCGCACCTTACCGCTCACGAATACTTTCCTGCTTATACCGGAGCAACGGCGATAAGAAATACTCAATCACCCGTCGCTGCGTTGTCTTCACTTCCGCCGTAACCGCCATACCAGGAATCAGTTTTACATCTTTTGCTTCAACTCGAATCGTGCTTTTGTGCATTTTCAAATGCATGGTGTACACCAGACCGAGTTTTTCATCGATGATGGCATCATCTGAAATGTGCGTAACGGTCGCATCGATCAAACCGTATTTGGTAAACGGAAAGGTGTGGATCTTGATTTCAGCGGCCATGTCTTTTTGCACAAAACCTACGTCCTGGTTGCCGAGCATCACTTGCACTTCCAGACTATCCTCCTCCGGTACGATGAGCATCAGTTCTTGTGCTTCAGTGACGATGCCGCCGATGGTGTTGATGGCAAGCTGTTGCACATAACCGGATACGGGAGCGTAAAGGATTTGTTTGTCATTCATATCCGTGGCTTTGACCAGCTCTTCACTGATGGTGGCGATCTGGTTGCGGCTGTCGGCAATTTGGGTGAGCAGTTTGCCGAGGGTATCGGCCTTGAGGGAGTTGATTTGTTGTTGGGCTTCGTTGATGGCAGCGTTTAATTGCTGTTGCATTTGTTGTTGTGCAGCGAGGTCTTGAACACGCTCAATGCGCTGTTGCTCCAGCTCCAAATATTCCGCTTCGGACGCCATATTTTTTGCATAGAGGCTTTCTAATGCCTGCGCCCGCTTGGTAATCATCGGCAGGGTTTGCTGGAGTTTTTTAATGGTTTCCTGATTGCCAATTTTTTCGCTCTGCACTTTTTTGAGTCCGCTGTGCAAACTACTTAATTGTGCTTGGTATTGCTTCCACTGCTCCCAGGTTTTTTGTTGGTGTAGCAGTATTTCGGTTTCTGTGGGGTTGATCGCGGCATGGACTTTCAATTCGATCTCAGTGGCCATGCTCGGTTGTGTTGTGGGTTTTATATTTTTATCTGTATTTTTATTTGTATTTTGATGTGTGTCCGTACTTGCACCTGTTGCTGAACCCGAGGTGTTTACCAAAAATGTTTGTAGTGCTTCTGCACCGGCGAGGTTGAGGCTGGCATTGTGTAATTCCTGCTGCATACGCGCTTGATCGGCAGCGGTAATGGTGCGATCCAATTCAATCAGTGCATCACCCTGATTCACAAACTGCCCTTCTTTTACATGAATCGCTTTCACAAAGCCTTTCGTCAGTGGCTGGATTTGTTTGACGCGGCTACCGGGAGTAATTTTACCTTCTGCACTGGAGACAACATCCACTTTGCCAATACAGGCCCAGATAAGCGTCAGCACAAATAATGCGATCAATACCCAAGCGAGCCAGCGCACCAGTGGATTGGGTGGCGACTCCTGCAGCTCCAGTGCAGCGGGCATAAATTCGGCGAGGTTTCGGTGTTTGGAACCATCGCCGA
>DQHS01000336.1 GCA_003524365.1 Cellvibrio sp. | reverse complement strand
GCCGATGATTCCATACCCAAACTGGAAGACAAGGACACATTGGATGATGTAATGCTAGAGGACGACAAGCTGGAGCTATCGTCTGAGCTTGTGGATGACACCATATCCAAACTGGAAGATAAGGATAAGCTTGATACGCTGGATGGAGAGGAGCTACTAGAGCCGCCGCCACCGCATCCAACCATCATTCCACCCGAAATGGTCAAGCATAAATACAGACCTATTTTTGATTGAATCATATAAAACCTTTAATTATTGATTATTCGTAAAAAATTTGGGTTTATGGGACACGTACCATGGAACAGGTGTATGCACCGCCGCACCAGCGACTTAGTGTTTTCCCAAGCTAGGGAAACATGATTTCAGAATGAAGGGCTATGAAATAGCGCAATCGAAACAATTTAATAACATCCACAAATTCTTGTTATTAGTTTTCATAACTTTGTTAGCGGCACATCGTTTAACAGTCAGGGCAAGTGCATTTACAAGAGAAATAAGCCCCAATTGCAGCACATACCCGCATCATAATAATGATGCGGGTATACGTTTACCCCCCCTTTTTACCTCAGAGATCACCACTTTGCTTTTAACAATCCTAACCGGTAAGGCAAACGGCCATAGTCAGTATTAGGGGCTACCTCCTCCGGATCAAAACCCTGATAAAGAAACTGCATATTGCAGGAGTTAATTTCCAATTTTTCATCGTAGCCGGAACGGATCAACTCCCCGTGACTAATACCATTACTCCATATTTTTCCTTCGTAAGTGACGTTAACTGGACCAGCAAAAGGGGCGGATTGTTCGTCAGCCAAAGGAACCCAAGGGCCATCTAAACTGGTTGCTGTCCATGACCGGAAATAACGCGGATCCATAGCTTCATTTAACAGCAAATACATATCCTTGCCTTCCACTTTGTAAACATTAGGAGCTTCAAACAATTTGTGCACTTCATCTGACATTACAATTTCATAGCCAGAAAAGTTGGGGAAATTATCAATGCTGGTTTTTGAGCGATATAGATTTCCATCATCACCTGAGAAAAATAGATGGCAATATGCATCATCGCAAATGACCCAGTAATCAAGCCCAATATCTAGACCATTAGCTAACAATGACTTAGGGGAGGTCCAAGTATCGGGATTACTGATATCGGTATTGGTTGAATATTTTGCACCCCATTGACCAATGAGATACCACTTATTATGTGGACGAAAATAAAAAACCTGTGGGGCAACCATGTCGCCGGGTCCTTTATTTGCCAATGAAATCTGGGGCGCGCTATTTGCTTGGGAAAAATCGCTAAAATTTAAATAAACTGCGCTCCATGACTCGCGACTAGTATCAAACACGGTTGCAAATACATGGTAGAGATTATTGTAATAAACAATCGTTGGGTCTTTAACGGATACATGATTGACTGACTTTGGCGCTATTAAAGGCTGGGTAGATACCCAAGAGAAGTTAGTCGGAAAATCACATCCTGAGGTAAGAGGCTCACTTGATGAACTACTTGATGCCACGCTAGATGAAACAGCTACGAGGGAAGAACTGGAAGAACTCACCGATGAAACAGCCAAACTGGAAGAACTCGATTGGCTACTAGATGCTGGAGTCAAAGACGAGGCGTTACCCGAACTTGACCCTCCCCCTGAACCACCACAATTGATAAGCAGACTGGTGGTACCCAATATTATTAACGCATTTATTATTTTCATTACGAAATTCTCAATACTTAATTTATGTAAATTCATAACTGGCACAGATCAACCTGAGACACACAGTTGATCGAAGAGTATTGAGAAAGGGAAGATAGGGATATTGTTTTACCGAAAAATTCTAATAATACACAAAAAGTTGAAGTTTATTTAGATCTTGTGATAGTTCTGCAGAGTAAGGGAATTGCATTATTGGAACCAAAGACGTTATGCATAACTAGGATCATTACTGAGAGCAAAAAAATGGGTCTGCCGAAATAAACTCGGCAGACCCAAGGTCAAACATACTGTTATTTTGAACTTGAAATAATCGCGCTACCCATACCCTTTTACAACAGAGATCACCACTTTGCTTTTAACAATCCTAACCGATAAGGCAAATGGGTGTAGTTAGGGGTTGAGGCTGCCGGATCAAAACCCTGATAAAGAAACTGCATATTACAGGGGTTAATTTCCAATTTTTCATCGTAGCCTGAGCGGATCAATTCCCCTTGGCTAATACCATTACTCCATGTTTTTCCTGGGTAGCTGACGTTAACTGGACCAGCAAAAGGCGCGGATTGTTTGTCAGCCAAAGGCACCCAAGGGCCATCTAAACTAGTTGATGTCCATGACCTATAGTAACGAGGATCATAAGCTTCAACTAACAGCAAATACTCATTTTTGCCTTCCACTTTGTAAACACTAGGGCCTTCAAACAATTTGCCCACTTCATCTGACATTACAATTTCATAGCCAGAAAAGTTGGGGAAGTTATCGATGCCGGTTTTTGAACGATATAGATTTCTATCATCACCTGAGAAAAATAAATGGCAATAGGCTTTATCGCAAATGACCCAGTAATCAAGCCCAATATTTAAACCATTAGCTAACAATGATTTGGGGGCGGTCCAGGTATCCGGGTTGCTGATATCCGTATTCGTTGAATATTTTGCGCCCCATTGGGAAATGAGGTACCACTTGTTATGGGGGCGAAAATAAAAGACCTGCGGAGCAACAGAACCGCCTGAAGGTTTATTTCTCATTGATATCTGGGGAGCGGAATCTGCCTCGGAAAAATCGCTAAAATTCAAATAGACCGCACTCCAACCATCCGCACTGGTATCAAACACGGTTGCAAACACATGATAAAGATCATTGTAATATACAATCGTAGGGTCTTTGAGCGATACGTGATTAGCAGCCTTTGGTACAATCAACGGCGGAGTGGATTCCCACGAAAAAACCGTAGGGAAATCACAGATAGCGGCAAGCGATTCACTTGATGAACTGGAAGAAGACATACTCTGGACGCTGCTCGCGCTCGACGCCATACTCGATGGCAAGCCAGACAAACTTTTGAAGGAGGAGCTATTTTCAATATTATCGCCACAACCAGCGAGAAAAGCCGCCAGAACGAAAGTGTTAGCTTTAAATAACGAAAATAAGGGTTTTGAAATTTTTTTAGCAAAACTATTTTTAGTGTCCATTTTTTCTCTATTATAAAATAATTTCTGTTTTTTAAGACAAACGACGTATGCGCAGCGCGCAAAAAAATGCAAATAAACACAACAATTCCAGCATTTTAACGGAGCCACCACCACTGGATCCGCCTGAAACTGGCGCTGATGAAGTTGCAATAGATGAAACTGAACTACTTACTGACGATAAACTGCTTGCAACACTGCTGCTAGAGGTAACTGGTGATGAGGAAACAGATGAACTTGTTGTGAAAGCACTGGATGCAGAAGACGCACTGGAAGAATCCGTTGAATTCAATTTTCCATAAACAATACCGCGCCCTGCTGTACTCATATAAACAGTACCAAAGGTATTCATATCCCCTATTATAAAATTGCCATTACCCGGTCCACCATATTGATGTGCGGAGTCATTAATTCTTGTCCAGGTATTTCCTCTATCAGTGGAAACAAATATCCCGGTTTGATTGTTGACAGTGCCCCAGATATAAATTGCTGGAAAGTCAGAACCTTCTGCCGCTTTTCCAAAACCAATTGCCTGTGCAGCACTCACGCCAGGAACCAAAGTGAAATTCGCTCCTGAGTCAGAGGATTGTGCCAATCCATTACTAGAGAGCGCTACCCATACACCACCTTCAACACCCGGAACAGCTCTTATCAGCTTGGATCCATTTGCATGAGGAAGTGTACCCATTTGCTGAAAGGACACTCCAGAGTCAATGCTCACCATCAGTTTATTGCCGTTGAGTGCGTAGAGTTTTTGACTGTTAACAGTATCTGCAACAATCCTTGCGCCTGACATAGATAAGCCTTGGATTACAGTCCAGGTTTGCCCCCAGTCCTTAGTGTAATAGCTCAATAATATTTCTTTGTTGTCAGGAGTCGATCCGGGGCTATAAACCAAGGTTTTACCATCCGCCGTGAGTGTCGCGTGTCCCTTGATACCGTTAGCGAAATTCATTTTGTTCCATGTTGCGCCGGTATCTGCCGAGTAATATAAAGAATTCCCTACGCGAACAATAAACTGCGGGTCGTTATAAGCAAACGTCACACTTGTTGATGTTCCCATACGTGGCGTATGAATGGCGGCATATTTTGTTACATCGGTATGCACAAAACCGTCATAGTCGCCGATAACCGAAACCAGCGGGCCATTAGGTATGCTCACCAAATCCAAAGGTACAGTTTCCTCTATGCCCTTGACCCAAAATGACCACACCACAGGAGAAGCATCAACATCCTGTGCTTTGAAAATTCCATTGCCTGAGGTGATGTAAATATTTTTGGTATTGAAAGGATCAAACTCTACTGAACCAGCCCAATGAATTGCGTGTCCGACAATCCAATCAATATTTTGATTATCCAGAGAAAAACCATTCTTTATTAAATTTGTCCAATTTTTTCCGCCATCGCGAGTAGAAAACACCTGATCACCCCAAGCGTTACCAAAGACGCTTTCATATTGAAACTGATAGGTACCGCAGCTGGATACAATAATGTGATTTGAATCATTAGGATCTACGGTCACACCGCCAAAAGCACTGGCAAAACCAGCCGGTGTTATATTTATCCAGAGTTGGTTGGCTGGGGAATATTTCCATACCTGCCCCTGATCCATCGGCTCTGGTTGATCTTGTCGACCATGTGGTCCCGCTCCGTTTGCATAAGTGATTAATAAATCACCACGAGCGTCAAACACAGCTCGCTGGGGCATTAAATTAGTCGGGCCACCATTTACTACCGTAAAACTCTGACCCGCATCGGCTGAATAATAGAAATTGGGCCCCACCGACGGAAATCGGGAGACACCGACAAAAACATTTTTTGCAGCAGCACCTTGTTCACTCGCAGGATCGAGCACAACAAAACTGATGCCATTTTCATTGGGTGTCGTAGTTACATTCAGGCTGCTCAACCTGGACCAAGTAACACCTGCATCTGTTGATTTAAATAAGCCATTCCAGCGGCTGCCCGTATACAAAATTTCGCTATTCAGTGGATCAACAACTAATTTTTCACCTGTTTGTCTGCCCATACCATTACCGTGTGCTTTAAATTGGTTTGACACATCGATAACAGTGAATGTATTGCCGTAGTCATTCGATTTTAATATTGCAGTTTTACCACCATTAAAATAAGAAATACCCACCAACATATATAGTTTTGCTGAATCCTTAGAATCCAATGCGATTGACTCTACACCCAAGAACCCGATCTGCTCTTGAGAAACCCAATCGGTCAATGCAACCCATCGAGACCGATTATTATCCCATCGATACGCACCACCAACATCGGTACGGGCATAAAATAAATGTTGTTCTGTTTTGCTGGGAATAACTGCATTGACAAACCCTCCCCCCCCCATCGCAACGGCATCCCAATTATAGTTATTTGCATAGGTATGCGAAGCAAAGCAACAAACGGTTAACACCGAAAGAGCGGATAAAATTCGTTGCAATATCTTCATGTATGGATACCCTTGGATCTAACGCCTTATGCCAAACGACGGCTAATTAAAAAAATGATGTAAAAAAGCAGGTGCAATCGGTCAGGAACATCTGAATGCCTAACCGAACTGCACCTGATAAAAAGGCTTCCATGCAAGGGAGAAAATCAATTCAATCGCCTACATAACAAGCGACAGCTGAATACTACTTACTTGGAATCAAATAAATTAGCATCATTATAAAAATAACTATCAATAAAAAATATTCGTATTATTTTTACAAGAATTGTTAAACCCTATGCAAATAGGGAGTAATGCCATACATACCCACTTTTACCGAAAGCAAAAAGTGGGTACAGGGACTGCGATAGAGTTAGCAGATGCAGGCAGCGATAAAAAAGGGCCTGCCGAAATACATTCGGCAAGCCCTAAGGGTCAAACAGTTAATTATTTTGAGCTTGAGATAATTGCATCCGCGATGTTACCAAATGGCCAGAAGTTACCAGCACGGTCATAAAGCCGGTAGTTGTGGCCATTTCCACCTAATGCGTTGTTATCCCATACAACAGTAGGAATGTTAACGCTTGTGGCTTTTTTAGCATAATAGCTCGCATAAGCGATGCGCTCACTGGTGTTGCCTTTATCGCTGGTACCCCACTCCCCCATAACAACAGGAACGCCCTTACTGATGTATTTTTTGTTTAACTCATTAAATACATAATCGACTAAATCCTTTTCTTTTTGCGAAAAGATCTTAGGGCCATTTTCCGACTCAGAGAAATCGTAAGGAATATATCCATGGGTGGATATAGCGACCATAGCGTCATTCGGAATAGTCAAATGATCAGTCTGGGTATTCCACGGGCTTGCTGCATATCCAGGAATCATTATCATGCGATTTGTATTGTTTCCACCAGTAGCGCGAATTGCAGCCAAAGCAACACTGTTTAACTCGTTAATGACGCTGTAATTTTCCGGGGTTCCGGTCCATTCAAGTGAAGTACCATAATGAGACCGCGGTTCATTGAAGGTTTCAAAAATCAAATATTGATTATAATTTTTGAAACGTGTTGCAATCTGTGACCAAATGGCTTTGGTGTGTGCCGCCGTTACATTCTTATCCGCTGTTGTCGGCTTGACCCAAGCCTCATGATGAACATTAATAATGACGTACATACCATTATCCAACCCGTAGTTAACAATTTTCTCTACGCGATCCATCCAGGCGGGTTGAATAAGATAGCTATTTCCGCCGTATAAATTGTCATTCCATGTGACGGGAATACGCAGTGTTTTAAACCCGCGTTTGGCAATCGCATCAATCATATACCTTTCAGTAAATGGGTTGCCCCAGTTGGTTTCTCCACCAATGGAATCCATGGTATTTCCCAAGTTCCAGCCGGCAGCCATGTCGCCAGTGATTTCAAAAGCAGTTTTGCTAAATCGTGAAGCGCCTACGGGTTGAAAACTCCACAGTTGATTGTCGGTACTACCGAAATCCCACATCTGAATTTTGACACCATTATTAGTCCCCCAACCAGCAACCTCTAACGCCTTTCCATTTAAGCGAGAAATAATGCGGTAATACCCCCCACCATTATTCACTATGTCCCACTGCTGGTTAGCATTACCAGCATAATCGTATTGTTTTACTTCTGTGCCATTACTATTGTTCCAGCCCCAAACATCGAGCGTCTTGGCACTATGGGCCGCGCGAATTGAATAGTAACCATCCTCTAATGACACTATATCCCAGCGCTGATTCAAACCCGCACCGAGCGTCCATTGATGCACAGTCGCACCATTACTTTGGCTCACGGCAGATACATCAAGAACCTTACCACTATGTTTATTGACTAAAACATACCGCCCGTTCGCAACATCCGCTGCGGCCAAGCTTGTCCAACTTACTGAAATAAAAATACAGAATATATACATTATTTTTATCATAATTATTCTCTTTTATTGCATATGATTAATGTTAAAGAAAAAATAATAGATTCTTCAAACTACTAGGCAGGTATTTAAAACCTGAGGATTTTTTACATAAGCTCTCCTATGTTAATTTATTTAGGGAAATTAAAATTTCGGAAATTTCAGTACAATGCCGCCACGCCACTCTACAAGCAGCTGGAATGACAACTAATTAAAGGGTTCTTTGATTGAAAGCGATCACATTACATTTTTATTATTATTGATATCTGTATCTGCGGCATTCTCGCCGCAGATACAGGGAAAACTTATATTTCAGCAATCCTAGAACACAATTTTCAGACTAGAGCCAAATTGAGTTGGCAATACTTTTGGTAAGGACACCACCAAGTAGANNTGCCAATCCAATTTTTTATTGTAGCCAAGCAAAGTTATTGCTTTGATTTTTTTATCAAGCAGAGAACTCTCCGCCCCCAGGGAATAAATCTTTATGTCGCCCGTAGGCTGAGCCAGTGTGGTCGCGTATAGCACATTAGATTTTGCAGTGAACCTGATATCTTGCGCGGTGTAATTATCTTCCTCTTTAAAATGCCCTGAAGCGGCAGATGTCGGCCCTTCTCCATATATTTTCCACGGTTTTGTGGAGTAAATCGCCTCACCATTTACGTTAATCCATGCCGCCATTTCTGTTAGCAAACGCTGAGATTCTGGAGGAAGGCTTCCATCGGGGTACTGGACAATATTCAGCAAAAGGTTGCCATTTTTACTAACGATATCGGTAAGCATGTGAATCACTTGGGCAGTGCTCTTATATCCATGATTATCGTTATAGAACCAATCACCATTAGAAGTACATGTTTGCCAAGGGTATGGACTAATACCATCCATAACACCTCGTTCAATATCCTGAACGCCAGCTTTTAATATGAATTCACCAGAGCCAATATCTTTGTACGTATAAACCGCCTCCAAGCGACCGCCATTTCGTTGGATGTTTTTGTTGTAGTAGTCCGCAATCAATGAGCGCCCAATTTCACCAAAAGGAATACCGCCATCGGTGTAAAGTAGATCGGGGTCATATTGATCGATAAGGTCAGTAACCCTTAACAACCAATTTTTTTGGGATTCCGGGTTATCGGTGTACCAGGTGCGGGAATCGCGATAAGGCTTATCTTTGCCAGAGTGGTACAAATCTGCATACTCAGGGTTCTCGCCGTCATAGCCAACACCATTTAAAGGCCAGAACTGATCATAACCATGGCTCGGTGCAAACCAACTATAGCTAGCACCCAAATGCTCGGAAACACCAAAACGCAAACCCTGTTTGTTCGCTGCTTTTTTCCAGTCATTAACTATGTCCCGTTTAGGCCCCATATTCACCGAATTCCATTNNCCATGCTGACAAAATATTTTGCACCTGCCTCTTTATATAACTTCATTAATGCATCGGGTTCAAACTTTTCTGCCTTCCAAAGTGGAATGATATCTTTGTACCCCACCTTGGAGGGATGGCCATAATTTTTCACATGATGGTCATACTGGGGGGTTCCCGGCACATACATGAAACGTGCATACCAATCACCTATCCGGGGAACTGCCTGCGGCCCCCAGTGAGACCAAATACCAAGCTTGGCATCACCAAACCAAGTGGGAGCTTTATATCGCTCTAGCGTATCCGGGGTAAAAGCCGCACCTTTATCTGAACCAGACTCAACGCTGCCTTCGCTAGCATTAGCAGCAGAAACAAAAGCGAGAAGGAATAAAAAGGCAGATGACTTCAATGTTATTGTTTTCATATGATTCGTATCCAAACACTACGTATTTATTAGAATGACTCGCTAGGCGAGACGAGCCGCCAAGCCCAAACTTTAAACTATTCAATAGCCGTAACTGAATACAAAATACTTGCGTTTTTTGATGTTAATTCAATTTTGTTATTTATATTTCTATTACAGCAAGATTCGATTGTGCAAAGGAGAATTGGTGATGGCCATAGCCCGCACTGACAGATAAATTGGGGAACTATAAATGATGAAAGAGTGTTACAGAGTTGCGAAAAACGCACTCATATTTGGAGGGGAGAACTAAAGATTACCAAAACCACTTTAGTTCTCCATATTTGGGATTATTGACTGACTACATGCGCCATTCAGGGCTTTTATTAGATCTGAGTTCCTTTTCCACGTACCTCTTTGGGGGTTAATCCGAACTCTTCTTTGAAAAGTTTATTAAAATACGAAATATTTTTAAACCCAACCAAATAGGCAATCTCGGTAATATGCGCATCTGACTTCTCCGCCAAAAGTCTTGATGCCTCAATCACCCGCAATTTGTTTATGTGGTTCGTAAACGTGCTTCCATATTCTGATTTTAGAATTTCGTTCACTTTGGTACGACTAACACCGACCGCCTTGCTTACAGACTCGTTATCAATCTCTGGGTTCGAAAAATTTTTGGCAATGTAGTCTATAATCGCTTGTCTATCACGCTCTCTTACCGAATTAAATGTCAATTGCTCATAGCTAAGCGGCTGTTCCACTTCTGAAATATTTTGTTTAGCGCTGCTATAAAATTTTATGGTCCAAATAGCAAGAGCGATCCAAATAAGCGACGCAAAAGCGAAAAAATTAACCAGTACGTTGTACCGTTGACCGGAAAACGAAATTCTGGAAATACTGACCATGGAATCAACATCTCGAGGACTGCCATAGGTCGTTTCCAAATATGCTCGGATAATTTTATCCATGTAAAGTTTATTATCAGATGCTTTAAGGCCAAATTTATGGAGCCACCAAGGGGCAACCTCCAAAGAATCCAAGTTGACAACCACCTCACGCCACTCAGTATCACAGTTAATAAACACGCCTGAGCTTCGGTAGGTAATAGGGATATTTTCTTGAGTCACCTTTTCATCATGAGCGGACAATCCAAAATACAAGGAATTGGTTAATGAGCATTTGAGTGTCACCGTCACTTTATTGAAGTCAGTCAGATCAACAAGTTTATTAGCATTTTTGTCAAAAACAATCGCAACACCTGCGTTATACCAATTAGCCTTACCAGACAATTTAAATTCAGCACTAATTGCGGAATCGCTCATTGTATGAGTCAAAATCGAGGATGAATCATGCCAGGATGTCAGCGACCAATTAGTTGATGAATCCTCTTCAGAAAAGACTACGAAGGTGGGGTTAGCATACCTATAAGACGCAAATCCTCCAACTACGGTGAGGAATAATACAAAAACATAAAACCACACAATTTTAGATTGACCCCATTTATTGCTTACCAAGTTTCACCTCTATAAGTGATATGCGAGAACGAGGTAACAAGCACTGCCTGTTATTTTATTTATATGTTGTTACCGGCAACGTCGTGTCCGCTCAGCAGCGAGCCAACCCTCTCATCGCACAGTAAGATGAATTATTATATAGGTTAAGCGTAAAGATGCATTTGATTATAATGAAAACAAACAAATCTAAACGAAACAAATTGGTTTCACCACTTTTAGGTCTATGTATGATCAATTATAGCTAAATATTGCATTAGATGCAGTTGAATATAGGATTCCAAGGAACATTGAAATAGCCCATCCACGGAAGTACCGAGACGCACTAATGAAGCCTGTTGAATATAGGCTGGGAACAACTTTTTCGCCAGCCGAGATGCGTGGGATTTTGAAGTTAGTTCTTAAACGGCAGTTTTACCTTTTGCTGGCGAGATAATGATCATAAAAATAACGATAGCTAAACCTGTATATAAGCAATTAATGGCCGGATCAAAATAGGCAACGTAACTGCAGCAACGGATTTAAGTAATCCCGTAAAAAAATCCCTGTCTTTTTCATACAGAACATTTCTAATTGTTTGACGCAAGCCGGCGGGTGCGCAGCGCACAAAAGAGTGCACCCAAACACAACAACTCCCAAATGCTAACGGAGCCACCACCTTTTGAGCCACCACTTGAACTACCTGATGCAGGGATAGCGGAAACAACAGATGAGCTTGCCGTTGAAACAGTACTGCTACTGGTAGCAGCAACTGCTGCTGACCTTGAAGTTGTCGAGTCCAATCCTTCCCCATCAAATGGAACAACAATAATTTTGCTGCCGTGCTTGTCGTTACCGCCATCTTGCCATTTCTCAACATCCAGAGCAGAAAACGTCATAGCAACTACATGACCGTTCTCCTTATACACCGATGGTCGCTCCAATTTGGTGTAATGATTTACCGTACTATTTGTATAGCGTATGAAATCCGCCGTCGGGTAATAGGCGTACCCTGGTTGTAATTTCCAGTTCTTGATTCCGTCTACAGAGGTGAGGTGAAATGCTTTACCGGCGTTCCATTGATTAGCAATAACGTGATAAAGACCACCGCTATACCAAATAACCGGATCTTCTATATTGGTTGTTTCCATGCCGCTAATTTGATTCCACAGCGGACCTGACCCTTGAACGACGTAAGGACCGACGAAGCTATCGGCGATGGCGATCACACCATTTCTCTGTATCGCCTCGTACTTTCCATCAGGCCGAAGCATTATGGAAACATTCGACATGGTAAATTTATCAGCATAAGGGCCTGAAGCAATCTGCATATTGCCAGCTTTTACCCAAGGGCCATTCAGGTTATCTGCTATATACATAGTCCCAGGCAAGGTTTCGCTCGCAACAATGCCATAACGACCATCTTTCAATTGCAATGGAAATACATTGTGACCTTTACCGTCATGGTCATTCGGCCATAACATACCCTGATCAATATAAGGCCCGTAAAGGTTGCTACTCGTTGCATGAATTGCTACAGAACTTCCCCAGGCATAGTGGCCGTCAACCTGATTCCAGCGACTGCCGAACATATGATAGGTTCCGTCCGGTGCTTTGATAATGCCGCCATCCCAATAAACGTAATTGGTCAAGGTCTTGTCTTCCAAGCCGTTCGATTGATCGCGCGGCCCTACCACCGATGCCCCCCAAGCGGTCGTGGACAAGGAGCCGACGATTGGTGTCGGCTTAAAAAAATCCATGTACTGGGATGCAGCCAACGTACTCGAAATCGGCAACGCAACTGCAGCAACGGATATAAGTAATCCCGTAAAAAAAATTTTTGTCTTTTTCATACAAAACATTTCTCATTGTTTGACGCAAGCCGACGAGTGCGCAGCGCACAAAAGAGTGCACCCAAACACAACAACTCCCATATACCCATAGAGCCGCCGCCTTTTGATCCACCACTTGAACTACCTGATGCAGGGACAGATGATGAAACAGCACTACTACTTGCAGCACTACTACTTGCAACACTACTACTGGTAGAAGTAATTGACGAAGAAGATATAGATGAGCTTGATGTCGGAACACTCGAAGCACTGGATGTGGAAGATGCGCTGGAAGAATCAGTTGAACTAATTTTGCCATACACAATACCGCGTCCTGCCGTACTCATATACACCGTTCCAAATGTATTCATATCGCCTAAAATAAATTTCCCATTACCTGGGCCACCATATTGATGTGCATCATCGTTTACTCGAACCCAACTCGCACCCTCATCGATTGATCGGAAGATACCTTTGACACCCTTCACGGTTCCCCAGATATAGGCCGTTGGGAAATTTTTACCTTCCGCAGTCTTCCCGAATCCGACTGCGCCAGCATAAGTTACCCCGGATATTGCAGCAAAACTTACGCCTGAATTCGTAGAACGAGCAAGGCCACCCTCGTTGAGCGCAACCCATATGTCGCCTTCGACACCGGGTGCGGTGCGAATAAGCTTAGCGCCAGATGAGTTAGACAAAGTACCAGCAGCACTGAAAGAGACACCGCCATTAGTGCTGACCATCATAGTGCCGCCATCCAGAGCATAGAGTTTATTTTTGTTGACGGTATCCGCCACGATCTGCGCTCTGGTTACAGCTAGACCGGATATTGCAGTCCAAGAGAAGCCTGAGTCGGTGCTGTAATAACTTGTGGCAGAGCGTTCCGAGCTGTACACCAAGGTTCTTCCGTCGGCAGTCAGGGCGACCTTGCCATAGTAGCTGTCTACGGCGGGCAGCGTTGCCAACGTCCAGCTATTGGCCATATCCGTTGAGTAATAGAGGACAGGCCCAAGGCGTACCACTTGATTTGTATCCTGTGCGGCGACCGCCAACCCGGTGGTTGCACCAAGGCGGGGAGTATGGATTGGCGAATACTGCGTGACATCGGTATGCACAAAACCATCGTAGTCACCAATAGCAGAGACAAAAGGTCCGTTAGGGATACTCACTGCATCCAAGGGTACAGTTTCCTCTATGCCCTTGACCCAAAA
>DQHS01000259.1:295-15369 GCA_003524365.1 Cellvibrio sp. | reverse complement strand
GGTTTTGGCGCTGCCTAAATCCAATGTGAGCGATGAAGGATCAAGTGCATGCGCCGATTCCCAACGGGTGCCGCTGTTTTTATCGATTGCATTAGCTGCTGGCGTTAACGCCGTGCTGGCTGTTGCGCTCGCAATATTCAGTGGCGCTGCCGGTGCCAAACTTGAGCTGGCAGCCGAACTGCTCGCTAGTGCGTTCTGGGCATAGACTTTCAATTCCCAGATTGAATAACCCNNACTTGGCTGAGTGCTTTCAAGCTGCCCAAATCCACCATGATCCAGCTTGGATCTACTGCATGGGCGGATTCCCAACGCGTTCCGCCATCGCCATCTACCGCGTTAGCTGCAGCGGTCAATGCAGTGCTGGCAGTGACAGGGCGACCTTGTGATACCAATACCGGTGGGCAGTTGGTGCAACCGGCAGAGCTTGAGCTGGCGATACTGCTTGGCGCTACAGAACTGGGCGCCACGCTGCTGCGTGAGCTGCTCAGTGGGATACTTGAAGACGCAACACTTGACGGTGCAACACTGCTCGGTGCAACGGAACTGCGACTACTACTTGCTACGCTGGATGGCGGTGCGATCGAGCTACTGCTGGTAGTAGACGACGAGGTGCCGACACTTGCCGGTGCATCTTTGTTGTATGCCATCACACGGAAGTTATCGAAGTAGAANNGTGCCAGTGCTGGCAACGCCGGGAGTGATGAGGAAGATCAATTGATCAACACCGGTGAAAGGTGCCGACGCTTTGTTATTCGCCCAATCGCCCAAGGCGGCAGCAAAGTTGTAGTTGAACTCCAGAGTTTCCCATTGGCCGGTTTTGGTGGTCTCGGTTTGGTAGAAACTGTGGCGACCGACTTGCCAATCGGCTGGGGTAACCGCGCTCACTTGCAGCTCGTTTTCCAGATTCATGGAGATAATCGTGCCCACTGGTGCGGTGGTGTAAACATCCACCGCTATGCGCACCATGCCGTGTTGCGCATCCATCGCATCGGGGATACCGGTGATGCCGTTGAATGCCAGGGTGTCGTAAGTGGCACCCACATCACGCGCATAACGCAGCACATTCGGCGATGAATTCACTGCGTTAGGCGCCGGGTTGGCGACAATCGTGCGCACACCGCTGGTAGCGGGAGCGGCTTTGATTGCGCCGTTGCTGGTGCCATCAAAGTTGGCGATGGTTTGTTTGACGGTGTAGCCATTGTCCGGCCAGACGATACGGATGTTATCCATGTAGAAATCGGCAGGGCGATTGAAGCCTGCTTCCACCATCAACACCAGGTTATCGGCCTGGCTGGCGGCGATACCCGAATCCGGTGTGCCGGTAAAGCCCAGCTCAACCGTATGCCATTCGCCGGCTTTGCCAATGGTGCCTTTGAAGCGCGCGAGGCGGCCGGTATTGCCATCCCAACTCGGGGTGACACTTACTACCGCGTTGTTTTCCAGCCCGCCGCCAATCTCTTTGCCAAGTAGATTAGTGGCGCCTGCGGGGTAGTAAATATCGGCAAAAATTTTGGCGCGGCCAGAGCGCAATTCGCCTGCGTTTAGCTTGCCAAAACCGGTGAGTTTGAGGTTATCCCACTGCTGGCTGGCATCGCGCACATAGTGCAGCACTTTGCTGGAGGTGTTGACGGCGCCCGGTGCCGGGTTATTAACAATCGCACCAGTGGTAAGTGCCACGCCGTTTTGCAGGTGAGTAAGCCCTAACCCGCTTTCATAAGCTGCAAGTGTTTGGGTACGGCCTTGCTCGATAGTGACGGGTTTACTGACCGTTTTAACGCTACAGCCGGAGTTGAAAGTTGCACTGATGTTGCCGGAGCGCGCTGAGTTGCCAATGGAGGCCACAATCTCACGTGTACCCTGGCCGGACACAATGGTCACGCCCGCAGGAACAGACCAGTTGTAACTTGCAGTAGTGGGGCCATCAATACGGTATTTTTTGAAGTTTTCACCGCGATACACATAGGTATCGCCCTCAACCGACCAGCTCTCGTCATTTTTATAGACCGCTACATAATCGACTTGCATTAATTGCTCAGGGCCTTCGCTGCCATCGGGAAAACCGGGGAACCAGCCGCCAATCGCCAGATTGAGGATCACGTGGAAGGGGCGGTTATAGAAAGAATCCCAGTTGGAGCGCACCGGGTTTACACCGTCGAGCTTGGTGCGTGAGCTGGAAATTTTGGGTACGCCGTCAATCGACCAGACCATACGATCTTCGTACCATTCCACCGCGTAGGTGTGGAAATCGGTTTTGGTGCGGCCGGCTTCGGGTACGATCAGGTTGTCGGGATTCGGCCAGCCGGTATTGCCGTTGTAGGGCCAGTAGGCGCCATAGTGCAGGGTGCCGCTAATATCTTCATGGGTGCCGGCGGCTTCCATGATGTCGATCTCGCCATTGTTCGGCCAGCCGTGGCTATCGCGTTGTGATTCGGTAGACATCATCCAAAATGCAGGCCAGGTGCCGGATGCTTTGGGCACACGCATGCGCGCTTCGATCTTGCCGTAAGTCCAATCTTGCGCGTTTTTGGTACGCAGGCGGGCGGATGTCCAACTTTTGCCGTTATAAGCTTCGCGGATTGCTTTGATGTTTAGCATGCCGCCACTGACCCACATATTTTCGGGGCGGTCGGTGTAGTACTGGAGTTCGCCATTGCCGCCGCCATCGCCATTTACTTCTTGCGACCAGTAGTTGCGATCAATGGTGGTGCCGTTGAAATCATCTTTCCAAACCTGGTTCCAACCGCAGGTTTGGGCTTGAGCAGCTTGTCCAATAAGCAGGGGTAAAAGTGCGATAGGCGATAGTCGAATCGCGTTGGCGATTATTTTCATTAGTGAAGCCTCTCATTATTGTTAGAGTTTGAATGCAGTCAAATGCCGCATTGGTGATCACTATTTCACCGTGTGCCAAGCTTAATCCTCCTGTTTTTTGCATATGGGATAAAACTGAGAAGCCCCACTTAGTGAAAATGCAAAGTGGGACGGGTGGGAAGAGAGGGTTATAGTGATAATTAAGACGTGGATCACCCAGGTCCTTGCGCTCTTGTCGCTTATAATTTCACTCATAAAAACAACAGGACTGCCGGAGAACAAAAATAATGAAGACCCTGTTACTCAATCTGCACGAAGTGGTCATCGCCCTGACCATTCTGGAAACCCTTATTCTGTGTATCGCGCTTGGCGTTTTGCCCGGCGGCAGGAGGCAGCCGCGCCGGTTGTTGCAAGTGTTTTTCCTGCTGGTGGTGGGCACGCTCGCCACCACGCTGATCACTTGGAACGCCAGTTTTCAAACCATGGCTATCGCTAATTACCCTTGGGTGCCCGCGCTGCTATCGGCTTGCCTGCTGTTACAGGGGCCGGTGTTGTTCTTTTATCTGCGCTCCCTGTCGCGCGCGATCGAACTACAGCACTTGCGCCACGGGGTTCATCTGGTACCTGCGTTGCTGGCGGTGGGGGTAATTTTTGTCTACGACTTGAGTATCTACGACTGGCTGCCTTGGCATTGGGCTGCCTTGTCAGGGGCAGATCGCGCGGCCTTGGCATTTGTCTGGTTTTTGGTGAAATGCTCTCCGCTCATCTATGTGCTCGCCTGTTTCTTCACTGAATACCGCTTACGCAAGCAGTTAAAGCAGATGTATTCCAGCATGGCCGAGCGGGAATTGCGGCTGGCGGATTGGGTGCTGGGTGGATTTTTTATTCACTGGCTCTGGTCGTTTGTTGCCTATTTCCTGGGTGGATATGTCAGCGGTGAAACCAATGACCTGCTGGGAATAGTCAATAACTACCTGACCGTGCTGTTGGTCAATGGCCTGTTCCTGTTTGGCTGGCGCAATACCCGCGAACTGTTGCAGCAGGAGTTGGTGGTGGCGGTGGAGCCGGAAAAAGACCGCTTGCAGGAGATGCCACAAGTAGATGAAAAACGTCAGGCAGTAGAGCGCGGTATTAGCGAGTTGCGGCTACATCTGGAAAGCCAAATCAATCTGGAGCGATTCGCTGAGCTGATTGGGATCAAAGCGCGCGAGCTATCGACCATTATTAATGATCATTACCAGCAGAATTTCTTCGAGTTTATCAACAGTCAGCGGGTGGAAGAGGCCAAGCGCTTGCTGGCAGCGCCCGAGTGCGCGGGGGATACGGTGTTGGATATTTTGTATAAATCCGGCTTTAACAGCCAATCGGCCTTTCACCGGTTTTTTAAGCGGATGGTGGGCATGACTCCCTCGGAGTACCGCAAGCAGGTGCATCAGTCTCTGCCAAGGCGCGCGACCCCCGCCAATTAATTGCTCGGCTGAACTTCCGGTATATCTTGGGGGATTGGCAGACGCTTGAAATCCTCACCATCAAAATAATAAACCGGCACCTGCGCAGATGCAGGTGCCGCTAGCCTGTACTGGCTAATCCGCCCGGCATTATCGAGTTGATCAATGTGCAAGGTGAAATTGCCCTGCGTATAACGATCGGCTTTATCAAAAAAAATCTGTAGATTTCTTAAGCGAAAATATCGGTAGGCGTTGGGTGTAATCATGAAGCGCGCACCGTCGGTAGTTGTTTCCATAGCAATTGGATTCTGCTCATCCAGATTGAGGTAATTAAGCACTTCAATCTTCGGGCTACTGCCATAGCGAACCCGTAAGGCTTCCTCAAACGAGCTGTGCGTAAACAAAAACGCACTTTTGTATCCGGCAGGCATATTGGCAATGGCGATAGCGGCATGCTGGCGCAATTCCTGTGTTTTTGTTTCCGACAATAAGTACTCATTAATGTGGCTTTGTTTATGCCAGATCTGCGCTTGGCGCAGGGTTTCGACGGTATAAATAAGCAGGATCAGTGCTAACAACCAAGTGACTAACCTGCGCCGGTGGGGGTAAGTCAGTGGCCAAACTGCAGCCACTATCAGGCTCAGGCCCGCACTGGGCAAATACAAATACCAGCGGTGAGAGTTGCCACCCACCATCGGTATTAGCGTTATTAACATCCACATAAATCCTAACCAGAGCAGCGGCGAGCGCAGCAGGTTGGCGACTATAGGGCGCCCGATATAAACCATGACAGTGGCGAGTAATAAGCATGCAAACACGGTAAATACGATGAACCAGTGGCTGTACAACATTTGCCATTCGCGCGCGACGTAAAGATCAAAGGGGTAGAGCAGTGCAAATATCCACTCGACATAATTGGTAACAATATGCAGCGGTGAAAAATCGCTATACACCGCTACCGCCGCAGGCATGGATTGCCATTGGTAGAGGCGTGCAGCTAAATAAATCAGTGTGGTGAGTGCGTAGGGCCAGAGGATTAACAGGCTGCGTGACAGGTTAGTTATCGCGATGGATTGTCGTTGGCATAGCATGATTGCCAGCATCATCGCGGGCAGCGTAATAGCAAGCTCTTTAGATAAAAGTGCCGCCGCAAACCAGACAAACGCAATTGCATGCTGAATAAAACCGGGTGAATTTTTCCAACCCGCTACACAATAAAGTGCGGCCAGATAAAACATTGCTGCCACTAAATCAGTGCGGCCCAAAATAAACAGGACACTAGTGGTGTGAATGGGGTGTAGCGCAAAAATACTAGCGGCAATCAGCGCGGTAATTCTGGCAACGCCCAGGCGCAGCATTAATCCATACAGCAATGCGACACACAGCAAGTGCATCAATAAATTGCTGATTTTATAGGCGAGGGCGCTATCGCCCATAAGATGGTTAAACCACAGTGACAGGCGCACCAGTGGGCGATATTCGCGCCCGTAAGGTTTGATAAAAACCTCAGCAGCGTCAGCCAGGTTCTCAAAGTGAATATTATTTTCCAAATGAACAAAATCATCAGAGGAAAAGGAAGGAGTTATCCCTTTGAAATAAACAGCGCTGGTGAATAGCATCAACAATAGTAAGTAGCGGTGATCAAAAAGATAGCGGATTGCAGGGTGGTTGTTCATAGGTACATCTAGGCGCGTTAGCAGTAGCGCGCAATTATGCGGGTTTCCGGGGTTGGACGCAGCTATTACTCTGCTGGATTGTAGATCCGTGCGTTTGATGCGCCATGATTATGATCAGTGTCACCTATCGTTAGCGAGGGATGCGATATTGATAGTAAAGAGTGGGCAAAAAAAAGCCGCCCGGAGGCGGCCAAGGACTTCACTTACTGGATTTGTAGGTATTAATTCGCCTTGCTAATGCGAATCCAATTGATATTCCAACCACCGGCGTTGGCTTTAATGCCGAATTTGTGACTACCGGCACTTAGGTTGACAGTGTGTTTTACTGTCATCCAGGTTTGCCAGCCGCCGGTTGCAGGGATGGCGATAGTGCCATGCACCGGAGCACCGCCTGCTTCTTCAAATGCCAGACTGCCGCCACCGTTTTGGCTGGCCACGCGATACTCGATCACGTAATTGCCAGTGCTAGGGATATTCACCGGAGTACCTGCGTAGGAGATCCAGTCGCCCGCATCAATCCAACCCACATTCTTACCGCCACCGGTATCATTGGTATTTTCCAACTGGGTACCTTGTTGCTGGCTGTAGTCTTCAGCTTGCAGGGTGGTGATCACTTGGCCTGGGTTGGTATCCGGAGGAGTGCCGGTACTTTCCACTTTTAACCAGTTGATGTTGAAACCGCCCGTCACTGCGGCGATAGCAAGTAACTGCTCGCCCGCTGGTAATACCACGTTGTGGGAAATGGTTTGCCAGGTTTGCCAGCCGCCAGTGGCAGGCACATTCACATTGCCGTAAACGGGGCTTCCACCGGCTTTTTCCAACTGGAATTGTCCTCCGCCAGCAGAGGCTGCAACGCGATAACTTATTTTATAAGTGCCGGTTGCAGGGACGTTAACGGAATAGGTCAACCAGTCGCCGTTATCGATGTAACCCACGTTCTGGCCACCGCCGGTATCGCTAGTGGTTTCCGTTTGTATTCCGCTGGCTTGGCAGAAGTTTTCAGCTTGCAAGGTATCACCCACACCGGCTTTTTGGCAGGAACCGGTTGAGCCACCGTCGCCACCACCACCTCCGCCACCGCCACCGCCACCAATATCACCGCGCGTGGAGAGGATTTCTTTAATGAACTTGCCGGACTCTTTTAGTGAGCCGTCCGACCAAAAGTAAGACGAGGTTTCTACTTCGTTGTTGTCGCCGCGGTCTTTATCGTGGAAAGCCCAGCCCGCATGGCTGATACCGTTTTTGCGCAGAAAGTCGATCCACGCCCAGGTCTCGCCATAGTTAATATTGCCGCGACCATTCGCATGGCCAACACCCCATTCGGTAGCGAACAAAGCAGCGCCATTATTCAACGCGGTTTGCGCTTTATCGCGGTAGGACTGCTGGTGGCTGTCGGCGTAGAAGTGAACGGTATAGGCGAGGTTGGATACGTTGGCTTTGTTTCTGGAGGCGGCGTCAACATCCTGCGACCAGTTAGGTGTACCCATAATAATCAGGTTGTCCGGGTCGATCGCACGGATTTTGCCGCCTACATGTTCTGCATAGGGCTTTAATACCGAGTCCCAGCTGACATTTAACGGTTCGTTGTAGAGTTCATAAATAACGTTGTTGTACGAGCCCCACTTCTGCGCAACTTGCTTGAAGAAGGCCTCCGCTGAACCCCAATTCTCATGGGCTTTATGGCTGTGATAATCGACGATCACATACATGTCGTTGTCGATAGCAGCTTGCACCACAGTATCAAGACGCGCCATGTTTGCGTTCCAATCATCCTGAATACCGCCGGCTTCACCGTGGCCGATAGCCGCGCGGATCAGGTTTGCATTGAATTCAGTTTTGGCGCGACGAACTGTTGCTGCGGTATAAAACTTTTCCGCACCCCAACCGGTATTGCTCCAAAACAGGGAGACACCTTCAAGGCTGACGGATTTTCCACCGACCAGAACCTTATTGCCTTGGACGGTTAGCGCAGGAACATCGGCAAACGCGAGGCCGGAAAACAAACCGCCAGCCAGAATTCCGATAAATGTTGTAAGCAGGGTCTTGCGTGGACGTGAGTGGTGCGCACCTGTGGCAGCGCAACCGTGACGATTATTGTTCATTATTATTCACCTGGGTTGTGTCATTGAACATTGCCCCTGTGGTGCAGGGGGCCTTGTTGATACAAGGTGTCGTCATTTCAATCCTCACTACACCCGCAAACCACCTACTTTAGGCTGCTTCCTAAAGTGGTAAGTGCCACTTCATAAAAACCGGCAGTAGTTCTCCATCGTACGGATTCACGGCTTTTCATTGTTCATTCCATTTTTATCATTCTGTAGGTTTCTAACTGCATGATTTAAAACACTTTAATTTTTCGATCTACATTTTTATATCTGTTTTATCAAAAAGGAAGTTACCGCTCTTTCGCTTCCCTAGAGTGCAGTCATTCCCGGCGTATTAGCGCTTTTTCAGGAGACTGCCATGCCCACACCCTTAAACCCTACTGCAACGATTAGCGTTTTTTTTGATAACGACTGCGCTATTTGCCGGCGCGAAGTCGCCTTGTGTAAAACTCTGGATAAAGAGCTGTGCATCTATTGGATTGACCTGCGCAGCCAGCGCCAATTAGCGGCCGATATGGGCGTGGATTTTGAAGCGGCGATGGAATTGCTGCATGTACTGGATGCCGACGGCAAGATGCACATCGGTCTTGATGCGCACTTGGTGATGTGGTCGTATTTGCCGGGTTATCGCCACCTTGCCCGCTTGTTGCGTAAGCATCCGCGCCTGGCGATTCAGTGCGATCGTTTTTATCGCTTATTTACCCGCCTGCGCCCCGGGGCACTCAAGCGCAGCGCCTGTGCGACCAGCCTGTGTGAAGGGGGCCGCGATGAATAATCACGATTCTCATCGTCGTACCCATGCTCATGCCCATGCTGTGTTTGATATTCAGTCGGTGCCCTGGAAGGACTTGGTCAAGCATCAGCGTTTTGAAACCGCACGTGAGTTGTGCCTGCCCTTGCCGTGGTTGTTGGTGGCGGTCGTCTGCGGGCAGCATGCATCGGTAGTGGGGGCGACCGGTTTGGTGCAGTGGGGTTGGATCGCCGCGATGGGTATCGCCGTTATCTATGTGTTTATGTTGGGTTTGCGGGTAGCGCACAATGCGTTTCATGGCACCCTGGGTTTGACGCGCAGTGGCGATCACTGGGTGATGGGGGTTATCAGTGTGATGATGTTGGGCTCGTCCCACGCAATCAATTACACTCATATGTATCACCATAAACACTGCATGGAAAAAGGCGATGTTGAAGGTGAGTTAGCTACGCTACCATTTTGGCGAGCGCTACTTAAAAGCCCGATTTACCCCGTTTACATCCATATAGCCGCTTTGCGGGACGCACCTGTAATGCAAAAACGTTGGATACTGGCCGAGCTTGCCGTCAGTGTTTTGGTGCAGTGCGTGATGCTAGTCTGGTTCGAATCACCGGTGTACGTGCTTTACAGTTTGATGATGCTGGTGGCCAATTTATCGGCGCCCATGGTAGGTATTTGGGCGGTGCATCGCCAGTGTGAGGCCGCGCCAGTCGATGCACGCTCCTGCCGCTCCCGGGTGATCAATTTTTTAACCTGCGGCATGTTTTACCACGCCGAACACCATTTGTTTCCCGCAGTGCCAACCCGTCATTTGGCTGAGCTGGCCAAGCGGATTGATGCCACAGGTGTGAGGTTTTTGGGGGTGACTGAACTTGGTTGATCAGGGCTCGTCACTGCGTTATTTAATAAATAGAGGGCACAAATAACTCTTCGCGAATCGGTGCGCGATAGTAGTCGGGGTTGTAAACCCGCGCCGGTAATTCGACTTTCGGGTGATCGACCTCGCCATAAGGAACTTGCGATAGCAAATGATTAATGCAATTTAAGCGCGCGCGTTTTTTATCGACGGCTTCCACTATCCACCAAGGCGCTTCCGCAATATGGGTGCGATCAATCATCACCTCTTTCGCCTTGGTGTACTGCTCCCAACGGCGGCGTGATTCCATATCCATCGGCGATAATTTCCACTGTTTGAGCGGGTCGTGTACGCGCGCCAGAAAACGTTTGTACTGTTCGCTATCGGTGATGGAAAACCAGTATTTGATCAGGATAATGCCGGAGCGCACCAGCATCCGCTCGAACTCGGGCACAGTGCGAAAGAACTCTTCGTATTCGTCGTCGTTACAAAACCCCATCACCTTTTCAACGCCGGCGCGGTTGTACCAACTGCGGTCGAATAACACGATTTCGCCACCGGCAGGCAAGTGAGATACATAGCGTTGGAAGTACCACTGACTGCGTTCGCGGTCACTTGGTGCGGGCAGGGCAGCTACACGGCAAGTGCGCGGGTTGAGGCGCTGGGTCACACGCTTGATCACACCGCCTTTACCGGCGGCATCGCGGCCTTCAAACAACACGACTACTTTTAGTTTTTTATCGACCACCCAATCCTGCAACTTCACCAGCTCTGCTTGTAAACGCAACAGCTCGCGGAAATAGACGCGGCGATCCATTCCGCCATCTGCTTCTTCGTTCTCGCCGAGAGAGGCCAGTCGATCATCATCGAGTTCCATTTCCAGTTCTTCGTCGAGATTATCGAGCATTTCCTCGTGCATCAGGCGTTCGTAATCAATGCTGTAATTGTTGGAATCATTCGCCATCGGCAGGCTCCGGGAGGATTGCGGGTAATGCGCATTACGCTAGGCCTATCTGATGACAAAATGATGACGGTATTGTGTAAGGCGAACCGGGTAAACGGGATATAGGAATAATTAAAAAAGCCCGGCAGGGACCGGGCTTTTTTAGTGGAGCAGAGGGTATATAGCTTAGTTGCACACGGCGCCAGTGATTGTCGGGGTACTGACCGTCGTGCCCGATTTGGTGCCTTGGATCCCGACCTCTACACATTGCCCCGGCGGAATGGTGCTGTTCCAGCTTAATGGAGTCGCTGTGTAAGGGTTGCTGCCGCTGACATTCGCATTCCAGCCGCTACTGACGCGTGTGGCATCGCCGTAACGCCAACTAATATTCCAACCGTTGACGGAGCTGGTTCCAGTGTTACAAATGCGAATTGCACCGGTAAAACCGGTATTCCATTCGTTGGTGATAACTTGGGTGCACTTTCCTCCCGTTGCGGAAGACGAATTGGCGCGCGAGCTGGAACTGGGAGCAATACTTGAGCGCGAACTGGAGGCGGGCGTGGACGCTGGGCTTGAACTGCGGGGCGTGCTTGAGGCCACACTGGATGTCCCGCCGACTATGCCGTAAGGAGCAGGTTGTCCGGTGCAGGTAGTGCGTGAGACTCAACTGGCGTTGTTTTCCCAACCCCATCCAGACGCAGAATTGGCACAGAGTGGCGTCAAGGTGCCGTACCAATTGCATTGTTGGCCCGCTGCAACAGAGCTGGCCGCGATTGAGCTGCGCGAAGATGACGAGGCCGGGCTAAGGCTTGAACTAGTGCGCGAACTCGTTACTGCCGAACTACTTGCGCCGCCGCTATTGCTCGGCCAACCGAGGGTAATGTTCTTGGCCAATGCTCCGGATGCGGTCAGTTGCGATGTCGCCCAGTTTCCATTCGCGCTTGTACCCGGCACTAATGCCGAGGCGCCTTCGGCCTTGTCATTCAGTGACCAATTGGCGTTGCTGATGTTGTTGGCCTTCATAAAACTGACCCATGCATTGGTCTCACTGTTGGCGACTCCACCATTACCATCGGCATTGACTGAACCCCACTCGGTAACAAACAGGGCGATGCCATTATTGAGTGCGGTAGTCGCTTTATCGCGCAGCGATTGGCCATGGGTACCGGCATAGAAGTGCAAGGTGTAGGCGATATTGGTGCCGGTGATAGGGTCGCGTGAGGCGACATCTACGTCCTGCGACCATGTGGGTGTACCTACGATGATCAGGTTATCTGGGTCAATCGCGCGTATGGCGGCGATCACATCTTGTGCATAGGGTTTGATTACACTGCTCCAGGAAACTTGCAGTGGCTCGTTGTAGATCTCGTAAATCACATGGTTTTTGTTGCCGTATTTAGTGGCCATTTCTTTGAAGAATGCGATGGATTGGGCTTTGTATTGGTGGGCATTGTGGGAATGCCAGTCAATAATGACATACATATCATTGGCGATAGCCGCATCAACCACTGTAGTTACGCGGGTTTTATTCGCAGGATCAGTTAGGTAGCCACCCGCATCTTCTACGCCCATCGCAGCGCGAACCAACTTGGCATTCCAGTCTGTTTTGAGCCAGGACACGGCTTGGGCGTTGTAAAACTTTTCACCGCCCCAACCGGTATTGCTCCAGAACATACTCATGCCGGAAAAACTGGCAGGTTGACCGCCGGCAAGAATTTTATTGCCCTGAACGGATAGGGGCGCAACATCGGCAGTGGCATAGCCTGCTTGGGCAACCAAAGCCATCGCGGCGAAGATGCGGGTGAATTTGCTAATTGAATGTGAGAAACCCATTAGTGGGCTATTAAAGAGTTTTTTCATTATTAGAGTCTCTGAGAAATTTGCCGTATTGATCAGATCCATCATGGAGGAAATTCATTATGGATCCAGTGTGAAAACGCCAAGGTTTTTCGTACGAAGGAAGTCTTCATTATTGTTAGTGGCTTGCCTTTCTTCACCATGGGGTCGCTGTTTAGTATAAGTCGACGCGCTGGAAGACGATTATTGTGCCATCGGTGGAAAAATAAAAAAAATTTGCAAAACATCTAATTGGAGAGTGTTTTGTCGCGATATCTCTTGTTGTTAGTTGCGGATAAAAGCGTTTTTGATCGATGAAACCGGTTTCAGGCATCGCTGTCATTTATTGGCGGCGCACGCCGGTTTGGGAGTGGCTCCCAGATCATTCTTTATCCTTGCATCTGCAAAGGTGACTCCGTACAATTCCGCACCCCAAACCAGCCGGGGGGAATGAGTCTGCATTCTCTGCAGATCCGAAATCTGGCTACTCCTTGTCTCACCGCACCGCCGCTATTGGCAGAGTGGGAGACTTTCACCCGTAAGGAGCTATAAATGCGTCATTACGAAATCGTTTTCCTGGTTCACCCAGACCAAAGCGAACAAGTTCCAGCAATGGTTGAGCGTTACAGCGCTTCTATCAAAAACGATGGTGGCCAAGTTCACCGTCTGGAAGACTGGGGCCGTCGCCAATTAGCCTACTCAATCAATAAAGTTCACAAAGCTCACTACATTCTGATGAACGTAGAGTGCTCTGAAGCTGTATTGGAAGAGCTCACCACCAACTTCCGTTACAACGACGCCGTTTTGCGCAGCATGGTTTTGCGTGAAGATGCCGCTGTTACTGACGAATCATTCATCATGAAGGCCGAGAAAGAAGGCCGCGAGCGCAAGGCGCGCCCACCGCGTACCGAACGTCGTGATGACGCAGAAGACCTGTCTGATGAAGACGGTGTTGATGCAGATGATTTTGAAGAAGAGCAGGAGGTATAACCATGGCCCGTTTTTTCCGTCGTCGCAAATTCTGCCGTTTTACCGCTGAAGGCACCAAGCGCATCGATTATAAAGATGTTGAAACGCTGAAAGCTTACATCACCGAAACTGGCAAGATCGTTCCAAGCCGTATCACTGGCACCAAAGCTAAATACCAACGTCAGTTGGCTACTGCTATCAAGCGTGCTCGTTACCTGGCTTTGATTCCATACACTGACAGCCACGAGTAAGGGGTATAGAGATGGAAGTTATTCTGCTTGATAAAGTAGGCCGTTTAGGCGCTATTGGTGACAAAGTTTCTGTTAAATCTGGCTATGGTCGTAACTACCTGTTGCCACAAGGCAAAGCTGTTGCTGCTACTGCTAAAAACATTGCTGACTTCGAAGCGCGTCGCGCTGAGTTGGAAGCAACTGCTGCTGGCAAAATTGCTGGTGCTACTGAACGCGCTGAGAAATTAGCTGCGTTGGAAGTAACCATCGCTGCTAAAGCAGGTGACGAAGGCCGTTTGTTCGGTTCTATCGGCACCCGCGACATCGCTGAAGCAATTACTGCTGCTGGCGTTGCTGTTGCCAAGTCAGAAGTTCGCTTGCCACAAGGCGTACTGCGTGAAATCGGTCAATACGAGATCGATGTTCAGTTGCACGCTGAAGTGATCCAAGCTGTTAAATTGGCTGTTGTTCCAGAGTAATTATTAAATCCCCCTGGCCCCCTTTTTCAAAGGGGGAAATTCACTCCCTTCTTCTCTAGGTGGGATGTGCCCCTCCCTTAGAAAAAGGGAGGTTGGGAGGGATTTGAATTACTGACAAGCCAGATGAAATCGGGCACTATCGACAACCTTTTGGTTGAAGTAGTGCCCGATTTTTTTTGCACGCGATTTACTAAATAGCGATCTAATTAATAACTCCGCCAGTGTTTTAAAGCCTTATGCCTGAATCCAGTTTCGAATCATCCAGTTTTGAGGATCGCCTCGCCAGCGAGCTAAGCACCCACAACGCCTTGCCGCACTCGGTGGAAGCCGAGCAATCGGTATTGGGTGGGCTAATGCTCGACAACAATCGGCTGGACACCGTGCTGGAAGTGGTCTCGGAAGCTGACTTCTTCCGCGACGATCACAAACTCATCTTCCGCATGATGATCGAGCTGCAAGAAGCCGGTCAGCCGCTCGATGTCATCACCCTCTCGGAAGAATTGCACAAGCATGATGAGCTGGAGCGCGTCGGTGGTTTGGGTTATCTGGTCGAGATGGCCAACAACACGCCGAGCGCGGCCAATATCGCCGCTTACGCCAAAATCGTGCGCGAGCGCTCAACCCTTCGCCAACTGATTGCTGCCGCGCAGGAAATCAGTAAATCGAGTATGAATCCGGCCGGTCTGGATTCTGACGATTTGCTCCAACTCGCTGAAAAACGCGTCGCCGAAATCGCCGAAGACCGCCCCAAAGAAGGCTGNNGAACTCCTCAAGGCAACCGTACAGCGTATCGATGAACTCTTCCGCTCCGGCAGCGATATCACCGGTGTACCTTCGGGCATTACCGATCTGGATCAGCGCACCTCCGGCTGGCAGCCAGGCGAACTCATCATTCTCGCAGCGCGTCCGTCCATGGGTAAAACCGCGCTGGCGCTCAACTTTGTGGAAGGCGCGCTGTTTAACCAGACCAAAC
>DQHS01000259.1:0-201 GCA_003524365.1 Cellvibrio sp. | reverse complement strand
CTGCCGTCGCCAAAATGAAAGACAAATTATTGTTTATCGACGATACCGGTGGCCTTAACCCGCAGGAAATGCGCGCCCGTATCCGCCGTATTGCACGCGAACACGGCAACCCCGGCATGATCATGGTCGACTATCTACAGTTGATGACCGTTGCCGGCGGCGGTGAAGGTCGTACGCAAGAAATCTCCGAAATCTCGCGCT
>DQHS01000177.1 GCA_003524365.1 Cellvibrio sp. | reverse complement strand
TACCACGTGGAAGTCAGCCAAACCGGTTACGATATGCAACGCAGCTGGATTGAAATTATTGATAAGGATCTCGCGCCCGAATTTTCATTAACCCAAAGCATTGCACCGGGCGATGAAATCAGCAGTCAGGTGATTACCTCAATAAAAAGCAACGGCCCGGAGATGATCAGCATTCCCACCGGCAGCTTTTTTATGGGCAATAAAAATGACCCATTGACGATGCCTGTGCATAAAGTCGCCATCAGCAAAGCCTTTGCGATGAGCAAATACGAAATCACGTTTGACGATTACGATATGTTTGCACAGGCAACTAATCGTGCATTACCGAGTGATAATCGCTGGGGCCGCGGTAATCGACCAGTGATTAATGTGAGCTTTGAAGATGCGCGCGCTTATGTGAGCTGGTTGAGTGAAACCACTGGCAAAAAATATCGCCTGCCGACCGAATCCGAATGGGAATATGTCGCTCGCGCTGAAGCCACATCATTATTTTGGTGGGGCGAGGATGTAAAAGACGCAAGCGGACGCGCCAATTGCCGTCGTGGTTGCAACAGTAAATTCTCGGGTTTATTCGGCGCAAAAACTGCACCCGTCGGTAGTTACCCTGCAAATGGTTTCGGCATTTACGATACTGCAGGTAACGTAGCTGAATGGGTGGAAGATTGTTTTACCGAGAACTATACGCTGCATCCAAAAAATGGGCAGGCAATGGTGATTAAAAATTGCGATGCGCGCGTAGTACGCGGTGGCTCAGCAAAAGATAACGCCGAGCGCCTTGCCAGCCATATTCGAGATTATCATCGCGCTGAAATTTTTGATGCGCATTTGGGGTTTCGTGTAGTGATGGAACTCAAATAAGAATAAGTGAATAAAAACTATGCTGACACTGCTGACCCAATGGATGATTGGCTTCTCACTCATAAGCCTGGCACTCTTATGGATGGTCTATTGGTGGGTATTTAAGGCCTTTGAAAAAACCTGGCTATCAAAAATAGCCTGCTCCTTAATGCTTACTGCGATGGGCTTGCTGCAATGGCATCACTGGCAATGGCTGGAACTAGGGCATTCGGTTTTCTCCAACCCTTTTTATGCAGCAATCCTGTTTACCTCTGCACCTGCGTTTTATCTCTTTAGTCGCGAATTATTGCAATTTAATACCCGCAACCATCCAGCGCTGGTATTACACTTTTTACCGATTGCTCTCAGCCCTTGGTTAAGTGGCTCCATCGCGCTGCCCATCGCCTTCACTATCGGCAGTGTCTATGCACTCTGGTTGTGCTTGATCGTGTTCAAGCTGCGCGATCAGCGCCAGTATTTCTCATTGGAGTTCGCCACCTTTGCGGCATTTGCAGCCATAGCATTGTTTATTTTATTGATTGGTCTGCTGGCACCCTGGGTGGGCGAGTTCTGGTTTGTCATCGCCTACAGCAATCTTATTGGGCTGGCGCTGCTAGCGATGCTCTATTTGCAACTGCGCTTCCCGGATATCACCCAAAAAACCTGCGATGCCGTTGCAGCTAGTTATGCCGCATCCACACTCAAAAATACTGATTGCGATGCGCTCGTCAGCCAACTGAAACAACTGTTGCATGAACAAAAAATCTATCGCGATGAAAACCTGAACTTATCTACCCTCGCGGACAATCTCGCTTTAAGCAGCCACCAAACCTCTGAGCTTATTAATACCCACTTCGGTCAAAGTTTTTCACGCTTGATTCGCGAACATCGGGTCAATGAAGCCAAACAGCAGCTGATTCATGAACCCAAGGCCTCGGTACTATCGATTGGTCTAGCCGTGGGGTTCAGCACCCAGTCAAACTTTTACTCTGCATTTCGCGAACTGACGGGTGAAACACCAGGTCAATTTCGCAAACGCATGGGTATCGCAGACGTTTAACCATCACCAATCCTCTAATCGGTATTTCAAACTCCCCATTCACTCCAAAATGATCATTCTGGAGTTTTATAAGCTATTGTTTTTAATAAGAAAATAACAGGAGTATTAATACTTATTCCAAAACGATAAAAACGGAAGCCTCACCTCTCCCGGATCGGCAAAATCCCTGTTGTGCGCTGTAACCACAGCCCCCCATCACCACACAACAGGAGCTTTTTATGCTGAATCTTGCCATCTACTGTTTTTACCTTGCCATTAGCCTGCTGATCACCATCCACATCGGCAAACTGCTCAACCAAAATGGATTGATCTTTCTCACCAATCAATTAGAGGGCAATAAACCCTTGGCGCTGGCCATTAACAACCTGCTATTCATCGGCTATTACCTGATCAACATTGGTTACATCTTACTGGTACTTAATCTGGGTACATCCGCCATGGTCNNGCCATGGCGAATGGCGAACTTAATGGACAGCTTTATTTTCTCACCCGGAATCTTGGCTTGGTCACACTCATGCTCGGCGCGATGCATATGATTTTGTTGTACGTACTGGCCAATTGGAAGCCAGATGTTCACGTCATCGAAGAACAATAAATTCACCACAACCTATTTCCAATTGGAGCACACCATGACCTTATTTAATTCTGCCTATTTACGTTTACCTATTGGCCTGTTGTTAGTCGGCTTGCTGGTTCCTGCCGTTCTTGCTCTGGCTGCACCGCATGTCATTGTTGCTTTTGAGGGTTTGCCTCACTGGTTATCCAGTTGGATTTATTTAGCGCTTTCATGGCTCGCCGTGCGCCTGACCTGTAAACAATTATTGGAATCCAGCTTGCCTGCAGGTGACTACCCTAACGGAACCATGGGTTTACAGGCACATATCCGCACCGCCGAACTCCTCATTATGGGCATAGCACTGCTGAGCCTGAGCTGGGGCCCAGGCCCTGAATATATTGAAGAGGCGATGTTATTTGTGAGTATGCGTTTGGGAATTACGCTGCTGTTACTGGGCGGAGTGGTGTTGGTGTTTACCCATATCAAAATGCGGGGGCTGCAGGAGTAATCGCTATGAATTCAATTTGGGTCAAACGTTTTTCGCTCACATTAATTGCAATTTTATTACTTAGCGTGTGCAAAGAATTCTACCAGCAAAAATCGCCACGAGAAAAAATGATGGAATTCTGTGAAGAGTATTACAGCACCGGCAAAAGACCGGCGCACATTGAATTACCTTGTCACTAATAGGAAATAGACCATGAAAAAAATCATCCAATCTATGCTCGTGATCGAGTTTATCGCCTGTTTCAGTTGCATCACATTATTATGGGGAACTGGATGCTTTTTTGCTTCCTACTGGCTATTTGATCTCTTTAATAATATTGAGAACAACCTGGCTGGTCTTTTATTTTTACTGTGGATCGTCGCCGGTGGTGTTGGACTAGCCGGTGTAATCACACTGCTAATCCATCTTCTGCAAACCCATAATGGGGACGCAAATCCCCGGCAACTAAATGCCATTGTTTATGGCTCGATTATTATTGGCATAATTGCCAATATTATTCTCAATTTTATATTTAGCGACATTTGGCAAGATGTAATAGTGCAATTCACATTGAGTGGATTATGGGTAATAGTCGTATTCAACGCCCCAATAGTCTGCACCCTACATTTTCTTTGGCTCAATTGTCGTCACGACAGAAATGAAAACATACATTGTTGGTTTAAGAATTCTTCACCAACACCGCCACAAACATAGTATCCGAATCCAATTCCGGTACGCCTAAAATGCGCTGCGATTGAATACTGAATTCGGGATGTTGTTGCACAAACCATTCGATTTGCTGTTCGTTTTCGCTCACTTGCCAACTGCATGTTGCATACACCAAGTGCCCACCTGCCCTCACCGCAGGTGCGGCATTGGTGAGCAGTTGTTGTTGCAGCTGAATTAATTCATTGGTGTCATTAGCATCAAAACGCCAGCGGGCATCGGGGTTGCGGCGCCAGGTTCCTGCGGAGCTGCAAGGTGCATCAATCAATACCCAATCAAAGCCCTTTTGCTGTGCAATTTCTTTCGGTAAGCGCAGCGGCTCCAGACCCGTCCAGGTAAAAGCGCGCACGTTAAAAATGTCAGCGCGTTTCACGCGGCGTTTTAATTCATCCAATTTGTATTCATGTAAATCCGTTGCAACCAACGCACCTTTGTTATTCATTTGCGCTGCAATCGCAAGCGTTTTTCCACCAGCACCGGCACAGGCATCCCAGACTTTTTGACCGGGTTTTGCAGCGACAGTTAAAGCGATCTGTTGACTGGCGATATCCTGAATCTCTACGACACCACTTTTGTATTCAGCGGTGGAATTGATACCTACACCACCGCGTGCTGACAATCGCTGCTGATCATCAAGTTGTGCTTTTACACCCTGACGTTGCAAGCTATCGCACACATCAACAACATCCGCATTTTTTTGCACACGCAACCAAAGTGGCGGCGTGGTGACTTGTTGCTGAATAAAATGTTGCAGGGTTTTATCGTCCCAATTACTTGCCACTTTACGCGCGTCTAATAAATCCGCCCACTGCGGACGCAAGCCGTACCACAACAAATAAACATGCATATTGTCAGGTTTTGCCTGCGCAGCGAATTGGTTAAAAAAATTGCGGCGATCTTCTGCATCGCGCAATTGCGCCTGATTTTTTTTCGGTTGATCACCGTTCACACGCAGTTGAATCCAGTACCAAAACGAGATGGGCACTATGGCTTGGATATCGCGATGCTGCCATTCCAAGTCCCATTGCAGCCAATCAATCGCCGTTTCCTGATTGCGATAAGCAAACTCCAATGCCGTCGCCAATTGCTGAAAACGCAGCGCAGAAAACATCGCAAGACTCAAAGAAGCACTTTCTACCGCTTCCGGTTCAGCATTCGGGGCAAAGGTTTTGGGGGTTTTGAATTTGTTGTGCTTCTTGACCTCATCATACTCAGGCATGGAGGTCGGCCCGGAATGGGCATATTGGCGCACGGTATTTTTTAGCCACTTATCCAGCGGCATGCTGCCCGCCACCTCTAACCACGCGCGCCAGAGAGGCACCAAGCGTGAATCTTCATACTGGGCGGCAGAAGCGGTTTGTTTGGAGGTCGATGGAGGAGTTTGCATAGGAGGCGCCACAATTGGGATCGGGATCGGGAAGATCCAAAAAGTCGCGCATTCTACCAGTGATGGCGATGCCTTGGCAGCTTAACGCTCGGCTGCATCGGCCAGAATATCGAGATTGACCCCAATGGTTAGGGCGCCAATCGTCCTGCCACTGGATTTTACCGGCACCGATACCTGAATCAGGTAGGCATTGGCGCTGTCATCAAACTCGGGCGCGGCAATAAACACCTCACCCTGCCCACCTTTGAAGGTTTCGGTAAATTTTTCTTCATCACCTTGCCAGAAATCCGAGGTTTTGTTGGTCATGGCAACATTAGCGCCCTGATTGTCCACCACAAACATTTCAACGTAGTAGGGCTCTGACTTTTCGATGGTCCGGAGCGCCTTGGCAGCATCATTTTCCATGATTTCACGCATGCCTTGATCGATCCCCTCTTTATTCGCCATCCATTCAGCATCGCGTTTTTTGATTTCATCCATCGACATACCGCGCGAATTACGCGCCTCTACCGCCGCCACAATCACCGGATTCTCACCCAACTTTTCAATTTCTAAAAGGCGTGCATTAAGGGAATTGGGGACCTCCTCTGCCGCCACAGCCCAAGCATCATGCGTGCCGCAGCAAGCTCCGAGAATAAATAACGTCGTTTTAAGCAAGCTTTTATCTAATCGCATTTTTGATCCCCTTTTGAGGCCAATCCCCTATTTCCAATCGTTACCCGCAACTCTCGCCGCGACATCGGCCTTTTAAGTAAAGCGTATAAACACCCCATGTCAAGTTAGCGCAGAGGGTGATAAGTACCTCATTGATATTTTTAGATTTTTTAACGCAGGGTAATTTTTTGTTTAGTTGTTTGCGCGATGGAGCAGTGAGGCTTACAACTACAGAGATGAGTTCTTCTGGAGACACCCAATGGCACAACTTACCCGCCGCGAACTGATTAAAGCGCTAGGCGCTCTCGGTATTGCCACCAGCGCAGGGCCACTCTTTGCCAGCTCCGCACCGAACAAACGAATTGGTGTCGCATTAGTGGGACTGGGTTATTACAGTCGGGACCTGCTCGCACCCGCGCTGCAACTCACGCATCATTGTTATCTCGCTGGCATAGTCACCGGCTCACCCGAAAAAATTCCTGTGTGGCAAAAACAATATGGGCTGAAGGATTACAACATCTACAACTACGACAACATGCATGAATTGGCTAACAACCCCGATATCGATGTAGTGTATGTCGTCACACCCACGGGCACGCACAAAAAATTTACCGAAATAGCCGCCAACGCTGGCAAGCATGTCTGGTGTGAAAAGCCGATGGCGATGAATGAAAAAGAATGTCAGAGCATGATTGATGTATGCAAAAAAAATAAGGTGCAATTGACGATCGGCTATCGCATGCAGCACGAACCTAACACACAGCGCATTATGCAATTCGCCAAAGAAAAACCCTATGGAAAAATCCAAACCATTACTGCTGAAGCGGGCTATAACAGTGGCAATGCAGGATACAGTTGGCGCGCCGACCCTAAACTCGGCGGCGGCGCCATGTACGACATGGGTGTCTATCCACTAAATGCCGCACGTTACACTGCAGGCGAAGAACCCATCGCTGTTACTGCAAGAATGGAAAGTACGCGTGAAGTTTATAAAAATGTTGATGAAACAACGGAATTTGAGTTGGAGTTTGCCAGCGGTGCGCGCGCAAAATGTGCTACAAGCTACGCACGCTCAATGAATTTATTGCGCGCCGATTGCGAAAAAGGTTGGTACGAATTAAATCCCTTCCAATCCTATTCAGGAGTACAAGGTAAAACCAGCGATGGTATCCGGCTTGCCCCATCACCAGCCAATCAGCAAGCACGACAGATGGATAATGATGCGCTGTCAATCTTAAATAAATCGCCGATTATTGTTCCAGGTGAAGAAGGTATGAAAGATATTGTAATTCTGGAAGCAATTTTTAAAGCAGCAAAAGAAGGAAAGCGGATTACTTTATAGGCATCTAGTTATTCTCGCTCCCAAGCTCCGCTTGGGAGTGTATACACCCCAATTAAAACACTACCTCCAAGCGAGACTGGAACCAAATAATTACTGGGAATGCCGCAGGCCAAATCCAGAAAAAACGATTCAACCCAAACAGACATGCATTGGCCAGATGAAATAATGCCGCAGTACCGAGAGCAACAATTAATAACGTTTGATCCAGCAACGCCAACGGAAACAACAACTCAAATACCATCACCGACCATGACATAGCCCGCAACACCTGCGGTCGCCCCGCCCACAATCGCACATTCTCACTCACCGGATAAGCACTCAGCGCAAACACCTGCTGCAACGCGCGGCCGCTACGCCACTCNNCGCCACTCTGGATTAACTACTTTTACCCAGCCAGACTGAAAATACGAAAGAGTCAATTGCACCGCCAAATAGCCCAATGCAATTTCTTGCCAATAACGGTTCGGCGCAATATGCGATAACCATAAACACAGCAATACCAGCAATGTCATGGTATCGCTGCCGCCATTGTAAGGCCCCTGAAAACGACGGATTAATATCACCGCCGTCACCAGCAATGCGGCTTCAACCAACAAAGGCTGCAACCCCAACATTAATAAAATCGCCAACACGGCGCGAATAACACCCAGCGCTTTTTCTGGCTGCTGAGCGCGCATAAATTCCAGACTTTGCTGGAAAATTGCAAAGCCTAAAACGATCTCAGCCAATCGAACTGCAAGCTCCAGCGTCATTGCTTATCACCTGCATCTAACAGCGCAAACGCTTTAGAGACAAACACAACATCATCACGCACCTGCCCTGCTTCAAACTCTAACGCGCGAATGCGAAACACCAAATATTGGACTTCACCACCGACCACCATCTTCTTATTTAAAACAGCAACCATCTCTTTACTTAAAGTACTCACCAGTCGCCGACCAATTTCCCGCTCGCGAAATTCTGAATAATCTTCAAACAAATGTTCCGCACAGGTATTGATATACAAACGCTCATTCCACAAAGGATTGTGAAACAGCTGTTGCAGACCGAGGGTAAAATTAACTTTTTTAGGTAGAGGGCGAAATGGTAACCACTCTTGCGGCTCGNNGCGGGATTGTGAAATAACTGTTGAATACCAAGTGCGAAATTGATTCTTTTAGGTAAAGGGCGAAACGGCAACCACTTTTTTGGAGCGGAGTTTTTATCTTCAATAAAACCCACCTCAATTCGTGGCGATGGGCCAATGCTGCTAAAGAAGCGCCAGGAGGGGAAAAGTATCGGCAGCAAGAGCTTTATCATTATGGATATTTTCACAGTAAATATTGCCTTCCCGGATTTTTACGCCTAAATTTGCACCAGTTCATATTTTTATCTTCACCTTAAGCAACCTGAGATCAGGTAATAACCACAAAAAGGAATAGTATGATTTGCCTATTTATAATGCGCTCACGCCAGTATATCGCCCTGTTGTTGCCGGCACTCTGGTTGTTTTTTACAGCACCTGTTTACGCCGAGATTTATAAATGGACGGATGCTCAAGGCAAAGTACATTATTCAGATAAAAAAATCGCCGATTCCGCGCAAGCACAGAATCTCAACCTAGGCACCATGCCCACTGCAAAGGTCGTTGATACACTTGCGGCGCAACGCTACCAAAACACACGCCCCTCACTCTATTTGTTGAGAAGTGAACTAGCGCTTGAACAACTGAGGGCATTGCGCACGCCTGACAATTTTGCTTACTTTTATTTTGGTGGAGACTGTGTTTCACCCACCGCAGTAAGCTATGTAGAGTATATAAAACGCTACAAAAAAAGCCTGCCGGAATCAGATGATCTTTATCGCGATGAAGGCCGCATATTTGACCAGTATAACTATCGCACTCAAAATGCACTCTATGCGCTCAACAACCCCCAGCGATCTTTGGATGAAGAAGGAAATCCACCGCTTAAACTGCAGATTGATATTATAGATATGCGCATTAATGCCTGTACGCAACGACTACAAAAAGCGACCATTTCCGGGAATCTGGATAAAATTAGCGGCTATAACTTTGAAAAGGCGAACGTGTGGTTACAATTACGTGCCACCATCAGCAACTCCACCGACGATGTAATATTACTCAACGCCATCACTGAAGGCTCAGCAAATGAAGTAGATGGCTATCAGGGCAACATTTCCCGGTTGACAACCGCCGCCTATGAACAAGCAATTACCAATTTAATTGCCAATCAAAAATTTACCGAACTACTTACCCCAAAATCCAAAATCCAAAAAATTAACATTCCTGAATCACAACCACCCGCGCCCACCGCGAGCAGTGGATTACTGAATCGACTCGCTGATAAACTCCAATTCAATTCCGTTAAAAAATCTAAAGTTGCAGAGGCGCTATCATTGGTGAACCCTGTCCGTTTTAGCATAGTGCAGTACTACGCTGAAACGGGAAAATGGCCCAATAACTTTTCAGATATTGATTTAAACTCCAGCGAGCTTCAGCAAAAAGATCTTATTGATAACGCCGAACTGCGTTTGGGGGGCGTACTACACTTACGCTTGGCGGTATCCACCTTCGGCGAAAATGAGGTTCTTCAGCTTGTACCCAAACCCATCATGGGTGGGCAATCCATCAACTGGGAGTGCCGTACATCATTGGATAAAGCATTTTGGGTGGGCGATTGCCAAGGGCTATAAAATTAGACTTTAAAAATCAGGGCGCAATAAATTGCGCAGTGCAGTCATTATTGCATGTAGGGGTTCAATTTATTGAACCCGAATATTTTCAACCAGATACCACATTGCAGCAGTTAAAATCATTGGGCGCAATAAATTGCGCCCCTACGAAACATATCACCGACAATCAAATCGCCTTTCTCTTCAACTTCTCAATCTCATCCCGCAACTTAGCCGCAACCTCAAATTCCAAATCTTTCGCGG
>DQHS01000139.1:348-3747 GCA_003524365.1 Cellvibrio sp. | reverse complement strand
GTTCCGTGGCCGCGAGCTCGCCCACCAAGAGCTGGGGATGGAAATGATGCAACGCATCGAGACCGACCTGGCTGAGATGGGTACCGTTGAGCAGGCTGCCAAGATGGAAGGTAAGCAACTCACTATGGTTATCGCCCCCAAAAAGAGAAAATAGTCGGGCTTTTAGCTGCCTTGATTATTAATATTATTTACCTAAATGTGTGGAGTTTTATCACATGGCAACTAAAGCTAAAGTACACAGTGGCGCGTCAAAGCGCTTCAAAAAGACTGGCGCAGGTTACAAGTTCAAACACGCTAACAAGAGCCACATCCTGACCAAAATGACGACCAAGCGTAAGCGCCAACTGCGCGGCACTAGCATCGTTGATGCTGCCGATGTACCACGCGTAAAACGTCTGTTCCGTGCTATCTAATAGCGCTTATTAATTTTGAGAGGATTGTAATATGGCCCGTGTTAAGCGTGGTGTAGAGGCGCGTCGTCGTCACAAGAAAGTATTAAAAGCTGCTAAAGGTTACTACGGTGCACGTTCGCGTACATTCCGTGTTGCCAAGCAAGCGGTTATCAAAGCTGGTCAATATGCTTACCGTGATCGTCGCGTTAAAAAGCGTAATTTCCGTGCTCTGTGGATTACTCGTATCAATGCCCAATCGCGCGCTGAAGGCATGTCCTACAGCCAATTGATTGCTGGCTTGAAAAAGGCGAGCATCGTTCTCGACCGTCGTGTACTGGCTGATCTGGCGGTATATGACAAAGCAGCATTTGCTGCCGTTGTTGCGAAGGCTAAATCAGCTCTGGCTGCTTAATCGTCCAACAACCTCAAGCCCGCAAGGGCTTTTGTGAACGCGATGAAAGGGGAGAGCTTTAGGGTTCTTCCCTTTTTTTATGTTCAGGATGAACGGTATACCGCGGGTGCATGGATGCACAGGAGCGGTCTCTGTCCGGCGAAGTCATGCGCTTGAAAAATCTAATCTAGTCCGACTTATTAGTTGACCTATTCAAACTGGAAAAGCAGATGGAAAATCTCGCTGCGCTTACCCAAGAAGCGCTCAAACTCGTTGCCGATGCTCAAGATCTGACTGCGCTGGATGCGGTGCGGGTAAATTATTTAGGCAAAAATGGCAGCATTACCGCGTTGATGAAAACGTTAGGCAAATTATCGGCAGAGGAGCGTCCTGCTGCCGGTGCTGAAATCAATAAGGCTAAAGATGCCGTGCAAGACGCGTTGAATGTGCGCAAAGAATTGTTAGAGCAGGCTGCGATCAATGCCAAGCTTGCCAGCGAAGTGGTTGATGTAACTCTGCCTGGCCGTGGCCAGCACACCGGTGGTCTGCATCCGGTAACCCGAACGTTACAACGCATCGAAGAAATCTTTGCTGCCGTGGGTTATAGCGTTGAAGTGGGCCCTGAAATCGAAGATGACTATCACAACTTCGAAGCGCTTAATATTCCCTCTCATCACCCCGCGCGGGCGATGCACGATACTTTCTACGTGGATGACACTCACGTACTGCGCACCCACACATCACCGGTACAAGTGCGCACCATGGAAAATAAACAGCCACCGATCCGGGTGATCTGTCCGGGTCGCGTTTATCGCTGCGACTCAGATGTAACCCACTCGCCGATGTTTCATCAGGTCGAGGGTTTAGTGGTTGATAAAAATATCAGTTTTGCCGATCTCAAAGGCACCATGGATCAGTTCCTCAAAGCCTTCTTTGAAGCTGATGTGCCGGTTCGTTTCCGTCCGTCCTATTTTCCATTCACCGAGCCATCGGCTGAGATGGATATCCAGTGCACCCAGTGTCGCGGCAAAGGCTGTCGCATGTGTAAAAACACCGGCTGGTTGGAAGTGGGCGGCTGCGGCATGGTTCATCCTGAAGTGTTTAAGTCCAGCGGCGTCGATCCTGAAACTTATACCGGTTTTGCCTTTGGTATGGGGGTAGAGCGCTTGGCTATGTTGCGCTATGGCGTAAATGACCTGCGTTTGTTCTTTGAGAACGACCTGCGCTTCTTGAAACAGTTTTAACGGAATGAATGAAATATGAAAATCAGTGAATCCTGGCTGCGCGAGTGGGTTAATCCAGCCATAGGTACCGATGAGTTAGTCGCCCAGCTGACCATGGCAGGGCTTGAGGTAGATGCGGTTGAATCTGTCGCAGGCGATTTTACCGGTGTGATCGTGGGCGAGATTGTTGGCTGTGAGCAGCATCCAGACGCTGACAAGCTGCGTGTTTGTCAGGTTGCCGGTCTGCCCGATGGTCTGAGTCAAGTCGTATGCGGTGCAGCCAATGCACGCGTTGGTATCAAAATCCCCTTTGCCACTATAGGTGCGCAATTACCGGGCGACTTTCAGATAAAAAAAGCAAAACTGCGCGGTGTTGAATCCTTTGGCATGCTCTGCGGCCAAACCGAGCTTAAAGCAGGTGATGATGACACTGGTTTGTGGGAATTGCCTGCCGATGCTCCCGTAGGCGTTAACCTGCGCGAGTATTTGAATCTTGAGGACAAGTTGATCGAAGTCGATTTGACTCCCAATCGCAGCGACTGCTTGAGCGTTAAAGGTGTTGCACGTGAAGTGGGTGTGTTGAATCGTGCTCCTGTTACCTCGCCAGCAATTGCCGCTGTTGTCTCATCTGTTGCTGACAGTTTTCCTGTGCATCTTGAAGCTGGTTTCGCCTGCAGCCGCTACGTCGGCCGTGTTATTCGCAATATCGATATCAGTCGCCCAAGTCCGGCATGGCTGCAGGATAAGTTAGTCCGTTCCGGTCTACGCAGTATCGATGCGGTAGTCGATGTTACCAACTATGTGCTGCTCGAATTAGGTCAGCCCATGCACGCGTTCGATTTATCCAAACTCAGTAACGCCATCTATGTGCGGTTGGCGGAGCAGGGTGAATCAATCCAGTTGTTGGATGGGCAGGAGATCAAACTCAACGCCGATACCATGGTTATCGCCGATCAACAAAAAGCGCTGGCTATTGCTGGCATCATGGGTGGTAAAGAGAGCGCAGTAAGTGAAACGACGCGCGACATCTTTTTGGAGAGTGCTTTCTTTAATCCATTGGCGATTGCCGGTCGTGCGCGTTCTTACGGTTTGCATACTGNNTGCCACAAGAGCGCCAGGTCACCTTGCGTAAAGCTCGTATTGTCAGTGGTTTGAGCTTGGAGATGGCCGACGATGAAGTTGTCGACATTCTTGCGCGCTTGGGTTTGACTTTACAGTCGCAAAACGCAGAAGGCTGGGTGTTTGCAGTTCCTAGCTATCGGTTTGATATTTCCATCGAAGCTGATTTGCTGGAAGAGTTAGCACGCGTGTACGGCTATAACCGTTTACCCACACGCAGCCTTGCGGCACCACTAGATATAGAGCCTCACCCTGAAGCGAAAATGGGTTTGCC
>DQHS01000139.1:0-194 GCA_003524365.1 Cellvibrio sp. | reverse complement strand
TCAGCCTTTACTATCAAAGCAGGTTCTCACTCAGCGCTGCATCCTGGTCAAACAGCTGATATTTATCGCGACAATGAGTGGCAGGGCGTTATAGGTGCATTACATCCGAGCCTGCTACAGCAGCTTGATATCCCGCAAGCCGTTTATTTATTTGAAGTGCGTCTCAGTTCGCTACTGAAAGCGCGAATCCCTGC
>DQHS01000089.1 GCA_003524365.1 Cellvibrio sp. | reverse complement strand
GTCCCCACAGTTGGATGAAGCCGAGCGCGGTTTTAGTTTTATGCAGGATGGTCCACTCGATATGCGTATGGATCAAACCCGTGGCCAAAGCGCTGCTGATTGGATTAACACCGCGAGCGAAGACGACATCATTTGGGTCTTCAAGGAATACGGGGAAGAACGCTTCGCTAAGCGCATGGCGCGCGCCATTCTCGCTGAGCGACAGAAGTCACCCTTTACACGCACCAAGCATCTGGCGGAAGTAATTAAAGAGGCAAATCCAGCGTGGGAGAAAGGCAAGCATCCCGCGACCCGTGCGTTTCAGGCGATTCGTATTCAGGTCAACAACGAACTGACAGATCTCGATTCGGTATTAGAGCAAGCACTTGCTGTGCTTGCACCCGGTGGTCGGTTGGTCGTGATTAGCTTCCACTCGCTAGAAGACCGTGCCGTTAAGCGGTTTATCCGTCGACAAGAGTTAGGCGACCCAGTCCCTAAAGGCTTACCGCTACGCGATGACCAGTTGAATAAACGTATGCGTTCGCTTAGCAAGGCAGTAAAAGCGAGCGATGAAGAGATAAATGCCAACGTGCGCTCCCGCAGCGCCGTTATGCGTGTGGCGGAAAAGTTGTAAATCCCGGATTTGCGTCACCAGCTGTAACTAGATCTACCGATACGAGATCACTCGATAAATTTATAAACACCAGGGATTCCATGAACAGAAGTCACCCATCACAACAACAAGCGCTATCGCCAGGGGTAATTCTGGTTGTTGCGTTTTTGTGGGTGGCAACAGTGGCTTCTGCGATAGGTGTAGTCGCAACGACACAAATCGTTCGTCGCGACGTAAACAGCCTTGAAACCCTGCGCCGCGAAGCCTCCCAGTTGCAAGTGCAATGGGGGCAGTATCTGTTAGAGCAAAGCACTTGGGCGGCCTATGGGCGCGTAGAGCATGCTGCCGTATCCGAGTTAAATATGATGGCTCCTACACCGGAGGAGATGGTTATGATCTCTGGCAATCACGTGATTGAAGGTCATGTTCTGGCTGAGCCTGCGGCAGGTGGACAATGAATCGCTCTTCCGCATTTGAGCCGCGCACTGCTCGCGCTCCCGTTCAGCCGGCGCGCAAGCCGCTAAAAGTTGCCCTTTGGCGTTTTTATGGTGTCGGTGTGTTGTTGGCGTTTTTGGTGATTATGTTGATCGTTCATGTTGCCAGCTTGCAAGTATTGCCCAACGCCGACAAGGGCTATGAGTTTCTGCAAGATCAAGGTGAGTCGCGCACGCTGCGCACCGAAATTATTCCCGCCTATCGCGGTGTGATTACCGATCGTAATGGCGACCCGCTCGCGGTGAGCACCCCCGTCTCTACTCTCTGGGCAAATCCAAAAGTGTTGTTGCAATCTCCCCATCGTTGGGGGGAATTGGCGCAGGCATTAAAATTTAATAAAGCTGAATTGGAAGCACGCCTCGCACGCTACGGCACTAAAGAATTTATGTATTTGCAGCGTCAAATGTCCCCTCAGGCCGCGCAAGCGGTTTTGGCGTTAGATATTCCCGGCGTTTACGAGCAGATTGAATATCATCGTTATTATCCTGCAGCGGAAGTTGCCGCACATTTGGTTGGTATGACCGATGTGGATGATCGCGGGCAGGAAGGAATGGAGTTGGCTTACGACGCTTGGCTCACCGGTGAAAACGGCGCAAAAGAAGTCGTAAAAGATTTGCGCGGCCGTACCGTAAAAGAATTGCGCTTGGTGAAAGCGGCGCGCCCCGGGCAAAATCTCACTCTCAGTATCGATTTGCGTTTGCAATATCTCGCGCATCGCGAATTAAAAAAAGCAGTTGAAGATGCAGGTGCAATTGCCGGCTCGATTGTGATTCTGGATGTGCTCACCGGCGAAGTGCTCGCCATGTCCAACTTGCCCACCTACAACCCTAATGATCGCAGTCGTGCACGCGGTGCTGGTTTACGTAATCGCGCGATCACCGATTTGTACGAACCTGGCTCGGCGGTAAAGCCTTGGGTGGTTCTCGCTGCATTGGAGAGTGGAAAGTTCAAACCTGAAGACATCATTGATACCAACCCTGGTTATTTTATGGTTGGCAGTAAGCCAATTAAAGATCACCGCAATTATGGCGCGATGGATTTGGCAATGGCGATTGCAAAATCATCCAACATCGCGATGACAAAAATTACCTTCGCATTAGATACCAATACTGTGCGCGATATGTATGAGCGCCTTGGTGTTGGTCAGCCAATCGGCACCGGTTTTCCCGGTGAGTCTGCGGGGCGTTTACCGGTGTTAAAGCCCGCTCAAAAAATTGAGCGCGCCAACTTTTCTTATGGTTATGCACTCAACAGTACTGTGTTGCAAACGGTGCAGGCTTATGGGGTTATTGCCGCGGGTGGTTTAAAACGTCCGGTTTCTTTATTGCGTGTTGATGCACCTCCTGAAGGTCAGCGTGTTGTTGAGAAAAAATACACTGACCAGGTAAAAGAAATGCTCAAACGTGTTGTATCTGCTGAAGGTACCGGAAGTAAAGCACAAGCGATTTCGTATTCAGTGGCTGGGAAAACGGGAACCGCTTTTAAAGCAGTGAACGGAAGATATTCCAATCTGCAAATCAGTTCATTTATTGGCATGGCGCCGATCAAAAATCCGCGCATTGTTGCAATGGTTGTGATTGATGAACCACAAGGCGGTGGCATCATGGGTAACGGCGGCATTGTTGCTGCGCCTGCTTTTTCAAAAGTGGCAGAAGATGCACTGCGTATGTTGCAAGTTCCACCCGACAATATTCGCGTTGAAGGCGATAAAGCATTAATTGCAGATCCTGCCATTAAAGTACCCCCTAAAAATCCTATTGCCGATGAGAGGTCAGAAACCTGATGGCCTCACATTATCAAACTCACAGTGTTGTACTGGCCGACTTACTACCTGATCTGAATTTGGATAAGGCGGCAAGCATTGCTGTGCGCAACTTGTGCCTTGATACTCGCCAATTAAAAACGGGTGACGCCTTTATCGCGCTGGCAGGAATTAAAGTAGATGGGCGCAATTTTATTGCCAAGGCAATTGAATTGGGCGCTGCGGTTATTTTGGTGGAGGCCAATAAAAATTGGCAGGGGATAGATTGGTTGGGGGCGGTACCTGTTATTGCAATCGATAATTTGCCGTCCCGCGTCAGTGAAATCGCAGGCCATTTTTTTGGTGAGCCCAGTAAAAAAACTCCATTAATAGGTGTTACTGGTACTAACGGTAAAACCACCTGCAGTTTGTTAGCTGCACAGCTGCTTGCCCGGCTGCAAAAAAAATCTGCGGTGATTGGCACTATTGGCTACGGGTTACTAGACACCTCTGTTATTGCGCCGCTCGCGCAACAAATTAGCCTGCTTACCTCAACCGGTTTAACAACACCTGACCCCATCACCTTGCAACGCATTTTAAATGAGCTGGTGATTGGCGGCGCCGCCTCCATCGCGATTGAAGTGTCTTCGCACAGTTTGCAGCAAAAGCGTGTTGCTGGTGTGCAATTTACCAGCGCCATTTTTACTAATCTCACCCAAGACCACTTGGATTATCACGGTGATTTACAGAGCTATGGCAATGTCAAAGCGCAGCTTTTACAAATGCCGCAATTGCGAACGGCCGTTATTAATCTCGACGATAGTTGGGCTGGCAGCTTGGTAAAAAAAGCACCTGCTAGCGTAAACGTAATAAGTTATTCGACTGAAAAAGTAGCTGATGTCTATGCATCTAATATTGTTCTGTATGCGCAAGGTGTGCGTGCACATCTGCACACGCCTTGGGGCGAGGCAGACATAGATTCGCCACTGTTGGGACAATTTAATCTCAGTAATTTACTCGCGGTTATTGCTGCATTAGGTGCGCAAGGATTTACGCTAGCGCAAATGGTGCCATTCATTGCGCAATTGGAGCCAGCACCTGGCCGTATGCAGTTGGTTACTGTTGATCAAACCGCGCAAGAAATTCAGGTGATTGTCGACTACGCCCACACACCAGATGCACTTGAAAACACCTTGAATGCGATTCATCAACACAAAGCCGGACGCGTTTGGACAGTGTTTGGTTGTGGTGGTGATCGCGATAAAAGCAAGCGCCAACAAATGGGAAAAATCGCCGAGCGTTTAAGTGATTATGTGATTGTCACTAATGACAATCCGCGCTCGGAAGATCCCTCCAGTATTGCGGCAGAAATTGTGCGCGGCATGAATCATCCGAGTGGTTGTTTGGTGATTGCAGATCGCGCTCAGGCAATTGATTTTGCCGTACAACAAGCCAAGGCTGGCGACATAGTGTTAATTGCCGGTAAAGGCCACGAGGATTATCAAATTTTCGCAACTCAAACCCTTCCTTTCAGCGATAGCAAACACGCGCGCTTGTCATTGCAGCGCCGTATCGCCAAACATGAAACTGACAATCAGTCACCCGAGGCTCAATCATGATCAAGCCTCTTACGTTAAAGTGGGTTGAAGAATTTATTGCTACCAATAAACCTTTGCGTGCCGTTACTGCACAGTTTAAGCCAAGCAATTTTAAGAAAAGTGACGTTAAGCAAGGCGACGTGGAATTTACCCGCGTGAATACCGATTCACGCACGCTGGCACAAGGTGAATTATTTGTTGCCTTACGTGGTGAGCGTTTTGATGCACACGACTTCATTAATGATGCGGTTGCCAAAAACCCTTGCGCCTTGGTGGTAGAACGTTTTTTTCCCGATATTAAATTACCGCAATTAGTGGTTAGCGATTCGCTGTTGGCGCTCGGGCAAATTGCTGCATTAAATCGTAGTTTATTTCTGCGCCCGATTATTGCTATCACCGGTAGCAGTGGCAAAACCACAGTAAAAACGTTGCTTTCCGGAATTCTCGCCGAATGCGGTTCAACCCATGCGACCAAAGGCAATTTTAATAATCATATCGGTGTGCCTTTAACATTGTTGCAGTTGGAAGCGCATCATGAATATGCGGTGATCGAAATGGGCGCGAGTGGCCCAGCAGAAATTGAATATCTCTGTTCGCTCGCCAAGCCACAAATTGCGATGGTTAATAATGTGATGGCCGCGCACATTCAAGGTTTTGGTTCCTTGCAGGGTGTGGCGCGCGCGAAAGGTGAAATTTATGCGGCACTGCCGACTACCGGCACCGCCGTCGTCAACATTGATGATCGTTTCGCACCAGATTGGCTGGCAACACTCACAAATCGTCGAGTCATTCGTGTTGCTTATCAAAATCGCGATGCCGATTGTTTTGCGCAGGATATTGANNAATAATTCGCAGATTATTGATGACAGCTACAACGCAAACCCCGGCTCAGTGCGGGCAGCAATTGATGTGCTTGCACAAAAAAAACGCGGCATTTTAGTTTTAGGTGATCTGGGCGAGTTAGGTTCAGAGGCTCAGCAGCTACACACGGAGTTAGGGGAGTATGCGCGCGAGAAAAAGATCGCCAACTTATTCACCGTCGGCAAGTTCAGTGAAAGTGCGACCCAAGCCTTTGGTAAGGGCGCATTACATTTCGCAGATCAACCGAGCCTAGTTGAGCACTTGAAAAAAATTGCAAAAAAGGACACCACGCTTCTTATAAAAGGCTCGCGTAGCGCCGCTATGGATCTAGTCGTGCGCCAGCTCTGTGATTCGGCGG